>CAYXKD010000001.1:0-103552 GCA_964464625.1 uncultured Syntrophomonadaceae bacterium
TAGATCAGAGACAAAAAGAGTACGGATTTAACGAACTTCAAGAACAGAAAGGAATGACCATCTGGGGAATGTTCCTTGCTCAGTTCAAGGAATTCCTTGTTTTATTGCTTTTAGCTGCTGCACTGGTTTCTCTGGTCATCAGGGAAACAACCGACGCCGTAGTTATACTGGCTATAGTTATACTCAATGCCGTTTTGGGGGTAATCCAGGAGTTCAAAGCCGAAAGATCGCTGGCTGCGCTAAAAACGTTGAGTGCGCCTACCGCAAGGGTAATCCGTGAAAGCGCTGTTTTTGAGGTTCCAGCCCGTGAGCTTGTTCCCGGTGATCTGGTTGTGCTGGAGGCCGGGGATTATATCCCGGCCGACGGACGCCTTGTTAAGGCAGCCAATCTCTCTGTGGACGAGTCAGCCTTGACAGGCGAATCTGTTCCTGTGGAAAAAGAGGCTGCCTTTGTCCCCGCGGAAACGCTTCCGCTGGCCGAGCAGCAAAATATGGTCCATATGGGAACACTGGCAACGGGTGGGCGGGGACGGGCCCTGGTCACCGCCACGGGAATGAACACTGAAATCGGTCATATCGCCGGGATGATCCAGGCTGCACCTCTGGAAAAAACCCCGCTGCAGAAAAAGCTGGACCAGTTCGGCAGGCGGCTGGGACTGCTCGCTCTCTTGCTCTGCGCCCTGATTTTTATCCTCGGCCTTCTGCGGGGACATGACATCATGCCCATGTTTCTTACTTCTGTCAGCCTGGCCGTAGCCGCCATCCCCGAGGGGCTGCCGGCGATCATCACCATCGTTTTGGCCCTGGGAGTGCAGCGCATGGCCCGGCAGCAGGCCATCATCCGCAAGCTGCCCGCAGTGGAGACACTGGGCGCAGCTACGGTGATCTGTTCGGATAAAACGGGGACTCTGACTCAAAATGAAATGACCGTCCGCCAGGCCGATTACGGCAGCGGGATGATCAGGGTTACCGGTGAGGGCTATAAGAATACGGGTGAATTTATGCGCAATGGACAGCCCGTCGACCTTCAGCAGGATCAGAACCTGCGCCTTCTTCTCGCCATCGGCATGCTGAACAATAACGCCCGCCTTATTGAAGAGGATGGGCTGCTCAGGGTAATGGGCGATCCCACCGAAGGGGCACTGATCACAGCCGCTGTAAAAGCCGGCCTGAACCACAAACAGTTGACGGCGGCGCTGCCTCGAATTTATGAATATCCCTTTGATGCAGTGCGCAAGTTGATGAGCACGGTGCACCAGGGCGAGTTTGATCTACCCTGGGAGGAGCTAAAGGAGAAAAAGAGCTGGCTTCTGACAAAGGGAGCACCCGATCTGGTCCTGGAGCGATGCCGTTACCAGTTAACCCCCGGAGGGCTGCAGGAGTTGACTGCCCCAAAAAAAGAGGAACTGCTTACTCTCAATCAGGAGATGGCCAGGGGCGCTTTGCGAGTGCTGGGATTCGCTTTCCGCCCTTTGCCCGGCGATCCGGATCTGCCGGCCGGAGAAGCGGAGCAGGAATTGATCTTCGCAGGATTCTTGGGGATGATCGATCCTCCCCGCCCCGAGGCCAGGGAGGCCATTAAAACCTGCCGGGGCGCAGGGATCGACGTGAAGATGATCACCGGCGACCATGCGGAGACAGCCCTGGCTATTGCCATGGAACTGGGTCTGGCTTCAAAGAAAGAGGAGATTATCACCGGCCGGGAGATAGAACAGCTCAGTGATGAAGAGCTGGCCTCCAGGGTGCATGTTCTGAAGGTTTTCGCCCGGGTGGCGCCGGAACACAAGGTGCGCATTGTCAATGCGTTAAAATCTCAAGGAGAAATCGCTGCCATGACCGGCGACGGGGTCAACGATGCCCCGGCTTTAAAAGGGGCCGATATTGGTACTGCCATGGGCCGGAGCGGCACCGCTGTGGCCAAAGAGGCCGCTGAGATGGTCCTGGCCGATGATAATTTCGCCACTATCGTGCACGCCGTTGAAGAGGGACGGGTGATCTACGAGAATATCAGGAAAGCAATTTATTTTCTACTCTCCTGTAACGCCGGCGAGATCATCACCATCTTTGCCGCAATCCTTCTGGGCTGGCCTCTGCCCCTGCTGCCCATACAGATTCTCTGGATCAACCTGATTACCGACAGCCTGCCTGCACTGGCCCTGGGGGTCGACCCCAAGGAAGGCGACATGATGCGCCGTCCGCCGCGCAACCCCCGAAGCGGCCTTTTTGATGCCCCATCACTGCGCACATTGGCTGCTTACGGAATGCTTATCGGCCTGATCACGCTAATTGCATTTTCACTGGGTGCAGGTGAATCAGTTGAAAAGGGGAGAACCATGGCTTTTGCCACTCTGGCTCTAAGCCAACTGGTTCACGTTTTTAACTTCCGCTCCCTGCACCACTCCGTCGTCGGCCGCAGTTTTTTTGCCAACCGCCCTTTGCTGGGAGCGGTGCTTCTCTCAGCAGTGCTACAGATGGCAGTTCTTCTGATCCCCGCTGCCGCCGCTATTTTCCACGTCGTCCCGCTGAATGCGGAGGCATGGTTCTACGTGGCTGTTCTTTCAGCCAGCCCCCTTTTCCTGGGGGAGATGTGGAAATGGGCTCACAACTGGTTGATCAACAGACACGGAGAGAATGGGCTTCCTAAAACCTGACAGTTTTGATGGGTTCGCCCGTCATCTTGCTGAAAACGGCTTCCCCCTCTTCAATGTAAAATAACTCAAAGATATGATCATCCACCGAGTAGATCTTCTTTAGGCCGGGCATCAACTCCAGGGCTCTGGCCTTAACAACCGGTGTGGTCTGGAACCGGGCTTTCCCCCGCAAGCGGACCCATTTTTTATCAGGGGATGTGGCGCTTATCTCCAGGCAGGGATTGGCCTGCAACTGTCTGTAAACCTCTTTCCGGTTGTTCGTACAAAACCAGAGTTTGCCCTCGTGGTCCATGACAAAACCGAAGGGCCGAACCTTCGGCCTGCCACCGTCAATGGTGGCCAGGTAAAATGGAGCATTTTTTTCTAAAAATTTAAGAACCTCATCCATGATAGTACTGCCTCCCTTTCAGACCGTTTCCAATGAAGCTCCCCATTTTTCGGCATAGACAATTTCACTCAAATCTTTGCGAGGGCGGGGAGAAGGATGGCGTGCCGGTACGCCCAGGGGGGTCATGGCGACAATACGATAGGGCTCGGGAACCCCGCAGGCGGCGCGGGCAACAGCCTCTTCAAACAAGGCCACCCAGCAAGTGCCAAGGCCTTCGGTATGGGCAGCCAGCATGAGCTGCTGCATGGCCAGGCCGGCGTCAAGGAGATAGTATTCTTTGCCGTCCTGCACGCCCGACTCTCCCGGATTAGCGCATAGAACGATCACAACAGGAGCTCCGGCAACCGCCTTTTTGCAAGGGTTTCCCTCGGGCATGGAGGTGGATAACTTATCTTTAATAGACTGTTCGCGCACAATGATAAAGCGCCAGCACTGCTTGTTGCTCCACGAGGGGGCGATACGAGCAGCATTTAAAAGTTTCTGCAGCACCTCACCGGAAACTGAATCTTCAGTATATTTGCGAATACTCCGCCTTCCTTTTAGCACTTCATATAGTTCCATTCTCAAAATAAACCTCCTTGTGTAATAATGCAGCAAGAATTAATCCTCAGGTTAACAACACCATGGTATAACAATCTCACTTCCCCAGAGCCGCAAAGATATTGTTAAGCGCATGAAGGGTTTTCATTTTTTTAGGCATCACCGCCCTCCGGGCGGGGACCCCGGCACTAATTCCCAGATTCATCCCCGCTATCCAAAGCAAAGGTGATCTTTCCCGCAGCGCTGTCCACGCGGATAACCCTGACATGAATGGGGTCGCCGAGCCGGTAAGACTTGCGGGTGCGCTCCCCAATTACAGCAGCCCATCGTTCCTGGTAAACATAGTAATCATCGGCCAGGTCGCTCAGGGGGATCATTCCCTCCACGGTATTTTCCAGCTCAACGAAAAGGCCAAAATTGGTTACGCCGTTGATGATCCCTGGAAATACTTCACCCAGCTTTCCCTCCATGTATTCGGCCTTTTTAATGTCCTCCGAAGCCCGCTCCACCTCCATCGCCACCCGCTCTCTTTCCGAGGCATGCCCGGCGATTGCCGGCAGGCTTGACTGTAAAACGGAGCACCTCTCTTCAGTAAGCTCTCCAGCCAGCGATTCCTTCAATATCCGGTGAACAACCAGGTCAGGATAGCGCCGAATAGGAGCAGTAAAGTGGCAGTAACAGCGTGAAGCCAACCCGAAGTGACCTTCGTTCACGGCGCTGTAACGGGCCTGCGGCAGAGAACGTAGAACCAGGTAGCGAATTAAGACCTCCGCAGCCTGCCCACGCGATCTCTCCAGCAGCATCCTCAGGTGATTGGGCTTGAATTGGCGCACTGCAGCAGCAGTTTCATCACCCAGCAGCAATAGGGTGTCACGCAAGACTGCCAGTTTTTCCTCCGAAGGCACGGCATGGATCCGGTAGATCAGGGGCAGTTTCTCACTCGCAAAATGAGAGGCCACAACTTCATTGGCCAGAATCATAAACTCTTCGATGATCGATTCAGCCCGGCCTGTCCGGCGCTGCTCAATATCTGTAACGCCCCCCCATTCGTCAAGAATAAACTGCGGTTCGGGGATGTCAAGATCGAGTGCTCCCCGCTGAAGGCGCCTGCGGCGCAGCAGTGAAGCCAGCCGGTCCATCTGTTTCAGCATCTCGCCCGGGATAGCTCCAACACTATCAGTCATTTCTTCATTCTCAAGATAGGCCTCCACATCGGCATAGGTCAACCTCCTCGCCACCCTCACAATGCTTGAGTAGAAACGGTAGCTCTGCAGATCCCCTCTGGCATTGAGATCGATGAGCACACTCATCGCAAGACGATCTGCGCCCTCTTTCAGGCTGCAGAGTTTTTCCGAAAGCAGCGGCGGAAGCATGTGCACGGCCCGGTCAACAAGGTATATGCTGCTGCTCCTTTTTAGCGCCTCACGATCCAGAGCCTTCCTTTCGCGGATATAATAAGAGACATCGGCGATATGAACGCCCAGACGAAAACCGCCATCAGAAAGACTTTCCAGTGAAACAGCATCATCAAAATCTTTCGCCTCCGCCCCATCTATGGTTATCATAAAAAGGCTGCGCAGATCAGATCGCCCCTCCCCGGAGGCTATCCGGGGGATCGTATCTTCCCCAGGCAGCAGTTCAAGTTCTTTAAAGACCCGTGGCGGAAAATCACCCGGCAACTCGTGTTGTCGGTCAAATAAAAGCCTCTCTGCCTCGGGGTCACCCGGCATTCCAATTCGTTCTACGAGATGGCCGTGAGACAGGCTATCCCCTTTTTGCCACGAGTCGATTTTGACCATGACCTTCTCCCCGCGCCGGGCCTCTTTCAGGCTGCGCGAAGAAAGAGTCACTGCCCTGCCGAAGCGGCTGTCATCAGGAATAACAAAATATTTTTTACCACGCCGTTCCAGAGTGCCGATAAGCTGTTCACATCCGCGCTCCAGTATGGCAGCCACCTCGCCTTCAGCCTTGCGGCGGCGATTACCCGGAGAGGTAAGGCGGACTGCAACGCGATCTCCATGAACGGCACCCTTAAGAGCACCGGAACGGATAAAGATGTCATCATCACCGGAGTCAGGGCGGAGAAAAGCATAGCCGCGCCGGTTTCCCTCAAGGGTCCCGTTGATACAGTTACCCCGCCTGGGTAAGGTGTTTTTCTTCTTTTTTCCCATCAGAACAACTACAACCCCAGATCTGCGGCAATTGACTGCATCGCTTCAAGGCTTAGAGCGATAAACTGCTCCAGGGTGAAGTCTATCTCACGACAGCTTTCGATCTGACCCCGGTCTGCACCACGGGCAAAGCTCTTCTCTTTAAAACGATTCAGCACAAAATCAAGATCAATAGCCGCCAGTTTTTTCTGCGGATGGATCAGAGCTGCGGCAACGAGCAGCCCTGTAACAGGATCGGCGGCAAAAAGTGCTTTATCAAGTAGTGTTTGACGTTCCACCCCGAGCATTTCATTATGTGCTTTGACCGCCTGGATCAGCTCTGCAGACAAGCCTTCCTCCTCCAGCATCCGCGCCCCCAAAAGTCCATGTTGCGCCGGCTGATCCACTGTTTTGTCATAGTCAAGATCATGCAACAAACCGGCTAGCGCCCAGAGATCTTCATCCTGACCCAGTTCTCTGGCCAGACGGCGCATTACCGCTTCCACCGCCAGCATATGTTTGATCAGGTTCTTTGTTTTAACCTCTTTTTTTACCAGGCTTAAAGCCTCTTCACGTTCCATCTGTTTTTCCTCCAAAATTTTACCATTATACAAACTTGTTTACATTATACCCCTAGCCCTGTAAAAATAAAAGGAGCAGCCAATACCGCCAGCATGTACGAACCGGGCGGTGCCTGCACCTGTAAGTCGTTAGATCCTGGATAAAGAGACTGGGCTGCTGCCTCGAATTAAATGCAGGGGCAGAGCAATTCCCACCCCCGTCTCAATGCAATATAAAAATCTTTTACTGCAGAATTGTCAACACAATTGTAAAAAGCATGAATGCAATAGCCAGCCCTGTCGTTACCCGGGCGAGGATGTCATCGAGGCCTTTTTTCTTACCGAAAAGACTTTGTGCGCCTCCTTCAATTACTCCCAGACTGGCACTGCGTCCCGATTGCAGCAAAACAGATACAATCAAGCCGATACAGATTATCATGTAAAGCGCAATCAATATATTCATCAGCATACATTTGCCACCCCCGCTCCAAGGCTAACGCAGACTTATTCTACCACAAAAGATGAACCCCGGCAAACCGGGTTTTCTTTTATTGCTGCTTCTTCAGGATGCTCCGGCCGGCGAAGCGGCCGCTTTCACTGAGCGACTCCTCGATACGCAGCAGCTGATTGTACTTGGCCACGCGATCCACCCGGGAAGGAGCACCAGTTTTGATCATCCCCGACCCCACAGCCACCGCCAGATCGGCGATAAAGCTGTCATCGGTTTCACCGGAACGATGCGAGATAATGGTTTCGTAACCTGAACGATGAGCCAGAGACACAGTTTCAAGGGTCTCGCTGAGAGTGCCGATCTGGTTCAATTTAATGAGGATGGCATTGCCCACCCCTTTTTCTATACCTTCAGCAAAACGTCGTGGATTAGTCACAAAAAGATCGTCACCGACAAGTTTCACTTTCTCTCCCAAAGCCTCAGTGAGCTTCCTCCAGCCCTCCCAGTCTTCTTCGCCAAGTCCGTCTTCAATGCTGATGATGGGATAGCGCTGTTCAAGACTGTAATAGTATTCGATAAGCTCCTCCCCCGCATAGGATTCTCCTTCGAATTGGTAACGGCCATTTTGTAAAAATTCCGTTGCCGCCACATCAAGCGCCAGATAGATATCTTCTCCCGGACGGTAATCTGCAGCAATAATTGCTTCAATGATAAGATCCAGTGCCGCTGAATTTGATTCAAGATTGGGAGCAAAACCGCCTTCGTCGCCAACAGCGGTGTTCAAGTTCCGCGATGCAAGGATTTTCTTTAAATGGTGGAACACCTCAGTCCCCATCTGCAAAGCAGAAGTGAAGCTTTCCGCTCCGGCAGGAACAATCATAAATTCCTGAATATCCATATTGTTATCAGCATGCTCACCTCCATTGAGAATGTTCATAAAAGGCACCGGAAGTAAAACCCCCTGCAGACCGCCCAAATAGCGGTACAGAGGCAGGTCAAGCATCGCTGCCGCAGCACGCGCCGCTGCCAGTGAAACGCCTAAAATGGCATTTGCGCCGAGCTTCTCCTTGTTGGGGGTTCCGTCAAGTTCGCTCATGATCCCATCAAGTTTACGCTGCTCCAGAACACTCAGCCCGCGGAGAGCAGGAGCGATTGTTTCGTTGACATTGGATACTGCCTGGAGCACGCCCCTGCCAAGGTAGCGCTTTTCATCGCCGTCCCGCAGCTCCACTGCTTCAAAAGCACCGGTAGAAGCACCCGAAGGGACGGCCGCCCAACCCCGCCAGCCGCCTTGCAGTAAAATTTCCGCTTCCAGGGTGGGATTGCCCCGCGAGTCAAGGATTTCCCGCGCCTTGATCTCTGTGATCCGTTCTTCCATCATCATACTCTCCTTTATCCTCTTTGGTTTACCCAAAATTATCATGTTCATTTGCCCTAAAAGCCTGCACCCGGTCCCAGGCATTTTATACTTAGCGCACCGGCCCCTTTAAATACTACTCTAAAAAAATCCTGTACTTTATTTCTTTGCGATGAGGCTCCGCCCCGTCATCTCCGGCGGCTGGGGAAGACCCGAAAGCTCCAGGATAGTTGGGGCAATATCAGCAAGGCATCCATCCCTGCGAAGCTTTGACTGGCCGCATCCAAGTATAATGCATGGAACGGGGTTTGCAGTATGAGCAGTGTGCGGTCCGCCTGCAGCGTCGATCATTTTCTCTGCATTGCCGTGATCGCCGCAGACAATCACCCGCCATCCCTGCTTCAGTGCAGCCTCTGCAATTAAACCGAGTTGCCCGTCTACCGCCTCAACCCCCTTCACCGCTGCCTCAAAAATGCCGGTATGTCCTACCATGTCCGCATTGGCAAAGTTAACCACCATCAGGCGGTGGCGATTTTCAGTGATCGCCCGCACAGCCGCCTCTGCCACACCGGCAGCGCTCATTTCAGGCTGCAAATCATAGGTGGCCACCTTTGGAGAGGGAATCAACAAACGCTCTTCTCCCGGAAATGCTTTTTCGCTCCCTCCATTAAAAAAGAACGTGACATGAGCATATTTTTCAGTCTCCCCAATACGCAGCTGTTTACAGCCGGTATCTCCGTAGAGCTGACCCAGAGTTTTTTCCAGGTATTCGGGCGGAAAAGCCACAGGCAAAGGAAGACTACGCTCATATTCAGTCATGGTCACACAATAGGGCTGCGGAGACGCCGGGCCGCGATCGAAAAATATAAATTCATCGTCAGTCAGGGCATGGCTGATCTGGCGGACCCGGTCCGGGCGGAAATTGAAAAGGATAATACTGTCATTTTCCTGCACTTTGCCCGGCGGAATCCCATCAGGACCGGTGAAGACCAGGGGCTGGACAAATTCGTCAGTTTCGCCCCGGTTGTATGCCTCCTCAAGAGCCTGTAGAGGATGGATGAATTGATGACCTTCCCCATAAATATAAGCGCGGTAGGCTTTTTCTGTACGATCCCAGCGTCTGTCCCGGTCCATGGCATAGTAACGTCCGCAAATGGTGGCAATGAAGCCTTTGCGACATTTCATACTGCGTTCATGAAACCGCTCGATATAGGGCCGGGCTGAAGCGGGCGGCGTATCTCTTCCATCAAGAATGGCATGGATAAAAACACGTTCCACCTGCTGCTGCTCCGCCATTTCCAGAAGGGCGTAAAGGTGATCGGTATGGCTGTGCACTCCTCCGTCGGAGAGCAATCCCATGAGATGGACACTGCTACTGTGTTGATGTGACCTCTGCATCGCCTTCAGCAAAACGGGGTTTTTAAAGAAAACTCCCTCGTCGATAGCATGAGAAATTCTGGTAAGATCCTGGTAGACAGTTCGGCCGGCTCCCAGGTTAAGGTGTCCCACCTCGGAGTTGCCCATCTGCCCGGCAGGAAGCCCCACCGCCTCTCCGGCAGCATCGAGAAGACAGCAGGGATAGTTTTCAGTCAGATAATCCATCCGCGGGGTGTGAGCCTTCAGGATGGCGTTCCCGGTAATATCGCTGCAATGCCCCCAGCCGTCGAGGATTACCAGGGCAACCGGCTTCAGCAACCTGCCGCCTCCTTCGCTGCAATGATGAGTGCAGTAAAAGAATCAACATCTAGACTGGCACCGCCGACAAGCGCTCCGTTGACAGGTTCGAGAGAAGTAAAGCTGCTGATATTACCGGCATTGACGCTGCCTCCATATTGTACCCGCAGGGTGGCAGCAACTTCATGATCCAAAACACTCTCCACAACCTGCCGTGCCCGATCTGCAGCAGCAACCGCATCATCGGGTGAAGCCGCCCTTCCCGTCCCGATTGCCCAGACAGGCTCATAGGCCACTACCAGATCCTTAAGAGCCCCCGGTTCGAACCCTTCCAAAGCTGAACGGAGCTGTCGCTCGAGAACTGCGCCGGTTTCACCCCGGTTGCGCTGCTCTTCCTTTTCTCCGATACAGAGCAGCGGCGTAAAATTGTGGTCCAATGCTGCCTCTAGTTTTTTACGGACAACGTTATCATCTTCGCCAAGGATATGGCGCCGTTCGGAATGGCCGATGATAACGTGGGTAACCCCAAATTCTTTCAACATTGGCGGAGCGATCTCACCGGTAAAAGCACCTTTCGGCTCCCAAAACAAGTCCTGAGCACCCAGTTTGATACTGCTGCCCTCGAGTACAGCTGCAGCAGCGGCCAGCGCAGTAAAAGGAGGACAGATCAGGAGCTCAACTCCCTGAAACTTTTTTTCCCTTTTCCTTAATTCGCTGCAGAAGTCCGCTGTCTCCGCAGCTGTCTTGTGCATCTTCCAATTTGCAGCAATAATTAACCTCATAAATGTATCCCTCCATTCTGTTATGATTTCAGGCAGTACCCCGGAGAAATTTTACCTCTCTTGCAAAACAGCAATCCCTGGAAGCTTTTTCCCCTCCCAGAATTCCAGAGTCGCTCCCCCCCCTGTAGAGATGAAGCTGATCTCTTCCGACAGACCGAAACTCTCGATAGCAGCCACGATATCCCCACCTCCAACAATGGAGAAGGCTCTGCTTCTAGCCACAGCGCGGGCCACTGTCTCGGTACCGCGGTGGAAAGGTGCTGTTTCAAAAACCCCCAGCGGACCATTCCAGATGATTGTCCCTGCTGACGCAACTGTTTCTTCGAATAACGCCGCTGTCTCAGGTCCGATATCAACTGCTTTCCAGCCCTCCTCTACATTTCCGACAGGGACAATATTGAAGTCACTCTGCGGTTTTAACTCCCGGGTGACCGTTAGATCCACAGGCAGATGCAGGCAACAGCGGCTTTTTTCGCCCGCCTCGATGATTTTTCTGGCCTCATCTACCAGGCCCTCCTCGAAAAAAGAATTCCCCATGGGATAATTCATGGCCATAAGAAAAGTGTTGGCCATGCCACCACCTATAAGAAGCGTATCCGTGAGCTCCAGGAAGCGGTGGATTACATTAAGTTTATCAGAAACTTTGGCTCCTCCCAGAATAGCCACCAGGGGCCGGGCCGGCTGTTTGATGCATCTTGACAGAAGATCGATTTCCTTAATCATTAAAAGGCCCGCCACGGCGGGGATATACTCAGCCACCCCTGCGGTGGAGGCATGCGCCCGGTGTACTGTTCCAAAAGCGTCGTTTACAAAAAGATCTGCCACCTTTGCCAGCTCCCGGGCAAAAGCGGGATCGTTTTTTTCTTCGCCCGGCTCAAAACGAACATTCTCCAGCAGCAAGACTTCGCCATCGACAAGCTCATCCGCCGCTTTCTGCACTGCCGGACCGACAACCTGATCCAATTTGAGCACAGCCCGCCCCAGCAGTTCGGATAGGCGGGCGGCCAGAGGATCAAGACGCAGTTCAGGACGGAATTCTCCGCCTGGACGACCCAGGTGAGAGAGCAGAATCAGTCGTGCTCCCCTATGCAACAAACTGGTAATCGTCGGCAAGGTAGCGCGGATCCGCGTATCATCCTTCACCCGGCTCCCTTCCAGAGGCACATTGAAATCAACCCTTAAAAGCACTTTTTTCCCTTTCACCTCAACATCGGCCACGCTTAGTTTCAATTACCCTCCACCTTCCCTGGCAAATATTCTCCGGCAATCATTATTCTACCACAAATGCAGCTTTTAAACGCAGATTAGGGAAATCTTTACAAAACGGGATTGCAGGGGCTGCTACTCAGCATGACTGCACATGGCTGGTTGCCTTCATGAAAATAACAGGGAGCAAAGATTGGGCTCAATGGCATGATGTTTCGCATAATCGAGAAATGTTTCGCAAGCAGGCTGCTGGAACTGGGGGATTAGAAACCGGGGAAACCTGTATATTCAGGCACCTTTTTCTGCAGTTAATAAACTCCAAACTCTAATGTCGTCGACGGCGATAAGAAGCAGGTATAGACAATTCTTCGCGGTATTTGGCAACAGTGCGGCGGGATATAACGATCCCATTCTCCTCAAGCATCACCGTCAGCTGCTGGTCACTAAAGGGGCTTTGAGGATCCTCCTCATCGATAAACTCTTGCAGGTAACTTTTAATGCTGTGTGAAGAAAAATCTTCGCCTCCTTCACCGGTCAATCCGCTGGAGAAGAAAAATTTCAAGGGGAAAAGACCACGGGGTGTCTGCATATACTTGTTCGCAGTGGCGCGGCTTACCGTTGATTCGTGGACTCCCACGGCAGCGGCAACATCTTTCAAGGTCAGCGGTTTAAGCTGCTTTATCCCCTGCTCCAAAAAGGGCTGCTGAATCTCGACAATCTGCTGCGCCACACGGTAAAGAGTAAGGCGCCTCTGTTCGATGCTGCGCAAAAGCCAGGTGGCTTTTTCAAGCCTGTTTTTGATGAAAGCCGATAGCCTTTCATCACTGCCTCCATTCTGAACCAGCTTTTGATAAAAAGGACTGATCATCAGCCGGGGAACAATCTGGTCGTTCATCACGATCTCAAATTTATTGCCAACCCTTTCCACATTTATATCAGGCACAATATAGCGAGTTTCCAAAGCACCGCTAAAAATGGAACCGGGTTTGGGGTTCAGTGTGCGGATATAATCAACAGCATCTTGAACTTCCTTTATTTCGCATCCGAGCCGGGCTGCGATCTGGCGATAGCGGACATCGGCTGCTGCAGAAAGATATTGTTCAACAATTTTAACCGCCAGCGGAGGAGGATTTTCCCTGGTGTGAAGCTGCAGCAGCAGGCATTCCTGGAGATTGCGGGAAGCAATCCCCGTAGGCTCAAGATCCTGCACGATCCGGAGTGCCGTCTCCATCTCATTCAACATCACCCCGAGAGCATCAGCCAGCTCACCCAGATCGCTGCTCAGGTAACCATTTGGATCAAGGTTCCCGATAATGTAGGCGGCAATGCTGTAGAGGCGCGGTGAAAGACGCACCAAACGCAATTGTCCAAGCAACTCTTCCATCATTGTACGCGAACTGTCTGCATAGTTGTCAACAGTGGGAATTTCGCTCCAGTCCCTGCCGGCAGGATTGGGAATGTATCCTGCTGTATCGAGATCTTTATCCCGAAAATATTCCTCCCAGGGGAAATCATCTTCCCCGGGTTCATCAGAAAGTGAATCATCGGCAGGCTCTTCTTCGCCAGCCTGTTCACTTTCGCTTTCACCAAGTTCCAGTACTGGATTGCTCAGGAGCTCCTCCTGAATATAGTCGTGCAGCTCCATAGCGGAATACTGCAGAAGGGTGATGGCCAGTTTCAACTCCGGCGTAATGATCAACTTCTGGGTTTGTTCAATTTTTAGTTGATAATCCAGCTTCATCGCTGTCACATCCCGGTACATATTTCGACAAATACTCGAAACATTCCTGCTTCAGACGCTTTGGCACCGCTCTCTCTGACAGCAATCGCTCCCATCCCAACAGTAATTCATGTTTTTTCTGAAGATAATATTTTTTGTGTATGAACGATATCCCGATCAATCATGGCTAGTTTCCTGAAACGATGATTCACCGCCGACTTGCTCAAAGGGGGATCAAACATCCGGCCCAGCTCCCGCAGTGAAGCTTCAGGATACCGCCGCCGCATTACCGCAGCTGCTCGCAACGCAGGGGTAAGAGCCGAGAGGCCAATGTTTTGTTCCACACGATCGATCAGGGCCAGCTGCTGCTGGACTGAAGCAACAACCTTTTCCAAATTAGCTGTTTCGCAATTCACCAGGCGGTTAACCTGACTGCGCATACTCCGAATTACCCGGGCGCTTTCCAGCCGTAGAAGAGCGCTGTCCGCTCCTATAACCCGCAGAAAATCGGCAATCGCTTCAGAACTTTTTTGATAGAGATAATAGTTGCCCCGCCGCTGCCTGATAGAAGCCCGGATATTAAATTTATCCAGGCAACTGAGCAAAACAAGAGCAGCTTCCCGCGAACCGCAACTGATTTCAAGATGATAGCCTGACCTGGCAGGAGCGCTGAGCGATCCCCCCGCCAGGAAGGCCCCCCTGAGAAAAGAACGGCGGCAACAACGCAGCGGAGGAACCCGGGGCGAAACCCTGATAAGCTGGTTCATTACCAGGCTGTTATTGAAACCAAGTTTCTGCAAAAGAGACATGATTCTTTTTCTCCCGGTAACCTGCACCAGATAGTATTCTCTTTTCAGGCGGAGCTCTTGTTTCTTAAGTACCTCTGCAGATCCTGCACCGGCTGCTTTAAAGAGGCTAAAGAGATGGCGGGCCTGACCCATATGTTCCACCTCAATACTTAAAATATATTCGGAACAGCAAATGGTTAAATAACCCCTTAGAAGCAGCAGGGCGGTCAATTCAGCATCACCGCAGCAGCGCCCGACCCGTTCATGACGGACCAGTTCCTGTTTGACCTGCCGGGTAAAAGACATGATCAAACCCTCCTTACAACGGACCTGCTAAATCGGTACAATATATTTCGAAACAAAGCAGGTGGCGGTACTAGACTTTGTCCATATCTCTGTGCTCAACGCGAATACGGAAGCGATCACCCAGGAGACGGCCCAGTTCAGCAGCCAGGGCTACGGAACGATGCCTCCCTCCCGTACAACCCAAAGCCACCACCAACTGGGCTTTTCCTTCACGAATATAGTAGGGTATGGAAAATTCCAGGAGATCCTGGACCTTCTGGATATATTTATGCGTAACCATCCAGCGCCAGAGATAATCCTTGACCCGGGAATCTTCACCGCTCAAAGAACGGAGATGATCAACATAATGCGGGTTCGGTAGAAAGCGCACATCAAAAACCAGATCGGCATCAAGAGGCAGGCCGTATTTGAAACCGAAGCTGACCAGCATAACAGGCATGCTTTTTTCTCTCTGTCCCGGTTCATAAAGCTCATAAATTTTCTTTTTCAGGTCCCTCGGTGAGAGCGGGGATGTATCGATGATCTTATCTGCTTTGCCTCTTAACTCGCTTAAAGCAATCCTTTCAGACTGTATCGCTTCAAGCAGACCCATATTGGAAAGAGGATGGCGACGTCTAGTCTCTTTGTAACGCCGCAGTAAAACCTCATCACTGGCCTCAAAAAAGAGAATCTCGTGGTCTACCTTGTTCTCCTCCAGCTCCTGAAGAGCCTCAAAAAGATGATCAAAAAAAGCACCTCCACGCATGTCACAGACCAGGGCCACCTTGTTTGTCTTCCCCTCCGACTGGAGACAAAGTTCAGCAAATTTAGGGATAAATGTGGGCGGTAAATTATCTACGCAGAAGAAGCCCAGGTCTTCAAAACAGTTTATAGCATGACTTTTACCGGCTCCGGAAAGCCCGGTAATTAAGACAATCTGAATGGTATTTTCCCTGACCACTTTCATTCACCTGCCAAGAACATACTTTTCTATTATCCTGGCGACCCCATCTTCATTATTAGATGCGGTAATCACGTCGGCAACAGCCAGCACTTCCGGTAAGGCATTGGCCATCGCTACTCCCAACCCGGCATATTCAATCATGTCCAGATCGTTGTGGCTGTCGCCGAAGGAGATAATCTCTTCGCGACGGATTTTAAATTTATCGGCAATCCTTCGCAACGCCTGCCCCTTGGTAGCCTTTAAATCCGTAAATTCGAGGAAAAATGGATAAGGTATAAGCATAGTAAATTCCTCGGGGTAACTGGAGTTAAGAGCTGCCTGAATATCCGCAAAATCCCCTTCCCAGTTGAAAACAGTTATCTTTGTAGGATTCGCGTCCTGCTGTTCCAGAAAAATGTCGAGGCGGCCGACAGCCTCTACTGCAACATCGTAGTTCTGGCGATAATAAGCAGTAAAACGATTTTCCCTGTTAATATAAACCCCTTCATCTATGTATGCACAAATTTCCTCGCCCTTTTCTTCAGCCACCCTTGCTATAGCTACAGCATAATCCTTTTCCAAGGGACGATGGTAAAGGATCATGCCTTGTTCGGTGGTCTTGATCAAGGCGCCCTGGTAGCTGATCACGGGCCAGTCGGTATTCAGATCAAGTTCTTTTACAAAGGGAATGGCAGTGCTATACATCCGGCCAGTGGAAATAGCAATGATCACACCCCTTTTAACCGCCTCCCTGATAGCCTGTTTGTTTCGCGGAGATATTTTTGAGTTGTCATCAAGAAGGGTCTTATCTAAGTCTATAGCCAGCAACCGGTAAGACATAGGCTCCTCCCTTATCAATATGCTAAATATATTATAACATAAGCCTAAACTGGCAAAGCGATCTTTAGTAGTGGCTATGGCTAAACAACTCCATAAAAGCATAACCCACGGGGCCTGACTTTTACAGTTAGAGAAGGGTCAAAACCCCGAGCCGTTGAAGACACGGGGTTTTGCCGTTCCACGTGCAAAATATTTTGTTATGCTATGGTATAGCTTTAAGCAGACATTTGTTGACGGCTCGTGCTTAAGCAGATATTGCGGTAATCTGTGTCACGGGTCTTTTATAACATGAGGATCCCCGGGGTCTTTGGTAAACTGTGAAACGGCGTCGATTCCCACTCCCAACCCCTCGCCTTTCACAAATGCAGTTCCCGGTAGATTCGTTCCGCCAATGCCCCGCTGATACCAGGGACAGAGACCAGATCTTTCAGGGAGGCGCGGTAGAGCTGTTCCAGACTGCCGAAGTGATTCAGCAGTGCAGCCCGGCGCTGCGGACCGATACCGGGGATCTCCTCCAGCCTGGAACTGGTGGCTTTTTGTCTATGCAGGCGGCGGTGATAGTCAATGGCAAAGCGGTGCGCCTCATCGCGGATCCGCTGCAGCAGCTGCAGCAATGTGCTACTCGCCGGCAGGAGTAGCGGTGTTTTCTCTCCTTCGAGAAAAATACGGTCGGGGTTTTCAGCAAGCGCCAGCAGAGTCATTTCAGACAGTTCCGCCTGTTGCAGGGCTTTCCGGGCTGCGTTAAGCTGCCCCTTGCCTCCATCGATGAGCATCAAATCCGGCAGGGGCCAACTCCGGTGCAGCACCCGCCGCTTCAACACCTCCTGCAGAGCGGCGTAGTCATCCCCCGGCAGGGTTTTCCGCAAATGGAAACGGCGGTAGCCGTCTTTTAAGGGGCGCCCTTCTTCAAATACAACCATTACCCCAACGGCTGCACCGCCGCGCAGGTGGGAAATATCATAGCCTTCAATCCGGCGCGGCGTTCCCTTCAGCCCTGCCAGCCTGGACAACTCCTCCAGAGGCAGCAACCCTTGCCGCTCCGCCCGCTCCTGTTCATCCTGCAGCCTGAGCATCCCGTTACGCAAAGCCAGCTCGACCAGTTTGCGACGGGAACCGCGCTGCGGCACCTTCAGAGTCACCTTCGCCCCCGCCAGCTCTTTTAACCACTCCTCCAAAATCTCTCCGTCTTCAGGTTTGCTTGAAAGGATGATCTCTTTGGGTGGACGCGCACCGCGACTGTAGTATGACTTAATAAACGCACCCAGCGCCTCACCGTCGGCAACCTCCGCCGCCGCTTCACCCAGGGGGAAATGCTCCCGGCGGATGAGTTTGCCCTCTCTGACTGCAAATAGATGTACCGCTACAGCTTCACCGCAACGCACAAGAGCAAGGATATCCCGATGAACATCCTTCTCCAGCAAGAACACTTTCTGCTGCTGTGAGGCTACACGACGAATCGCCTGCAGCTGGTCTCGCAGCCGGGCTGCCTCCTCAAATCGCTCATCTCGCGCCGCCTGCTCCATCCTCTCCACGAGCTGCCGCTCCAGGAAACCACGCTTCCCCTCAAGAAACAGGACTACTTCTCCGACAAGGCGGCTATACTCTTCCGGAGAAACCTCCACTGCACCGCGACAGGGTCCCAAACAACGCTTCATCTGGAAATTGAGACAGGGACGATCCGCAACAGGTTCTCCTGTGAGATGGCGGCGACAGCGGCGCAGTGGGAATATTTTCCCCAGAAGGCGCACAGTCTTCTGAACAGCTCCGGCATCGGTATACGGTCCAAAATAAAGGGCACCGCTTTCCTCATCTTCCCGCTGTTGTTTTGCCCGGCTGCTCTTGCCCGGGCGCCGGCCTTCTTTTTGCGAAAGGCGCAGGTATTCCAGCCTCGGATAGGGGCCCCCTGTCAGGCGTAGACAAGGATAATCTTTATCATCTTTCAGATCAATATTGTAGCGGGGCCGGTATTCTTTGATGAGGTTGCACTCAAGGATGAGCGCCTCCACCTCGGAATCAGTGACAATATAGTCAATATCATTCATCTGCTTCTGCAGCGCTCTGACATTTGGTGGCATGACGCCATTTTCGGCAAGGTACGCACGGACCCGCTGCCTCAGCGAACGAGCTTTTCCCACATAAATGATCCTTTCCACAGCATCCTTGATCAGGTAAACGCCTGGACATTCAGGAAAAGAGCTCACTTTTTCAGCAATTTGCGCCAATCTATCCATAGGCGAGACCTTTCACATGATTTTTATTCGGTTTAAACCTGTGAGCTGATGCAATTTATTTCTGACGTATTCTGCAAAATCCGGCGCAGCCAGTGACCGGTATATGAGTTCTTTGAAAGGGAAATTTCCTCGGGTGTGCCTGCAGCAACAACCCGACCTCCCCCTTCACCGCCCTCAGGGCCCAGGTCGATTAGATAGTCGGCCCGCTTGAGCACATCCATGTTGTGCTCAATCACCACCACCGTATTTCCTGAATCTACAAGCCTCTCCAGGATGAGCAGCAATTTGCTGATATCGGCCAGGTGCAGCCCCGTAGTCGGCTCATCAAGAATGTAAAGTGTCCGTCCATTGCTGCGCCTGGATAGCTCTGTAGCTAGTTTCACCCGCTGGGCTTCACCGCCTGAGAGCGTAGTTGCAGGTTGCCCCAGTTGAATGTAGCCTAGCCCTACGTCATCAATAAGCTGCAGCCGGCGCTGGAGTTTCGGGATGGCACTGAAAAACTCCAGTGCCTCGGACACTGTCATAGCCAGAACATCGGCAATGTTTTTCCCTTTGTAAAGCACCTCCAGCGTTTCGCGGTTGTAACGTTTACTACGGCAGACTTCACAAGGCACATAAACATCAGGCAGGAAATGCATCTCAATGCGCAGGATGCCGTCGCCCCTGCAGGCTTCACACCGACCGCCCTTAACATTGAAACTAAAGCGGCCAGGACGGTAACCGCGCCGCCGTGCTTCAGGCGTTTGGGCAAAAAGTTCGCGAATATCGCCAAAGAGCCCCGTGTAGGTTGCCGGATTGGAGCGTGGTGTCCGCCCTATGGGTGACTGGTCCACCACGATAACTTTATCAAGGTGCTCCACACCCTCAATGACACGATGAGCGCCGGCTTGTTCGCGGGAACGGTGCAGGAGCCGCCCCAGAGCGCGGGCAAGGATTTCGTTTATCAGAGTGCTTTTACCGGAACCGGAAACCCCCGAAACACAGACAAGAAGGCCCAGGGGAATCTCGACGTCTATATCTTTAAGATTGTGTTCCCCCGCTCCCCTGATCCAAAGACTACGCTCGCCCACCTTGCGCCGCTGCAGCGGCAGGGGGATGGATTTTCGCCCGGCCAGATAGTCTCCTGTGATGGAACCGGAGGTGGAGGTGATCTCGGAAAGCGTTCCCTGAGCCACTATTTTGCCGCCACGAGCCCCGGCGCCGGGTCCGATATCGACAATATGGTCTGCAGCACGAATGGTCCCCTCATCATGCTCCACGACAATCACAGTATTTCCCAGGTCGCGCAGCTTCTTCAGGGTCTCGAGCAGCCGGGCATTGTCCCGCAGATGTAGCCCAATACTGGGCTCATCAAGTATATAGATCACCCCGGTAAGGCCCGAACCGATCTGAGTGGCCAGGCGAATGCGTTGCGCCTCTCCGCCAGAAAGTGTTGCTGCAGCCCGGTCCAGAGTAAGGTACTGTAATCCCACATTGTTCAAAAACTGGAGCCTTTCCACAATCTCCTTCAGCACCTGTCTACCAATCCAGGCCTCGCGTGACGTCAGTTCAAGCTGTTGAAAGTAGCGCAGCGCATGGGCAACGGTAAAGGCGGAAACCTCGGCAATATTGAGGCCTTTCAGGAGAACAGCCAGGCTGGACTCTTTCAGGCGCATCCCGCGACAGGCAGGACAGGGCTTTATCTCCATGTAACGCGCCAGATCCTGACGTGTCTCTTCCGATTCGCTGTTGGCATAGCGCCGCTGCAACAGGTTCAGAACGCCGGGAAAGGACTTGCGGTAATTCCGCACCCTTCCAAACATATTCACATACCGGAAAGGCAGCGCCTCGGGGGATCCATAAAGGAGCAACTCCTTCTCTTTCTGATCCAGCCGGTCAAAGGGGGTGTCAAGATCAATTTGAAAATGGTGCGCCGCAGCCTCCAGGAACTGACGATAATATCCGGAGCGGCCTGACCAGGGATGAATCGCTCCTTCATTGATGGTTAGATTGGGATAGGGAACCACCAGTTCCCCGGAGAATTCGGCCCGCACCCCCAGACCGCTGCATTCGGGGCAGGCACCGTAAGGACTATTAAAAGAGAAAGCCCGGGGGGTGAGCTCCTCAAAACTGAAGCCGCATTCGGGGCAGGCGAAACGTTCACTAAACATCTGCTCGCCTCCCTCCACCTCCTGAACCAGGACCAGTCCTTCACTGAGTTTTAGAGCGGTCTCCAGGGAATCTGCCAGGCGGGATTCCACATTTTTTCGCATCACCAGGCGGTCAACAATCACCTCGATGGTATGTTTTTTTTGTTTGTCCAGGAGAATCTCTTCCTCCAGCTCACGAACCTCACCATCAACGCGAACACGGACATAACCGCAGCGCTGCATCTCCTCGAAAAGCCGTGCATACTCGCCCTTACGGCCCCGCACCAGGGGGGCCAGTATCTGCAGGCGCGTCCCTGCGGGAAGCTCCATGACCTGATCGACAATCTGCTGGACCGTTTGCCTGCTGATGGGCCGCCGGCAATGGGGGCAATGGGGCCGTCCGATACGGGCAAAAAGTAGCCGCAGGTAGTCGTAAATCTCGGTGACAGTACCCACAGTGGAACGGGGATTACGCGATGCTGTCTTCTGATCAATAGAGATGGCGGGCGAAAGCCCTTCGATCTGATCCACATCAGGCTTCTCCATCTGGCCCAAAAACTGGCGCGCATAGGCAGAAAGTGATTCCACGTAGCGCCGCTGACCCTCCGCATAAATTGTATCAAAGGCCAGCGATGACTTGCCCGATCCACTCAAACCGGTAAACACAATTAGGCGGTTCCGCGGCAGGACCAGATCGATATTTTTCAGATTGTGCTCCCTGGCACCACGTATGACAATGTTTCCTTCCGTCAATTTTTTACCCCGTTTCTTTAGCGTTTTCCCCGCCGGGCTGCCTTGCTCAAGGGGGCAGTCCCCTGATCCAGCTCGAAGATAAGATCCCGCAGCTCTGCAGCCCTCTCAAAAGCCAGCTCTTTTGAAGCCTGCTGCATCTTCCGGCGCAGCCCCCTGACCATCTCCCGGCGCTGCTGTGGATCCAGCCTGCCGGGATCTTCAGGCAGATACTTTTCTTCTTCCTCGGCAGCAACGGTAGCCGCGATTAAGCCGCGCACAGGCTTGACAATGGTGCGCGGTGTAATTCCATGTTCCTTGTTGTAGGCCAGCTGTTTGCGCCGCCGCCTCTCTGTCTCGTCAATGGCCCGCCGCATTGACGGTGTGATCTCTCCGGCATACATGATCACCCTGCCGGCACTGTTACGGGCGGTCCGCCCTATGGTCTGGATGAGAGAGCGATCTGAACGGAGAAAGCCCTCCTTATCGGCATCAAATATAGCTACCAATGAGACTTCAGGCAGGTCGAGCCCTTCCCGGAGCAGGTTAATCCCGATAAGAACGTCAAATTCACCCAGGCGCAGCCCTCTGATGATGGACATCCGCTCAAGGGCATCGATATCAGAGTGCATATAGCGCACCTTTATCCCCATCTCGCGATAGTAATCGGTAAGATCTTCGGCCATCCGCTTGGTCATCGTTGTCACCAGAACTCTCTCTTCAGCTTCAGCGCGAATGCGGATCTCGCCGTAAAGATCGTCCACCTGTCCTGCTGCCGGGCGCACCTCCACCACAGGATCCACAAGACCGGTGGGACGGATGATCTGCTCAACCACGCCGTCGCTGTGCTCCAGTTCCCAGGGACCGGGTGTCGCAGAGACGAAAATTGTCTGGCCGATAAGGTTTTCGAATTCATCAAAGCGCAGCGGGCGGTTGTCCAGTGCCGAGGGTAGGCGAAAACCATGATCTACCAGAGTGCTTTTCCTAGATAGATCTCCGCGGTACATCCCGTTAATCTGAGGGATAGTAATATGGGATTCATCAATTACAAGCAGGAAATCGGGAGGAAAATAGTCGAGCAGCGTCCAGGGGCGGCTGCCCGGTAAGCGGCCGTCAAGATGACGGGAGTAGTTCTCAATCCCCGAACAGAAACCGATTTCCTGGATCATCTCCAGGTCAAAGCGGGTTCGCTGCTCGAGCCGCTGCGCCTCCAATAGTTTGCCCGCCGCCCTGAGTTCAGCCAGACGCTGCCCAAGCTCCTCCTCTATGGAGGCTGCGGCCTTTATAAGCTGCTCGGGCGCCGTCACATAGTGAGTAGCCGGAAATATTGCCGCATGGTTGCGCTCACCCAGTACCCTGCCTGTTAGAAGATCAATCTCACGCAGGCGATCGATTTCATCGCCGAAAAATTCCACACGCAGGGCTGCTTCGCCATAGGAAGCGGGAACTATTTCAATAACATCGCCGCGCACCCGGAAGGTGCCCCGGTGTAGATCAATCTCGTTCCTATCGTAGTGTATATCCACCAATGCGCTGATAACATCGTCGCGATCCAGAAGCATCCCCGGCCGGAGCGAAAGCAGCTGCCGCCGGTATTCCTGCGGAGAGCCGAGGCCGTAGATGCAGGATACACTTGCCACGATGATCACATCACGGCGCTCCAGCAGGGCGCTGGTAGCCGAGTGACGCAGCTTGTCGATCTCATCATTGATAGAGGAATCTTTCTCAATATAGGTGTCGCTCTGCGGCAGATAGGCTTCAGGCTGATAATAATCATAGTAGCTGATAAAGTACTCTACCGCATTTTCAGGAAAAAATTCCTTAAATTCGCTGCACAGC
The DNA here is from genome assembly GCA_964464625.1 of uncultured Syntrophomonadaceae bacterium. Lineage (GTDB taxonomy): Bacteria > Bacillota > Dethiobacteria > DTU022 > DTU022 > JAAZIN01. The sequence goes on from CAYXKD010000001.1 coordinate 23,264, forward strand.
TGGGCTGCAAGGATTTTGTTAGGCGCAATCACCAGGGCAGGCCGCTGCAGTTCTTTGATCACATTGGCAATGGTATAGGTCTTGCCGGAACCAGTCACCCCCAAAAGTGTCTGGTAGGAGCGCCCAGCCTGAAGATCCCTCAGCAGGGCGGTGATAGCCCCCGGCTGATCGCCGGAGGGACTAAAGTCTGCTTTGAGTTTGAATTCTCCTGACATAAGCATAATCTATCTGTCCCTTCTACCGGCACAATTTATTATAGCACAGCGAAATCGTCCTGTTGCAATAATCTTATGCACCGGGATGGCAATATTCCGGATATATCGCGCAAAGGATTGTTCAGGAATTGTTACCCCTGAAAAGCCGTTTTATACCCGCCCAGGGCCTGGAGGGTAAGCATTAGCAGGCCAATGGCAATAAAAAGGAAGGCGGTGGCTCCTTTCAGCAGCCGGGGAGGAACTTTGGAAAAGAAGCGTCCACCCAGATAAACGGCCAGGGCATGGTTCAAAAACATCGCTGCCATAGCACCGGCGAATACAGCCACCGGGCGGCCAAAATGGGCGCTCAGGAGCAGGGCTGCCATCATGGTCTTGTCGCCCAGTTCAGCTAAAAAAACCATCGCTGCAGTCTGGTAAAAACCGGAGCATCCGGCATCAAGACCCTCTGCCGGATCGCGGCGGAACAGCGTAAAAACACCCATGATCACGAAGAAAATACCTGAGGCAACGGCAATCACAGCCGCAGGAATAATGGTAGCTACCAGGCCACCAGCCCCCACAGCAAGGACCATCACCAGAGCCAGCCCGGTCATGGCCCCGCCGAGAACCTGTAACGGAGGATAACGACAGGCCATGGATAGAGAGACCAGCTGGGTTTTATCGCCAAATTCAGCAACAAAAATGCTGACAAAAGCAGTCGCAACAGCAGCGATCAACTGTATTCTCCTTTTTTCAACGCTATGCCCTAATCTAATCTCTCAACCGTTTTTATAGCGCTTCCATAAACGACGCAACAGGCTCGATGCAGCAGCGGGTCGTGCTTGAGCATAGATGGGCGTCTGGCGGGAGGGTGCCGGTATGAGTCCCAATGCGGCCCCCCGGTGCCAGAGAGAGGTTTGTTCCGTCGTTACTGGCGGTCTATCCCGAAAGGGTAAATCCAGGCTGTTTTTCTCCTCAGGATCACGCTTATTCAGGACAACTGAAATGGCACTGCCCTCCCGAAAACCTTCAAGCAAAACCATGAAGTAGCTTTCTTCAAGCTGCACCAGAAATTCCACATCGCTGTTCACCTGAGCACCGTTCACCCGGCGGATAAGATCGCCGGTACGAAGTCCCGCCCGCGCTGCGGCACTATGTGGCAGAACCGCCATCAGGAGAACACCCTCCTGGGTAGACCGGTAGCATGCTGTGCGGGATTGTTCAAGACGGTTTCCATAGTGGATCAGCGCTTCGTGTCCCAGGGGAGCAAAAAGCACACCTGCAGGTGCCACCCAGGAATAGAATTCTGATGCCAGGGCTAGTGCGATGAGAATAACACTGTATAGGCAGAGAACTCTGGCTGTGCTCACCGATTTTTCACGTGGGGAGGAGGAGAGAGCAAGATCGGAAAACCCCAGCGCAGCCATGGCGGGAAAAGCCAGGTACTGCAGCGTCTGCCCCGGCTCCAATTCCATGACCGGCTTGATGAGGGGCCACCAGTCAGGCATGCTCACACCCTGGATCTCAGTCTCCAGGACCACTGTGGCAACCAGAGCAGCCAGGGGAATGGGCCAGAAACGCTGCAGGCTAAAAGCGCCGACAACATCACCATCAGCACGCTTAAAGTATAGTGGGCTGCTCCCCCGGTGACCGCCAAGATATATGAGCAGCGCCTCAATAAGGTGGAGCAGGCCGACGAGCGCAAGCAAAGCAGGAATATGAATCTCAAGCATGGAGGTCACAAAAGCATACCCGGCCAGAGAGGGAAAAAGCGGCAATAATAAAAAACGTAAAATAAGGACCGCCAGAGCGACAATCCCCCCTGCATAGGCAAAACAGAGATAACGGGGATGAATCAGCAGCAACAGCAAAGCCACCGGCCAGATAAAAAGCAGTCCTATCTGTGTCAGTGATAGGCCCAGCAAAAGCATGATCAGGCTGGCCAGTAATCCCCCCAGAACACCCAATCCGGTAGAAACAGCAACCTGGCGCCCCACAGGATTGATAATCCGGCCAAAGAGTTTCTTCTCCATGCTGGCAGCGCGGCGGTACTGGAAATAAACAAGCAGCACCACCACCCAGAAAATCGGTAGCGCCTGAATCAGCGTGGCAAGCACTATTTTCCCCAGCTCCAGAATAAAGCTGATCAACTGCCTTTCACCTCCAGCTCAGGCCAGATCCCGGGTTGCTCTATTAGCTCAACGGCCCGGATCAGCTGTGGATCACGCTCACAAGCTATGTCTTCAAAGGCCTCCCTGAGTTGAACCCAGGTCAGATCGTCAAACTTACCGCTTGCTTCCAGACCGGCTTCGCTTTGAAATATGCTCAGCGCTGAAGCAGTAGCTTCATCATAATAACCGTCAAGAGATGGTTCATAGCCCAGTTCCGCCAGCATCTCCTGCAACAACTGAACATCCGATCCGTAGGCACCCCGGGCGAGAGGACCAGGGAAAAAATAACGATAGTACCTCATCAGCGGAGTCATATCAACTACTATATGGGGTTCCAGGCCTGATCCGTTGATATCTTTACCCGCGGGTGTAAGATAGTGGGCCACAGTCACCAGCAGAGCATTGCCACCGGTAAGATTTATGAACTGCTGCACCGTAGCTTTACCGTAGCTGTTAACACCGATAAGCAAAGCAGCTTCCCGATCCTGAAGTGCCCCCGCAAGGATCTCCGCTGCGCTTGCCGTATCTTCGTTGATCAGTACTGCAATGGGATAATCTTTAGCCGGTATCGCAGAGTGGTAGATGTTTTGAACTTCTTCATCCCGTCCCACAAGACGGGTGATCTCTCCTTCGGGAACAATCAACCTGGCCACCTTGATGGCCTCCTCAACCTGGCCGCCAGGATTGTCGCGCAGATCAAGAATTAACCCCTTCTTCAAACCATCATTCTCCAGCAGACGCAGCTGCTCCGTAAAAGAAGACCCTGTATTGCTGTCAAAATTACTGATGCGAATGTAGCCCAGCCCGGGCTGCTCCCAATGTGAGGAAACTGTGTCAATCTTGACCTCATCGCGCACCAGAGTCAGGTTAAGCTCCTCCTCCCGGCCAGGGCGCTTAATAGAAAGCGTAACGCTGCTCCCTTTTTCTCCACGCAAATTATCAGCGGCATACTCCAGCCCCAGTCCGGAAAGTTCCCTGTTGCCCGCTCGCATAATGCGATCGCCAGGCATGATCCCGGCCCCTGCTGCGGGACTGTTAGGAATGGTTTCAAAAACAACAATCTCACCGCCTGCTTCAATAATGCGCACCCCAATACCGCCAAATGTACCCTTGGTCTGGATCATAAAATTCTCCAGATCCCGGGCATCATAAAATCCGGTACGGGGATCTTCGACAGCCTCTATCGCTCCGTGAACAGCGCCGCGGACCAGCCTGGATGAATCCAGCGGATAAAGATAGTTTTGCTGCAGCTGTTCAAGCACCTCTATAAATATATTCCACTCTTCTTCCAAGGATTCCGGCGCCGCCAGATCGCAGTTCCCGCCGGCGCCACCTGACAGGGTCCCTTTGAAGACACCAATGCTATAAGCGCCCAGATTGGTCCCAATCAGAAGCAAGAAAAAAAGAAGAGCAACCAACCAGAAGCGTTTCTCTTTCCAGCAGTTTTTTTGATTAGACAAACCCGCCTGCCTCCTCCACTGAAGGCTTTTAGTTCAAATTCAATTATAACGCCGGCTCGGATAAAAAACCAGCCAGGCGGCGATTTCTTTTACATTCATGAGGGTAGGAGCGGAATAATGCGGCTAAACTGGAAGGCAGACTTCCTGGTGCATCGTGGGAAAAAACACGCTGCGCAACCGGATGAGTCAAAACCAACGTCATTGACTCATCAAATCCCCGGCTCAATTAAAAATAGTCCACAGGATCATTGCGGTAAGCAGGGATGCCATGCAGGCTTTACCCGTAAGAAAGGGCAGCCCAAAAATATGCCTCTGAGCACGGCAGCAGCATCGGTCACATCAACATTTACGTCACTGTTTATATCACCATACTTAAAGCTGTTTTCACAGGAAGCAGGTGTGGCCATGACAGCTGCGAATCCAAATCGCCTTCTCTCCTGTTCATGGGGATGCTGGCACTACTACAAATAAGACATGGGATTGTTGCGATAATCAGGAGTACCGTTGGGATAATAACGATAAGGCGATTTATGATATTCCCGCACCTCAAAATGGAGATGGACGCCGGTGCTATTGCCGGTGGTGCCTGCCCTGCCAATGCGCTGGCCGCGGCTGACCGCTTGTCCCACTCCAACGAGATAAGAGCTTAAATGTGCATACAATGTGGCAGTGCCGCCGCCATGGTCGATGATAATGCAGTTGCCATAACCGCCATTCCACGACGCCAGGATCACCCTGCCGCCTTCCGCTGCAAGAATATAGTTTGGCTGCCCATAAGTCCCGATATCGATTGCGCCATGCCAGGTGGTAGCCCCGCTGAAGGGATCCCGGCGCCATCCAAATCCCGAGGTAATATAGCTGGGCGATTCAATTGGCCAGCAAAGTTTACCGCCTACTCCTTTGCCTCCGCTGCTGCGCATCAGATCACCAATAAGGCTTTCCAACCTTTGAGATTCTCGCTCAAGATCCTGAATTGTTTTCAGGTTGCGGGCAATCTCCTGCTGCAGCTCTTTCAGCACAGTTTCCCGGGTTGCGACAACCCTGTCAACCTCTTCCTTATTGGCCAGAGTCTCGCGACGCAAACCGTCCAGGCGGCTCTTCTCCTGCTCCAGCTCCTCTTTCATGATCTTAATACGGTTGCGTTCAGCACGAATCTCCTCCACCAGGCGCTGATCATTTGTCGCAATAATCCGAAGGTTGTTGAAGCGGGTCAGAAAGTCGCCGAATGAAGTGGCTCCCAGAAGAACATCAATGTAAGAGCTATGGCCCTGCTCGTAAATAACCTTCAGGCGGCGTTTGAAAAGATCCTCTTTACAGGCAAATTCCTGTTCAGCAGCAGCCAGTTCCACTTCAGCCAGGGCAATAGCCTCTTCAGTAACGGCTATTTCCCCATTGATCTCGTTCAGTTCGGACTGAAGTTCCTGAAGGCGGCGGTCAAGCCTGTCCAGCTCAGCCTTCATCGCCTCCTCATCCCTGCGCTGCTCTTTGAGATTCTCCCGCTGCTCTTTAAGTTGACGGTCGATCTCCTGCTTCTCCTGCTGTTTTTTGTTTAGATCGGAAGCATAGGCTGGAGCTGCCGCCGAAAGCAGAGTGAGAAGTGCCAGGATTGCCACAAAAATCACTAGAATTGTATGACGCCGCATGCAAGATCCCTCCAGGATAATGGATTAGATGTATTCCGGCAATTATACCCGTAAAAACCGGTCCATCGAGAAAGCGCTGCCCAGGATCCCCAACCCCGTACCCAGGGGAAGCAGGTATTTGCTCAGCTCACCCATAATGGGTAAAACAGGAAGCAAGGTCAGAAACATAAGGTTATTCGCCTCAACCCACTCCAGAGAAGCACTGTAGATAAAGTAAAGCCCGGCCAGCGGCAAGAGCGCTCCAGTAAAGCCGATAATCAGCCCTTCCAGGACAAAAGGCCAGCGAATAAACCAGTTCGTCGCTCCCACATACTTCATGATCATTATCTCCCTACGCCGTATAAAAACAGTTAGCCTGATCGTGTGGGCAATGAGAAAAATGGCAGTTACAGCCAGTCCCACCATCAAAGCCAGTCCCACCAGCTGAATTGCCCGGGTAGCGGCAAAAAGCCGCTCTACAGTTTCTTCGCCGTAAGTGACTCTGGCTACTGCAGGATAACTTTCCAGCTCCTTTGCCACAGCGCCAACAGCCTCGGGACGGTGAGTCCGCAGCTCAAAAGAGTCAGGCAAGGGATTCTCCTCTGCCGACTCATATCCCTCAACGATATCACCCATTTGCTTTTTTAAGCGCTGAAGGGCTTCGTATCTGGAAACAAAGCGGACCTCGGACAGAGAGCTATGCGCAACAAGTTTTTCATGTAATGCTTTCCGCTCAGCTTGACTGGCCCTCTCTTCAACATAAAGGACGATCTCCACCTGCCCTTTAACATCCTCGGTGATGTAGTTCAGGTTCAGATTCACCAGCATGAAACCGCCCAGCATGAGCAGGGTTACAACGACCACTCCGACGGAGGCGACGGTCATCCACTTGTTCCGGTAAAGACCGCGCAGGGCTTCGCCGCAGCCATAGATCCATCCGCTAAAGCGCACCGGCGTATACCCCCTTTTCCTCATCCGTGGCCAGTCTTCCCTTCTCCAGGAGAATGACCCTCTTCTTGAGGCTGTCCACTATCTGGCGATTGTGCGTCGCCACGAGAACAGTGGTGCCGCGCATGTTTATAGCCCGCAATATATTCATGATTTCACGGGAATTTTCAGGATCAAGGTTGCCGGTAGGTTCATCAGCAATTATCATGGCCGGGCGGTTGATAATAGCCCGCGCCAATCCGATGCGCTGTTGCTCGCCGCCTGAAAGATCGCACACCCTGTTGTCGACCTTCTCCGGCAGCCCGACCAGGTCGAGAACAAAGGGGAGCCGGCGCCTGATTTCACGGCTGGATGCTCCGGTAGCCCTCATGGCAAAAGCGATGTTTTCGAAAACAGTGTATTCATCAAGAAGCCTGAAATCCTGAAAGACCATCCCGATGTTACGGCGCAGGTAAGGCACTCTGTGACGGGGCATCTGGGAAAGGTCATGACCGAATACTTTTAAAACGCCTTTTGATGAGACGATTTCTCTGATGATCAATTTGAACAAAGTTGATTTTCCTGCTCCGCTGGCGCCGATAATAAAAACAAATTCACCGCGATCCACAGTAAAGCTTAGATTCTCCAGAGCATAGTTGCTGTTTCTATCGTAACGATGATACAATGCTTCAGCTTCTACCATTTTCAACCTTCCTTGACTTAACATAAACTTAATATTTTAGAACATTATTCGACAGGGCTGAGCTTATTCCTGCTTAATTCTTAAATTATATTAACTTTTTTCCAGGGATATTATGGCTGTGAAGAATATGGCTGTGAAATGAGAAGATTTATCAAGGAAAACTTCTTTTGATGGCCTGTTTTGGCAAAACAGGTCTGCGGCGGAAGGTTATCTCCAACAGAGTGGTTGTAGAAGGAATTCTTTCAAATACGATCTTTTATTTCCTTGAACCCCTCGCCGTGCACCTCGCCGGCATTGCCAATAATAACAAAGGCAGAAGGATCCAGTTCATAGATCAGCTCTTTTAACCGGGCAACCTGAGGACGGGTGACAATGCATAGTAATATTTCTCTCTCTTCACCCGTGTAACCACCGCGCCCTGAAAACCTGGTAACACCGCGTCCCAGACCCCGGAGCAACCGGCGATTCATCTCTTCGGCGTGAGAGGTAATGATCAAAACCACTTTCGCCAGGCTAAACCCTTCCTGCAGTAAATCGATTATTTTTACACTTACAAAAAGCGAAATCACAGCATACATGGCTGCTTCGCCGCCGAGGACAAAAACCGCCAGTCCGATTACAGCCAGATCACCTCCCAGGAGACCTTGCCCCATTGTCAACCCGGTGGTCCGGTTCAGGATCAAAGAGAGCAAAGCCGTTCCTCCTGTGGAGCCGCGGTAGTGAAAAACCAGACCCAGCCCCAGACCCATGATCACCCCGCCATATAATGCCGCCAGCAGGGGATCTTGAGTTGCTGCTGGTAGAAAAGGCGCTGTAACCTCGATGGCCAGCGGAAAAAGAAAGGTCCCCATAATGCTGCGGAGCACCACATCTCTTCCAAGAATGAACCAGGCAGCAATAAAAATAGGTATGTTTAATACTGCTATGGTTAAACCTGCAGGAATGTCAAAAAGGTGAAAGAAAATCACGCCCAGGCCGCTAATTCCTCCTGCAGCAAGGCGGTGGGGAACCAAAAATAGGTTCATCCCCACCGCCATGATTAGCGATCCCAAAAGAACACCGAAAAAGGGGACAATTGCATTTTTCAAGAACCCATAGAAGCGATTTTCCATCATGGCTGGCCTTCTGAATCGGAGTCAGTGCTGTCCTGGGAACGAAGGCGGGCCTGCAGACGTAAATAAGCTTCGATGAAAGGGTCGAGCGCTCCATCCATAACTGCATCCACCTGTCCCATCTCCACGCCTGTGCGGTGATCTTTGACGAGGGTAAAAGGATGAAATATATAGGTGCGAATCTGGCTGCCCCAGGCAATCTCTTTTTGGGATCTGCGCAAAGCAGAGAGCTCCGCTGCCTGCTCCAGGCGCTGCATCTCCGCCAGGCGGGCCTGGAGAATACGCATAGCCTGCAGACGGTTGCTATGCTGGGAGCGGTTGCTCTGACAGATGACCACCACGCCGGTGGGTAGATGGGTAATCCTTACTGCCGAATCAGTTTTGTTAACATGCTGCCCACCTGCACCGCTGGAGCGAAAAGTGTCGATGCGAAGATCATCGGGGTTTATTTCGTAGTCCTCAGCCTCCACTTCAGGGATCACATCAATGGAGGCAAAGGAGGTATGGCGGCGTCGGGCAGTGTCAAAGGGGGAAATCCTGATGAGTCGGTGCACCCCTTTCTCAGCCTGAAGATAACCGTAAGCACCGTGTCCGCGAACTATGAATGTTGCGCTCTTTACACCCGCCTCCTCACCGGGAAGCAGATCAACCAGCTCCACCTCCAGACCCTTCCGCTCAGCCCAGCGGGTATACATCCGCAGCAGCATCTCTGCCCAATCCTGTGACTCCAGGCCGCCGGCGCCGGGATGAAGGGAGACAATAGCATCGTTAAAATCATAATCGCCGCTGAAAAGAGTTTCCAGTTCAAGCCGGTCCAGAAGCAGGGCAATCTCTTCCAGCCCGGCAGCCGCTTCACCGAGCGCCTCTTCGCCATCTGCGGGGTTTTCCCCGGCCAGCTCCAGCAACACCTCGATCTCTTCAAAGCGGACTTCAAGGTCCTGCAGCGGCCGCAACTGTTCGCGGAGAGCCCCCAATTTGATCATAAATTCCCTGGCCCGCTCCCCATCTTCCCAGAGTGCCGGATCGGCAGCTTTTTGCTCAGCCTCCTTTAACAGCGCTTCTTTCCTTTCACATTCAAAGTGAAGCCCCCATTTCAAGAAAACGTTGCCGCTGACGCGTCAGTTCTCCGCTATATTCATTCAGCATAAGACATCACCTTTCGCACTAAAGAATTGAATAATCCCTTGCCGCCGGGCAGGTTCAGGATCCGCAACATTTTTTATACTTTTTGCCGCTACCACAGGGACAGGGGTCGTTTCGGCCGATCTTCTTTTCAGCCCTGACGGGCTGCCTTTTTGCTGCCGGGGTCTTTCCGGGCGAAGCCGCTTCTTTCTCCTTTTCAACCCCGCCGTCCGGAGCGGTCTCCCGCAAACGCGGACGGATCGCCGCCGCCGGACCGGCCACAGCGCGGCGGCGGGGCGGTGCAGCCACACGGGCCTGGTAGATCCCGCGGACAACCTCCTCCTGGATCGTCCGGATCATCCCCTCAAACATCTCAAAGCTTTCCAGACGGTATTCCACCAGGGGATCCCGCTGCCCGTAGGCGCGCAGATTAATCTCCTGGCGCAGCTCATGCATCTCATCGATAAAGAACATCCAGTGCCTGTCCACCGTGCGCAACAGAATTACCCGCTCCAGTTCACGCATAATAGCATCGCCCAGATCCTTTTCGCGAGTCTCGTAGAAAGCAGAAGCTTCGTCAAGAAGCAGATGCTCCACCTCCCGACGCTCCAGATCGAGCAGCGCCGCTGCAGTGAGTCTTCCCCGGCGCAGGAAGGAACTTTCACCAGCCTGTAAGAGGGCACGAGCTTCGGGCTCTTCGATGTAGCCCCGCTCGTGAAAATATTGCAGGATATTGGCCGAAATCACTTCCTGAACCATATCCAGGATAGCCTGGCGCATCTCCATGCCCTGTAAAACCTGCTTCCGCTGCCCGTAGATCACCTCACGCTGCTTGTTGAGAACATCATCATAATCTAGCAGATGGCGGCGGATTTCGAAGTTGCGCGATTCCACCTTCTTCTGGGCCTGTTCAATAGCCCTGCTGACAAGGGGGTGATCTATGGGAATTTCCTCTTCAAATCCAAAGCGCTCCATCAGGGAGGCAATATTGTCGGCGCCGAAAAGGCGCATGAGATCATCTTCCAGAGAAACCACGAATTGTGAGGATCCCGGATCACCCTGGCGGCCGGAGCGCCCGCGCAGCTGGTTATCGATGCGGCGGCTTTCGTGGCGCTCGGTGCCCAGCACATGCAGGCCGCCCAGGGAGAGGACCTCGCTACGCTCCTGCTCAACGAGGCGGCCAGCCTCCGCCATGAGCTCCCTGCGCCTTTTTTCCCATGACTGATGCTGTTCCGGGTCAAGCTCATGCTCTTTCGCCTCAAATTCTTTTTCCAGCCTCTCCCTGACCCGGTATTCCGGATTTCCTCCCAGGATAATATCGGTGCCCCGGCCGGCCATGTTGGTCGAGATAGTGACTGCTCCCCTGCGGCCCGCCTGGGCGATAATCTGGGCTTCACGGGTATGGTTCACCGCATTCAGAACCTCGTGTGGAACACCTCTCCGTTTAAGCATGCGGCTGAGCATCTCCGATTTCTCCACGGAAATGGTACCTACCAGGACGGGCTGTCCCAGAGTATTGCGCCTTTCTATTTCGTCAACAGCCGCCTGGAATTTAGCCCTCTCGCTTTTGTATACCAGATCTGGAAGCTCCTTCCGGATGAGCAAGCGATTCGTGGGAACTCCCACCACATCCATACCGTAGATCTTGCGGAATTCCTCCTCTTCTGTGGCTGCAGTGCCTGTCATACCAGCAAGCTTGCCATACATCCGGAAATAGTTCTGAAATGTAATGGAGGCCACGGTCCGGGTATCAGCCTGAACCTCCACTTTCTCCTTGGCTTCAATAGCCTGATGCAACCCCTCAGAGTAACGCCGCCCCCACATGAGACGGCCGGTAAATTCGTCCACGATAACTACTTTGTCTTCCTGGACAACGTAATCCACATCTTTTTCATAAAGCGAATATGCCTTCAACAGCTGGTGAATACAGTGCATCTGCTCACCGGCACCGCTTTCTTCTTCGCCTGGATCCTCCGCAGCAGCCGCTTCCGACGCCTTTTCGAAACCGAGCAGCCGGGCCAGCGCCGGGTTGTTGCGGACCAACTCCCGGTAACCCTGCTGCGAAATAGAAACAGCCCTTGTAATCTCATCGATGGTGAAATAGAGCTGTTCATCAAAGTGGTCCAGCCTCTTCTCGGTCATCAGCAGCTGCTTCGTCCGCTCAACAAGCCTTTCCATGCCGCGTTCCTTGATCAGCCTGAGCAGATTTTTATGCTTGGGTGCACCGCGGCGCACGAGCAGCATTTTTTCCGCAGCTTCATCCTTGTTCCCCTGTTCCAGCTGCTCCCGGGAATCATTGAGCAGTTCGCTCACCATCCGGTTTTGCTTGCGCAGCAGCTGCTCCACATCGTTGCGAAAGCGGCTGTACTCTTGCCTCGTCTCCAAACGGCTGCTGATAATGAGCGGTGTCCTCGCTTCGTCGATAAGGATGCTATCGACCTCATCGACGATGGCATAGTTGAGCTCTCTCTGGACCAGTTCCTCCTGGTAGAGAACCATATTGTCGCGCAGGTAATCAAATCCCAGCTCATTGTTAGTGGCATAGACAATGTCCGCTCCGTAAGCCTCCCGCCGCTCTTTCGGAGCAAGATCGTGCACAACCAGCCCTACTGTAAGGCCAAGAAGCTTGTACACAGGCCCCATCCACTCGCTGTCGCGGCGGGCCAGGTAATCGTTAACCGTAACAATATGCGTCCCCTTGCCGCTTAAACTGTTCAGATATGCAGGCATTGTAGCCACCAGTGTTTTACCTTCACCGGTTTTCATCTCGGCAATACGCCCCTGATGCAAAACAATGCCGCCGAGAACCTGGACATCATAGGGACGCAATCCTACAGCGCGTTTCGCCGCCTCCCGGGCCAGAGCAAAGGCTTCGGGAAGAAGTTCCTCCAGGGTCTCACCCGTCTCCAGTCTTTCTCTTAACCGGGCAGTGCTTGCTGGAAAGTCAGATAGTGCCAATGCCTCCATCTGCTCCTCCAGAGCATTGACTTGCTTTACTATTTTCCACAGGCGGCGCACCTCTTTTTCATTAGAGCTGCCAAATATTTTTTTCAGGAGTCCGCCCACAGGTTACACCTCTTTCTCGAGAACAATGATCTGAAAAAGGAACCACGCGGTTCCTTAAGCCCAGTCTTATTTTACCATAAAGGAAGATATAAAAACAAGGACCGCTCCCCGCCCCAGAATATGAGCAGATAATACTTATTCAGCCTGCTCCAGAATTTTGCGTGCCGGGTCCAGCTCGCAACTGAGTGCCCAAAGGCTGCCTGAAACCAGGGAGTGACCGCCCAGAAGCACCGGTATGGGACACTGTACAGCGAGACGGGTAAATTCTTGCAACCAGGGATGCTCGATCTGCTCCCAAAAACCCAGATCAGAAAGAAAGCGCTCTCTATCTGTGAACTCATACCTGTGATGAGCAAAAAGAACCCGGCTATCGATAAAAGCGCAGCGAGCCACCTTTGCCAGGCAGGTGTAAAATCTTTCCAAGCCAGCCTCTTCGATGAGAAAGCCCAGCAAAGAGTGCACCTCACCTTTTTCCAACCGGCCCAGCGCCTTCATTCCACGCTCTTCGGAGAAAACCCGCAGCCGCAATTTCAAAAGTGCATTGAGCCGTTCGATAATGGGCGCACCGACCCGCCCGATAAGCGCCACATCCTGGTAGCTATCCCCCAGCACCGCCTTGGCCCGCTCCAGTCGGGAATAATCAAGGTCAATGTTGTCCAGAACAGCACGGGCTCGCGGGCCGGCAAAGGGACCCGCACCGAGGATGAGGACATCTGCAGGCGTATCCAGGTCAAAGAGCAGCCCCAGGGTTTGAGGCATCAGTTCCAGCTCAAGACCGCATTCATCGCGCAGTGTCATCGCAAGACTATTGTCCATGGCTTCCAGATTGGCGGAGGCAAAATTATCTGGAACAGTAAAGGCGACGATATCTGCCGACTGAATATTGTTGGCATAGAGAAAGCTTGAGCGGAGGGCAAGTTTTTCAAAAATCTGTTCCAGCTCAGCCACAGTGATAAGGGGACAACCCGCCCCGCTAAGGTAAAAAACCTTCTCTAAACGCTGCTCCAGGACAAGCTTTTTCAGTTCACGACCGAAATGAAAGGAGCTGGGATGCTCATTGTTCAGAATCATCACCGCCCCTGAATCACGGGCCATGCCGGCCAGAGCAGGATCGTTCGTAATCAAAAACAACTCATCCACCAGACTGATCCCACTCAATTTATCCAGATTATCATGCAGCAATGCCTGTCGCACCGTGTTGATCATCTTTTCAACGGGACTGGCCGCAGCTGTCCCTTCAAAGATAACCACACTTATACCCTGAGCCATTAGAAGAAGATCTTTCTGCAGCAAAAGAGTTGTTTACATAAATACATTTTTGTTTTAAGGACCATATTCCGGTTCGATAAGGCCATAATCACCGTCTTTCCGCCGGTAAAGAACATTCACAGTTTCACTGTCGGCATTGGCAAAAACAAAGAAATCATGTCCAAGAAGATTCATCTGCATGATAGCCTCTTCGAGATTCATCGGCTTAAGGGGGAAACTCTTTGTTTTCACTACCCGGGCTTCTGTCTCCTCTACTTCTTTCATTTCGGCAGAAAACTGTTTCTCTGTGATTGCCCGGATGCCCTGCTGGCGCAAGGACCTGCTCAGGCGGGTCTTATACTTGACCAGTTGTTTCTCCAGTTTTTCCACAACCATATCGATGGAGGCATACATATCGCCACTCGATTCTTCACCGCGTAAAATCAGGCCGTTTAAGATCACTGTTACCTCAACGATATGCTCCTCCCGGATCACACTCATCACCACCTGAGCTTCCCTGGCCCGGTCCAGATACTTGGTAAGTTTTCTCACCTTTTTCTGCGCATAATCGATGAGCGCTTCCGTTGCTTCAATATTTTTCCCGCGGACATTGATTTCCATGCTGCTCCTCCTTGTCAGCAGTTTACTATCTACTATTCCCTAAGTAATAGAAAAATCCTGCAGCGCCCCGGTGTAGGGCAACCGCTCAGAAAAGATGCGGTGTAAAAGCAGCAGCGGCGCCGAAAACAATCAGACCTCTTTCATGGAGCACCTTTGCCGCCTCCTGCATGGTCGAACCGGTGGAATAGATATCGTCCACCAGCAAAACTGTCTCTCCCGGCTTTATTAATGCTCCCCTGTATGAAAAAGCGCCCTCTATATTTACTTTGCGCTGCATGTAAGAGAGACTGCTCTGGGGCGGGGAGGCCCTGGTTTTTACCAGCAGGGGCAGAAACGGTATACACAGCGACTGAGCCGTAAAACGAGCCAGCAAATAAGCCTGGTCATAACCGCGCTCAGCCAGCCTGCTCCGGTGCAGCGGCACCGGAACAGCCAGGTCCGGCATCCAGTCTGTTTGCTCCGCAATCATCCGGCCGAGCCAGTGCCCCAAGGGACGGGCCAGCCCACGCCTGCCCTCGAATTTAAAACGGTGAAGCATGCGCCGCCAGGCGCCTTCGTACCAGGAGAGAGCGAATAACCCCCGCAAAGGGATTGCATCTACAGTACAGTCACAGGGCTGTCGGAATGCACAAACATGCCCACAGCGAGGACAGATCAGTCCGGCCAGGGAAAAAAGATCATGGCAGGAACGACACAGGGGGATTCTCCGCGGCGGCGGAAGCAGCGCTTCACAGGTAAGACAACGTGGTGGAAAAAGTAGCCGCCAAAAAGATTCCGTCCAATTCCTGACCTTAAATCTTCTATTATGCGCCTGTCCCTTTGCTTCCGGCAACATCTTCACCTTCCCGGCGTAAACGGCTGCCAAGATAGCTGTAGCGCTCCTCTGCGCGGTTATTGTGTACAGCGATGGCCAGAGCTTTTCTTGTTCCTATAAGAATCACCAGCTTACGTGCGCGTGTGATCCCTGTATAAATAAGGTTGCGCTGCAGCAGCAGATAATGCTGAGTGATTACAGGCATGATAATGACAGGATATTCGCTGCCCTGGCTTTTATGTACCGATATGGCGTAGGAAAGCGTCAGTTCATCAAGCTCGCTGAAATCATAAATCACAGGGCGGCTGAAATCAGCATCACTAAAGGTCACCGTCAGCTCCCCCTCCTCAAGATCGAGCTCACTGATGAGGCCTATATCACCGTTGTAAACCTCTTTCCTGTAGTTGTTCCGGATTTGCATAACCTTGTCACCACAGCGAAAGGTCATTCCGCGCACTGTCACCTCATTTTTACGCCTGTCAAAGGGATTAAGCTCCTTCTGCAGCAGTGTATTAAGCCGCTCCACCCCGGCAGCAGTGCGCCGCATGGGCGTGATCACCTGAACATCTTTAACAGGGTCAAAGGGCCCGTAATTAGGGACCCCTTCACAGCAAAGCCGCACTACTTTCTGAGCAACCAGGTCTGGGAGAGATTCGTCAATAAAGAAAAAATCTTTATTTTTAACATTAAGATAGGGCATCGCCCCCCTGTTGATCCGGTGGGCATTTACCGTAATCATGCTTTCGCGAGCCTGCCTGAAGATATGACTCAGGCGTACAACAGGAATAGCTTCTGATTCCAGAATATCTTTAAGAACATTACCCGCTCCCACTGCAGGAAGCTGATCGGCATCGCCAACCATGATGAAGCGGCAACCCCCGGGGATAGCCCTGAGCAGTTGGTACATCAACATGAGATCAACCATGGATGATTCATCTACAATGAGCACATCGGTTTCCAGGGGGCGCTCTTCGTGACGCAGAAATCGAAAACCTTCACCCTCAGTGTAGCTATACTCGAGAAGACGATGGATCGTAGAGGCCTCCTCTCCGGTAGCCTCATTGACCCTTTTGGCAGCCCGCCCCGTGGGAGCGGCTAGCAACACCCTTTGACCCAAAGTGTGAAACAGGGAAAGAAGCGCCCTGATGGTAGTTGTTTTGCCAGTTCCAGGACCGCCCGTAACAACAAGTACGCCGTTGCTTAATGCCTGATCCAGAACCAGGCGTTGTTCTGTGGTTAGCCCGCTTTCCTTCCCTGCCACGACAGCAAGAGCCTCCCTGCATTGACGGGGTTCCCACTTCCCCGGGGCGGAGGCCAGTTTTTTTAAACGCCGGGCAACTCCCTCCTCCGCATAGAAGTAAGACGCAGCATAAACAATTTCACCGGCACCGGTAAGCTCTCTACAGATCTTTTTATCTTTTACCAGATGTTCAAGTTGTCCGGCAACAGGTACGGCAGGAAAAACCTCACCGGGAATGGAAATAAGTTCATTTACCCGCTCGGCGATTACTTCCCGGGGCAAATAGACATGTCCCCTACTCGCTGCATCGCTGAGGGCAAAAAGGAGCGCCGCACGAATCCGGGCCGGAGCTTCGGCTGGAAGCCCCATCCGGCGGGCAATACGATCCGCAGTTTTAAAACCGATTCCCAGCACCTCTTCAGCAAGAAGATAAGGGTTTTCCTTAACCCGGTCAATAGCCAGGTGCCCATAATGGCGGTAAAGCCGCAGCGCCTGCCCCACCCCAATTCCATGCCCCTGTAAAAAAACGAGTACACTCTGCATCTCACGGTACTTGTCGAAACTTTCCAGGATCATCGCAGCTTTTTTAGGGCCAACACCGGGCACCTCTTGCAACCTTCCGGGCTCTTCCTCCATTACCTTCAGTGCGGTTAACCCAAAGTGTTTAACAATTGCCGCTGCTATAACAGGACCTATACCCTTGATCAGCCCGGAAGAGAGGTATCGCTTCAACCCCTCTTCTGTAACAGGTAGCACCCTTTCCCAATGTTCCACTGCCACCTGGCGTCCGTAACGATGGTGGACTTTCCATTTGCCAGACACAACGAGGCTTTCCCCTTCCTGCATGGGTGGGAAATTGCCCACAATGGTGATCACATCGCCCTTGCTGGAACGAAGCCGCCCCACCATATAAGAGCTCTCCTCATTGTAGTACCTTATTTTTTCAAGGGTTCCTTCGAGCCTCTCCAAAGCCTCCAGACAATCTCCTCCATTACCAACGGGTTAGTAAGTTTTAGTGCCAGGCACCGAAATTCACTAACGAGCGTTTTCTTTTAGCAGGTTCACCCGGTCCAGACGCTCCCAGGGCAGATCAAGATCGGGCCGGCCAAAATGGCCGTAAGCAGCAAGCTGCTGGTAAATGGGCCGGCGCAAGTCAAACTGTTCGATAATCGCTGCTGGGCGCAGATCAAAATGCTCCCGGAGAAGATCCTCGATGCGCCGCGCAGGCACAGTTTCAGTGCCAAATGTCTCCACAAATAGAGAAACCGGCTGCGCCATCCCGATAACATAAGCAATCTGCAACTGGCACCTGCGAGCCAGTCCGGCGGCAACAATATTTTTAGCCGCGTGACGGGCGGCATATGAAGCGGAGCGGTCGACTTTGGTGGGATCTTTCCCCGAAAATGCACCCCCGCCATGCAGTGCGCTGCCGCCATAAGTGTCAACGATAATTTTCCGACCTGTCAGGCCGGCGTCTCCCTGAGGGCCTCCCACAACAAAGCGGCCGGTAGGGTTAACCAGAAAACGGGTTTTTTCGGTAAGCAGCTCCGGAGGAATTGATTCAGCAATGACCAGCCTGATAATATCTTTTTCAATCTGCTCCAGAGAAACCTCTTCACTGTGCTG
This sequence comes from uncultured Syntrophomonadaceae bacterium, assembly GCA_964464625.1. Lineage (GTDB taxonomy): Bacteria > Bacillota > Dethiobacteria > DTU022 > DTU022 > JAAZIN01. The sequence continues at coordinate 41,190 of CAYXKD010000001.1, forward strand.
GGTTGAAATTACAACAGTATCCAGGCTCTGCGGTTTTCCATTATGATAAGCCACTGTAACCTGTGATTTGCCATCAGGCCGCAAGTAGGGAAGTATACCCTCCTTCCGAACAGCAGCCAGTCTTTGGGCCAGCTTATGGGCCAAAGATATGGGCAGCGGCATTAGCTCCTCTGTTTCATCACAGGCGTAACCGATGACCATTCCCTGATCTCCCGCGCCTATGAGATCATACCGGTCTTCAGACAGTTCATTTTTTATCTCCAAAGCCCTGTCCACCCCCAGAGCTATATCGGGAGACTGCTCATCAATGGAGGTAACCACAGCACAGGTATCACCGTCAAAACCGTACTTGGCCCTGGTGTAGCCTATCTCTTTAACCTTGCGACGGATTAGACGGGGAATGTCAACATAACACTTCGTGGAGATCTCTCCACAGACAAATACCAGGCCTGTGGTAACCATGGTCTCGGCGGCAACCCTGGCAAATGGATCCTGCGCAATAATCTCATCGAGAATCGCATCAGAGATCTGGTCTGCCAACTTATCCGGATGGCCCTCTGTGACTGATTCTGAAGTAAATAAAGTGAAGTTGTGATTCATTCATACCTGCCTCCTTGTATAAAATAAAAACCCCTTCGAAGAAGAGGTCTCAGGCCGCTTCTCATCTCCCAGGAGTATTTATCTCCCGCGGCAATTGGCACCGTGATTCATGCAGGAATCCGGTTGCCGGGATTCATCGGGGCCGTCCCTCCTCCACTCCTGATAAGAGCCCGGCTTTTTTTCGGCGCCGGCAAATTAAATATATACCTTTTCCATAAAAGAGTCAATTATAACCTGATGACCACTGTGCCAATATCTGGCGGATAAGGTTCCTCAGCAGGATCCAGGTTCAAGATGCCACGGAAAAGTTTAGCGTAACCCCGGGGCCGCTGTTGATTGCTGGCCTGACCCTGGCCAAACTGCACAGTGGAAAGGCTGCCTGGCGAGCTCCCAGTACTTTGCTGCCCACAGTCTTTGCCGCCTTACCGGCGCTCCTGGATATTATTTTCTCAGTAGAAACCTCTTCTATGGTTAAATCCAGCTGCCTGATGGGGAATTGTGGCCCTTTCTCAGGAAACGCTCCAGGCTTCACCAAGGGCGGCAGTGACCATACTGTCACTAACCTGGCTGAAATCGCGGTAAAACTGTCCTACCGCGGCGAAATATGATGGCGCCTGAAGGTAGTATATTTCATCAACTTCCCTGCCCAGACTTTCCAAAGTTTCCGGCGGACCGACAGGTACCGCCAGAATGAGCTTCTGCGGCATCTGCTCCTTAATTCCCAGCAGGGCGGCACGCAGTGTGAAACCGGTGGCCACCCCGTCATCTACCAGAATAACAAGCCTGCCGGCAATTTCAGGCTGTGGACGTTCTCCGCGATATAGCTGCAGGCGGCGTTTTATTTCAGCCTGCTCTCCCGCAGAAACACGTTCCACATATCCCGCAGGCAACTGCAGTTGCGCCGCCAGGGCTTCATTGAGCAGCAGGTAGCCTTCTCCGGTAACGGCACCTAAAGCCAGTTCCGGTTGGCCGGGCGCACCGATCTTCCGGGTAATGATCAGATCAAGGTCGCCGCCCAGGCTCCGCCAGATCGGTAGGGCCACGGAGACGCCACCCCGGGGAACCGCCAGGATTAATGGCATAGTCCCCCGGTAAGAGGACAAACTTTTAGCAAGGAGTTCTCCGGCATGCCGGCGATCTTGCAAAAACACCGTCAGACCTCCCCAAAACCATTCTATAGAGACAACGAATCAAATATTTTACCCGCTGCTTTTACCGCTATGGATTCAGAAGGGAGCTCCAGCAGTGCTTTGCCGGCAAGGTCATACTCCACAACCGCAGAATCGAAGGGTATATCTCCCCACAATTCCAGACCGGTGCGAGCAATCTCCTCAGAGAGCTGTTCCACCTCGCCATCCCTGCCCCGTGAGACGATAAGACCCATCCTGCCGATCTCAAGGCGGAGACTTTCGGCTATCTCGCGGATCCGACCAGCTGAGCGCACTCCCCTTGCCGTAGCATCACTTGTTATAAGCAGAATGTCAGACTGAGGCAAGACCCTCCGGCTTATATGCTCCATCCCTGCTTCATTATCCATGAGCAGGTAATCGTAGTTCACACTCAGTTTCTCCAGAAAACGGCGCAGCAGATCATTGGGGTAACAGTAACAACCGGGGCCCTGGGGATTCCCCATTACCAGAAGATCAAAATGCTTCGTCTCCACAAGGGACCTGTTGAGGCTATATTCAATGAAAACATTTTTTGTCATTCCGGTGGGAACACCATCGGGTTTTTTTGTTGCCTCCAGCATCGTGGCAATAGTATCCTCTACCGTTAAACCGAGAGCCTCGTTAAGGTTGGCATTGGCATCGGCATCAACGGCAAGCAGAGCCTTATCCGGATATTTCTCCTGTAAATAGCGGATCAGAAGGGCTGCCAGTGTGGTTTTCCCGGTGCCCCCTTTACCTGCAATAGCAATTCGCACTGTCATCTTATCATCGCCTCCCGATTTAAGTATAAGGCATTGGTAAACAACCGCCCTGAGACCGCCTTTTCCAGCTGGGCGATAGTATTACAGGGCCACATCTCCACCAGTTCAGCAAATGCAACTATGGAGTTATGGCGGGACCACTGCTCCGGCGGCAACGGATTCAGCCAGATTATCCGCCGGACCCGCTCTTTCAATCTCTGCAGCTCCGGCAGCGCCGCGCTCAAATTGATAGTCCGCGTATCGCTGACTACGATGACCACCGTCCGCGGCGTGAGCAGTTCACGGTATTTACCGTTCAGCTCCGTCAAGGCGGCACCGATATTCGTGCCACCGCCCCAGGATTCACCCTGCATGACCACACGCTCCAGAAGTTGATCCAGCCCCGCATGTTCTTTAAGAGCAGGGGTAAGGTATTCCAGACTATCAGCAAAAGCAAAAAGCTCAAGGTTTGAAACCGCCGCCTGAAGGCCGTAAATGAATTGCAGCACAAAACTACTGTAACGCTCCATGGAAGCGGAAAGATCACCGATAAAAAGCAGCTGCAGCTTGGAGCGGCGTTTCCGTTTGTACTTCAGCAGGAAAGGCCGCCCACCATGACGCATATTCATCCTGACTGTGCGGCGAAAGTCGAGCGAACCCCGGGGAGCGCTTCTCTGGCGGCGCCGCACAAGCCTTTGAGCCAGTTGCTGAGACAGCCTGTTTATAAGCTCCTTTGCCGCCGGCAAATCGGCCTGGCTGAGCACCTGCATGTCTGAATCGCAAAGCCGCTTTTCTGACTTTCCAGCAGGCCCTGAACCGGCGCCTTCACCGGTGCAGCTTCCTGTCGATAAGCGATCCTGCCGGCTGTACCAGTAACGCAACTGCCCTTTAACCACTGTTTCAAGAAGAGGTTTTAGGGGGGAACGTTTCTCTATTTCAGCCGCCTCGGTCTCCTGCACGAAACGGCACAGGCTCTGCCGTTCAGCTTCGGGTAATCTGCTGTAGAGCAGCATCTCCTCGCTGGAAAGACACAAAGGCTCTCCTTTGTAGGAAAGATCGTCGGCAGCATTTTCCAACATGGTCTTCTCTTGTTCCCGTTGATGCTCCGCCTCCCGAAGCTGCCGGATCTGAGTTTCCGGAGGAACAAAGTAATTCTCGAAGGCCTCTTCAAAAACCTCAAGATCACGATAGCTCTTTACCAGGGTGGCACGAAGGGCGGCTTTGAAATCATCACGCCCGGTCAGGTCAATATGTTCAAGTGCCTGCAAAGCATCCAGCAACTCCGCTGTCCCCAGGGGAAGCCCTTCAGCCCGCAGCAGGGCGGCAAATATCGCCATATTCTCTGCATAAGAGCAGTCCGGTGCAGCATTTGGGTTCATGAACATTCTTCCTCCCCGTTAAGGGGATTACGCAGCAATTGATCAATACCCCCCTTACCGATTTCCCGGTGAAACAGCAGCTGATCCTGGCGGTTTTTTAACAGCAGGTTAAGAGTATCGGCTACCAGGGTGCCATCGAGCCTCTTTTTCCCTAAAGCCACCAGTGCCTGTGCCCAATCAAGTGTTTCGGCTATGGAAGGTTTTTTTCGCAACTCATCCTGAGAGCGCAGGTGGCCAATCACCCGGGCAATCTCAGTTGCAAAACGCTCGCTCACCTGCGGGACCTTAGTCCGGATGATCTGCGTCTCCCTGGCTACATCGGGAAAATCAAAGTAAAGATAAAGGCAGCGTCTTTTCAGGCCGTCGGAAAGTTCCCGCTCACTGTTGCTGGTCAAAACTACAACAGGAATGTTTTCCGCCTTCAAGGTACCCAGTTCGGGAATTGATACCTGAAAGTCGGAGAGAACCTCAAATAAAAAAGCCTCGAATTCGGGATCAGTCTTGTCAACTTCGTCAATGAGAAGAACAACTCTTTTGGGGGAACGGATTGCTTTCAGCAGAGGCCTTTCAAGAAGATAGGAGAGGGAAAAAAGATCTTCCTCTTCAACATGCGTCCCTTCAAGGCCCCGTCCGATTTGGATTCGCAGCAGTTGCCGCTGATAATTCCACTCATAAAGCGCCTTCGTCTCATCAAGCCCCTCGTAACACTGGAGGCGTATGAGCTCCGTATCCAGAATCTCCGCCAGCACCTTCCCCATCTCGGTTTTTCCCACACCCGGAGCGCCTTCGATGAGAAAGGGCTTTTGCAGTTTTAAAGCGAGATAAACAGTTAGAATGGCGCTTTGATCAACGATATAACCGGCATTTGCAAAGCGCTGCCGCAACTGTGTCAGATCTATTTGCACGATGAACCTCCCTTTTCAACGTAGTATGCCTTTGCTATCATACTATAAATCTACTTTTGCGGCAAACTAACCCATAAAATATGGGACAGCGTATAAAAAAAAGGCGGGATAATCCCGCCCTGGTACTTTTAACTGCCGGTCCGGTGTTAGACTGTCGGCTGAACCAGCTGGCGTCTCTCTTTCTCCGATTCAATCTCTGCCTCGATTTCGAGAATTCTAGCGAGCACTGTCGCTCTTTCAGCACCTTTGGCAATGATATATTCCCGTAAAAGGTTCTCCCTTGTCTCCACCAGGGTCACTAAAATATCAGCCATCTGCCGCCATCCTCCCTCATATTGATTTATCTCCTATTTTGAACAATTTAGACAAAATTATTCTTAAAACGGAGGGAGGCCCTTTGGCGATTTCCACCGTTAATAATCGACAGAATGCTTTTTGCAGTGACAGGATTGTCTTTAATAAATAACTGAGGGCGGCGGTCTCGCAACCGCAGCCCCCCAATGTTGGAGCCGGCAAGAGGACTCGAACCCCCAACATGCTGATTACGATTCAGCTGCTCTGCCAATTGAGCTATGCCGGCACCGGGTAAGAATATTATAACCCAAAGTATGTTAGTGCTCAAGTAAGATTGAATAAACCAAAATCACCATTTTCCATCTCATTATGACTCATTATGTTTCTGGGCAACAGGCTGGATCTGGACATCTCCCCAAAGTGCCATTTTCTCGCCGCAGATAACCACTGCACCGGTGATCCCCTCAATGCTTCTGGCCAGGTCAAGTGCCCGCTCCAGGTCGGCGGAACTTTGCACAACATTGCCGACAGCGGTAGCTGCTGCATCGGCAAGTGCGCCAGAGGAAGCCATGACCATGGCAGCATCAGCCTTACCCTTGCTGTAAGAATGGCCCAGGGTGCCCGAAGAGGTAGAGATGCCCAGGGGCCCGCTTCCAGGTTCGACAAGAAGGGCAATCTTTCCGCTCAGGGGAGATTTTCCGGCAAGAATAGCCACGCTGGCTCTTTCGACAATTTTTATGAATATGTCGCCGCCGTTTTCGACAACAACTTCGGGACAGTCTTGCAACAGCCACCGTCCGACAATTTCTGCCAGGGCACCTGCCACCGCCGCCATAGGCCCCACTCCGCAAACATTCCCGGCACGGACCATCTCCAAAATGATCCCAGGGGCTCCTGCTCGCACCAGATAGGGTTCAAAAGTAAGGGCAAAATCAGGATGGGCGGCGATATAAGATTCCAGCTGCCTGCGGGTCTGCCAGAGAAGCTGCTCGATTTGCCCGGGGAGCGCTGTATGGAAATTTTCCCGGGGCAAAGCAATCCAAAGATCGCTCTCTTTTACAGCTACGCTAAATGTTTCAAAACGTGCGCTGCCGGCAAAATGGCGGTAAAGGCGCCGCACCATCATGTAGCATTTTCCAGCAGCGTCTCCATCGCCCTGGCAGGACAGGCTTTCAGGCATAGCTCGCAGACTATGCATTTGCTCTCATCAAAGCAGACCGTCATCCCCGGGCGGTTTAGTCCAAGAGCCCCCGTGGGACAGATCACACTGCAGGCGCCGCAGTGAGTGCAGCGATCTTCTTTCCAGATGATCTGCTGTTTTAAGTTAAAAATACGCAACCCTTGTTCCTTCAGCCATTCGATAGCGCTGCGGTAATCTGGATCGGCACCGCTCAACTCAAGCATAAGCCGCCCCTCTTTTTCCGGGCTGATATCGGCGCGTAGAATATTAACCATGAGGTTGAAATCCTTAACCAGGCGGTAGATAAAGGGCTGCTCAACCAGAGTTGGTGGAAAACGAAAAACCAGCTTCTGTTTAACAGTCATTTAATAGCCTCCTTTATCGGGGTTTCTCTGGGGCAGAGTGTTAAGTTTGATCCCCGCCTCTACCGACGGCAGAGGTGCTGCAGGGCGGGTCAGGGAAAATTCACCGGCAGTGATCCATTCTTTTAGAGTGCGGGCGATCTCTTTCGCTCCGGCATAGCTGGAAAGGGATGCCACTGGAACCTGGCGTTCTTGAATTCTTACGGTGCCGCTTTTCAGTTCGGCATAGCTGACCAAACCCAACGTCCCACTCTCACGATAGGGGTATACACGGGAGAAATCCACCACTGGAGCGAAAATCTCTTCATCCCTGACAGCGCAGTAAGACATGATCTCTTCATTAAGAATAGGTATGGGTATACCCAATCCCACCTGCAGGGTAGCCCCGTAACCCAGAAAACTAAGTCCCCGCAGCCAGCGACTTTGCATCTGTTTCAGATCGCCCGTCACAGCAATGGTTGCAGCAGGAGTCAGAGGGAGCCCTTTCTCATCCCGATCCACCGAGGGATTGTGCTGAGTGCCGTGCCAGGTGATATAGCCTGCGCCGCCGCCTAGAAAGATACGCGTGCCGATTCCAATCGTCTTCATCAGCGGATCATTCAGCAGGGGGCTCAATTGACCCGCCGAGCTGTAGTTTGCATTGCCCAACCGGGGTTTCAATATTCCCATATAAGTGTAGATCGTCTTTTCACCAAGATTGACCGCAACATTGTAGTTCTGGTAAGCATTGCGCGGATTATAAAGCGTAGCCTCATTAATATCGGAAAGGCGAAAGGTAGTCTCTATTTCCTTTAAGGGATAACAGTCTGTGCCATAGCCGCAGGCCAGCAGTTGTATCTCCTTCCCCGCCGCCAGATCCTCTATGACATGCCCCCCCCCGTAGCGAAATTCGCCGGGGTGATTCATATTCCGGGGATCGCCCGGTGGCAGGGCTGAAGCACCCAGGTAGGCGTCCACCGCCGCTATTCCTGCATAGGCCGGAACACCATTTAAATATACCTCGCTCATTTTGATACGCGGTTTGGGATGCCCGAAATTAAGAAAAACCCCTGAGGAGCACATGGGCCCGAAAGTACCCGTTGTAACCACATCCACCCTCTCCGCCGCTCCGGTGATTCCTTTTTCGGCAACCAGATCCACTACTTCTTCGGCGGTCAGGACAACGACTTTTCCGCTGCTAATTTTCTCATTGATCTCTTCAAAGCTCCTATTTATGCCCATGCAAATGACCTCCTTCCATCTTTCTTTCAAGATTATATCATTCCATACCCATTGACAAGATCATATGTGGAAGGAAACATATGGGACCCTTCTTCAAAAAAAAGAGCCGCACCATAAAGGTGAGGCCCCTGAAAACAGTAATATTTAACCCTTAACGGGCAAGAAGTTCCTGGAGGTAGCTTTCAAAGACAGCCTTATAGTTTTCAGGATGGGTCAAAAAGTTAAAAGCCTCCCTGTTTTCCTGAAAAAGCCGGTAAAGGGGAAAACCGGTAATCAGGTTCAGCTGTGGAACAGGAGTCACTGGACAGCGCTGCAAAGAGGGAAGGGAGAGGCAGTTCTGATTGGCGACAAACTCGGAACCTTCTTCTGTACGAAGCTCAAAGTAAGCCCCCCCGCCCACCTCACGTATGGGCTCATAAATAGATGAAAAGTCAGCAGCCACCCAGTTGCTCATGATCAGGTAATCATCCCCGGGATTGATCGTTATATGTCCAAAGTGAGGCGGAATAAGCACCTTGTCGCCCGGCTTTGCCGCTATCAGAATAACAGTATCCAGTTGCCCGGAATGCTCCTGGTGGGGGCACTGCATTAAATAATGGGCCCGCCCATGGAGCACCTCATACACTTCGGGGTAGGTCAATCCAGTACCCGGCTTTTCCGGGTGATAATGGCCCGCAGTTTTGATATATTCCATACCCAGGGTGCCAGGTACTATTACCGTAATATCATAGCGCAATCCCTTCTGCCTGATGGAATCACGATCATGATCAAGGGCTACATCCCGGTACATATAATAAAGCTCGTCAACTCCCGCAGCCTGGTGATCGAGAAGGAGATCGCGCATATCCTGCAGACGGCGGATATCCCGTTGGGGAGTGCTGTTACCAGCCGCCTCTCCTTTAAAAACGATCTGTTTCTCAAGAGGATCCCACAGCATTTGCAGACCGCTTTGCTTTTCCAGATCTATCACTTTTGCTCTACTCCTTTTCGTCCTGACAGCGCCGATTCAGGGACGCCGCGGATCGCTCGCAAAAAGCCGTCCTCTTCTTCTCATTATATGACGGGACTGGAAGGCTATTACCGCCTTTAACCGCGTTCCGAAATATAAGCGGCCAGATCCACCACACGGCAGGAATAGGCCCATTCATTGTCATACCAGGCCACAACGCGCACCAGGTTCCCACCCACAACCATGGTAGAAAGACCGTCAACAATGGAGGAAAATGAGTTTGCTATGTAATCCGAGGAGACGAGCGGTTCATCGCTGAACGCCAGGTATTTTGATCCCGCGGCTGCCTGTTGTATCGCCTCGTTAACTTTTGCAGGGGTTGCCTCCTGCTCCAGCTCAGCCACGAGGTCCACAAGAGAAACCGTTGCCGTGGGTACTCTTACAGAAAACCCATCTATTTTGCCTTTTAACTCGGGAAGCACAAGCCCTACCGCCTTCGCTGCACCGGTAGAAGTAGGAATCATGGAAAGAGCTGCAGCCCGGGCTCGCCTCAGGTCAGGGTGGGGCAGATCAAGAAGCATTTGATCATTTGTATAGGAATGGGTTGTGTTCATCAAACCCTTACGCAGCCCAAATGTTTCATGAAGCACCTTGACTACCGGCGCCAGAGCGTTGGTGGTGCAGGAAGCATTGGAAATGAGAAAATGCTCCTGCGGATCGTACTTCTCCTCATTTACACCAAGAACAATCATAATATCTGCTTCGCCGGGAGCGGTAATGATCACCCGATGCGCTCCCGCTCTCAGATGAGCGGAGGCGGTATCCCTGGTCCGGAAACGCCCCGTTGACTCCACAACGAGATCTACACCACTTTCTTTCCATGGAATCTGCGCCGGATCCCTTTCAGAGAAAACCCTGACAAGATCTTTCCCAACAAGCAGGCCCTCCGACTCTGCTTTTACCGGGACATCAAGTCCCCCATAAATTGAATCATACCTCAACAGATGAGCCAGTGTGGCACTATCAACAAGATCGTTTATTGCCACAACCTTGATATCATCCTGCTTCAATGAAGCGCGCATGGTCAGACGGCCAATCCGCCCAAACCCGTTTATGCCTACCTTTAACACCAGTGAAACCCTCCCTGTAGCTGTTGTTTATGGTTATTTTCCAATACAAACATTAAATTATGTATATGCTCTGCAAGAAAGTTGCGATCCGCTGCTCACCTGCCTTTTTCTCACTGCTTATGCTGTTTATACTATAACATTTTCTTTCCCTCCGCAAGCTAACGGTCCCGCCTTTACCCGCCTTTAAGAGGAGCAGGCGCGGAGTAAACACAATTTCACAGGGGAATAATTTTCAGGCGGCAAGTAAAAATATTAGAGCACCTAGTAAATAAAAGGAGGCACAGGTCATGGAGATCCCCCTGATAGCTCTTATCGTCGCTGTTATTGCCGGTGTAGCCATGGCCCTGCAGGGTTCCCTCAACGCAGCCCTGGGCAAGATCATCGGTACTTTTGAAGCAACCCTGGTGGTACATGTTGTCGGGATCGCCGTGATCCTTGCCGCCCTCTATATTTTCAGGCTGGGAACTGGGAATTTTGCTTTGGCCAAAGACGCTCCCTGGTACACTTACCTGGGTGGAGCGCTCGGTGTGCTTATCATCTTTGGAGTTGTTGTGAGCATCGCCCGGGCCGGTGCGGCCAATGCCACAACAGCCATTATCACCGGTCAACTGATCACCGCTCTTGTTATTGATCAATACGGTCTTTTCGGTTTGGAAAGGATCCCTTTTACTCCCTGGAAAGGTTTGGGGCTGACCCTTCTTGCTGCAGGCGCTTACCTTATGCTCTGCCGGTAGCAAATAATATTTTTGTTGGCACAAAGAGGCTTAACTGCGAATATAGATGGGGTTAGCGTAAATCCAGGGACGGGGTTTCCCACAGACAGGACGGTAATAAACCTCGGCACGGTAGACACCCGGCTCAGCCACCCTGTAATCCAACTTCGGTCCTCTGCACCGGTAGAGGAGAACCCCGTTTTTTATGATCCGGATTTCCGAACGCACTATAGGGCAGTAAACCTTCAAATATAGATCTTCCTGCCAGGTTGTTTCTTCACCCATAATCGCCACAATCTCTCCTGAGCTGTTGCTTTTTGCAGTAAAGGTAAAACCTTTACCGGGGTACAACTGGTCAAAAGAGAGATAACAGCGCCCTTCATGTAAGGCATCGTAAATCTGTCTTTTTGCTTCGGCAAAATCGCAACTCATTTTTCCCCTGAGACAAAGATATGTGTTTATAGCACGGAACAGAAACGGGTAAGGAAAAACAACCACCGGTATGAACGCCACCTTGACCCTGGCAGCATGTGCGTCTGAACTGCCGATGGCAGTGACTTTCAAGCCGCCGTTGGTGCAATCATCCCAGAAAGCCAACCCCTCCGGCGGGGGCTTATTCACTGCAGACTTCCGGTTACAGAAAAACCAGTAGATCGTTCTGGGGATAGAGGTAACTCTTCCCCGCCAGTAGGAGGTGTAATTCCAGATCTCCAGACCGGTAAAGCCGCGGTCAGGTAAATAAGTCCAGCGATATGTTTTTCCCTTATCGATATAGGGCGAACCTTTTTCAAAGGGATGAGCAAGAAAACCGAGTCCGCCGGCAGCGCTGACCCTATCGATCATTTCCTGGGGGTCGGCTTCGTTACCCGCAGGAAGCCTGTCCAGATCCAGAACCAGGTAATGATGGCTTTCCTTGTTCAATTCGGCACCGACAAGAACAACAACGCCATTACTGATCCCTTCTTGGGGCAATGCAGCCAGTGTTTCATGATCAGTGATAATAATATAGCTTAACCCGGCGGCAGCAGCATAGCCTGCAATTTCATCTACAGTCCCGGTACCGTCAGAATAGCTGGTGTGAATGTGGATATTGCCGCCATAAGTATACATGATCAAAAAGCCGCACTTATTTTACGGCTGGATAGGAGGGAAGATCCGAATCGGTTAATATTTTCAAAGGCTAAAGCGGTCCCCTTAACCACACAGCTGATGGGATCTTCTGCCATATAAAAAGGCACTCCAGTTTCCCGGCTGAAAAATTGGCTAATTCCATCGAGCAAGGCGCCGCCCCCGGAGAGAATAATCCCTTTGCTAATTATATCCCCCGCCAGTTCAGGGGGGGTTCTTTCCAGCACCTGCTTAACTCCACTTAGTATCGTTCGGACAGAGTCTTCCATGGCCCTTGCTACCTGCTCTGTGGTCAGGTTCGCCGGACGGGGCAGCCCGGTGAGCAGGTCCCGGCCCCTGACCTCACCCTCCAGACGGCGGCTCTCAGGATAGGCGGAACCGATAGCTATTTTCAACTGTTCAGCTGTCCGCTCACCGATTAGAATATTGAATTTATTTTTAACATACCGGATAATGGATTCATCAAGTTTATTCCCGCCAATACGCACACTGGCACTTTCCACTATTTCACCCATGGAGATAACCGCCATATCAGTCGTCCCCCCACCGATATCAACAATCATAGTCCCACCGGGCTTAAATATTTCCAGTCCTGCACCCAGCGCCGCAGCCCGGGGCTCTTCAATTAAAAATATTTCCCGGGCTCCCGTACGGGCAAGGGCTTCCAGAACAGCTTTCTGCTCTACCGGAGTAATCCCTGTGGGAATACATACAATTACCCGGGGACGCAGCAGACGTCTTCTTTCCATGGCCATGGTAAGGTAATGCTTTAGCATTACCTCGGTGATATCGAAATCGGCGATGACTCCTTCGCGCAACGGACGTATGGCAGCGATATTGCCGGGGGTCCGGCCAAGCATCTTGTGCGCCGCTGCACCTACCGCCAGAACCTTCTCTGTATACTGATCAACGGCTACCACTGCAGGTTCGTTCAGAACGATGCCTTTACCGCGTACATAAACAAGAACGGTAGCTGTGCCCAGATCTATGCCGATGTCCGTTGAAAATAACATCGCCCAACCTCCCCCGCCGGTTTTTACAGGAATTGAAAAACTATTCCCATCTCTTTCTAAGAAGTTCAACATAATCAATCTTTTTCCTTTTATAACAACCAAATTTACAGAACTTTTTCTCTAAGGGAAAGATACTTGCGTCGGGTGGCTTCTCCACCACGCAGGTGGCGTTCGGCTTTGTTTTTTTCAAGGATTTTCTTTATCTGAAGCGCCAGATGGCGGTTTATTTGTGGCAACCGCTCAGTAACATCCTTGTGGACAGTGCTTTTACTCACCCCGAAGGTACGCGCAACCTGTCTTACAGTTGCTTCAGTCTTGAGAATATAGTCGCTGATCTCCAGGACTCGCTGATAGATATAATCATGCACAGCGCAGGCCCCCCCTTGTCTTCAACTCCGCTAAATTATATGTGGGGCGCAACTGAAAAATAACCCGGCTGTGCAATGTGGCTTAAAGGGCAGGTAAAATATCCAGGGGGTTAACAGAGCGGCCATTTAGCTGCATCTCAAGATAGAGATATGTCTCTCTGCCTTCTCCGTTCTTTCCCACGGTGGCAATGATTTCATCAGCGGCTACATGATCACCTTTTTTTACAATGACCCGTTCCAGCGCCCCGTAGTAAACTTTCAGGTTGGCCGCGTGTTCAATGACCACCATTTTCCCATAGGGAAATCCATGATCAAGAATTGCCTTGACAGTTCCCTCAGAGATTGAGTGCACCTCTTCTGACGGCAGCGCCTTAATAGCTATTCCGCCAAGATATATATGAGAGGAACTTACAGCCATAGAGGACTCCATTGCAAGAATATCTTTATACCCGTATACCAGTTCTCCGCCCTGGAGAGGCCATCTTTTGGGAGGTTCCGCTGGGTTCTCTAGCGAATCCGCAGGAACCGGTTCAACTGAAAGGGGTTCTTCACTTTTTTCCTGATCCTGCTGTTTGGCATTTTCCTCCCAGAGGTAGTCCTCCTCCAGTTCGGGAAATTTAATATTTTCCATATAGGGATTAATCGTTCGCAACTGGGCTGAGCGCCATACAAATATTGCCCCTGCAAGGATCAGCACAGCTAAATAGATGGAGCAAATCTGCATTATTCGCGGCCAGCCTTTAATTTTTGCTTTCACTGCTTTTAATGTAAGGATCAAAGCAGAAAGGAGCGATTTACCTTTACTGATCAGGAACCGTCCCTTTTGGATAAGCTTTGTCCAAATTTTTTTGATCGATAATTTCTCTTTTCCAGAGGATGACATTGCCACTCACCTCCAATGGTATTATCTCCATTTGAGGTAAGATTATGCGGTTTAATGAAATAATTTGGTCACTTCAGCTCCCGGGTAGTAAAGCATAATAATCTGGCGGTAATCTTTGCCTTCCCTGGCCGCTCCGTCGGCACCATACTGGCAAAGCCCCACACCGTGCCCCCGGCCGCGCGTGTGAAAAAGCAATCCTTCTGTTGTAATCTCACAGGTGAAACTGGTCGAGGGCAGATCCAGGAGGTGCCGCAGTTCTTTCCCTTCAATGACGACACCACCCAGTTCCAGCGTTGAAACACGCCCCCCCGCTGTTTCTGAAATAACCTTCAGGGAGAGCTGCTCTCCGGAAGCAACGGGCCATGAAAGATCCTGCGGCAGGGCGGCCGCTACTTTGGAAAAGGGAACCAAATGCTCTCCCCGGAAATGCGGCGAATGCTCACAATAGGGACAATCAATGCTCTGCAGATAAGGCAGTAAGCCGCCGCTCCAAAGAGAATGTGAAGCTTCAGTTGTGCCCCCACAGGTTGAATGATAAACTGCTTCAATTAATTTGCCCTGGTAGACAGCCACTTCACCGGATGTCTCAGAAATGGCTTCTTTGATCCGGCTGAGGAAGAGCTTACTCTCGGGTCCCCACTCCTCCACAGTTTCCAAAGGATCAAGCCAGGCCTGGCAATGGGTGCTGTCAGAGCAAATATCTGCAGGCAAAGGTGAGCTGCTGCAGCCGCAGCCGCCAAGAGACCTTATCTGGTAGAGGGCATAGGTGCGAGCGATGACTGCCTGGGCTTTAAGTGCCTCCGTCTCAAAGGAGGAGGGCATCTCGGCAAGAAGCACACCGGCAAGGTATTCCTTCAGATCCATCTGCACTACTTCTTTCCTATCAGCCCGATAAAGAGATATCTGTAGAGAGTCGTTATGGCTGCAATCTTTTTCCTCATCAAAGCTGTCGTTACCGCTATCCTGCAGCGCTATACCCGGCAGACGGCCCAGGGAGACAACGGCGGCAGGCAGCAGTATCACCACAAGGACAATGACAAAAAAAAGCAGGGCGGCTTTACGAGTCATCGAAACCTCCGGCTTGTAGATTTCATCATAATATATGAAAGTAGAATTTATTTATGATGCTTTTTACAAAAGTATAGTGCGCAACCAGGGAGGTATCGTACTGTGATGCCAGGGAGCTGCTTAAAATAACTGCACAGCCCGAAGCAAAGCATCTTTGGAATAATACTTATGTTTAGTGTAGGAGAAAAAATGTTAAATCGCAGCAGAAAAAGATAGGCCTGACTGCGGCGTGTTTAATTCTAGCTTCCTGTTTTAAGCACCCCTTCAGTTTCACCGGAGAACTGTTTGATATGAGCGCCCAGCAGATTAAGTCTTTCTTCAAGCCTGCTGTAGCCACGCCATAGATGGCTCACACCAAAAAGTTCAGTTTCCCCCTGTGCCGCCAGCGCCGCCAGCAACAGCGCTGCGGCACCCCTGAGATCAGGAGCGATTACGGGGGCACCGGTGAGATAGGATCGGCCTTCCACAACAGCATGACGGCCTTCAACCCGTATTTGCGCCCCCATACTGTTTAATCCCTCAACATGGCGAAACCGATTTTCAAAAACCGTTTCAACAACCATGGAGGTCCCTTCGGACAGAGCCAGCAACGTCATAAATTGCGGCTGAAGGTCGGTGGAAAAACCCGGATAAGGCATTGTTTTTAGATCAACCGCCATGGGGCGTGCGCCTGATGCAGCCCTCACGGCAAAAGGACCTGCCTCCTCAACAATAGCACCGGCCTCCGTTAATTTGGCCAGAAGTGATTTCAGGTGATCGGGCAAAACAGGTTCCACGATTACATCGCCTCCGGTAATCACACCGGCCAGAAGAAGCGTGCCCGCCTCGATCCGGTCAGGTACAACAACATGGCGCGTCCCGACTACTTCATCGACTCCCTTAATCCTGATTCGCGCCGTTCCAGCTCCTACAATCTGCGCGCCCATACTATTCAGGCAGTTGGCCAAATCAACGATCTCCGGCTCGGTAGCTGCATTTTCTAAAATTGTTGTCCCCTTGGCCAGTACCGCTGCCATAATAATATTTTCTGTTGCTCCTACACTGGGATAATCGAGATAGATTCGCGCTCCCTGCAGGCCAAGCGTAGCCCCCTTGACACAGCCATTGATGATCTCAAAATTCGCCCCCATGGCCGTAAGCCCTTTCAGGTGCAGATCGACCGGTCGGATCCCGATAGCACAACCGCCTGGTAAAGGAAGACACACTTTCTTTTTCCGGGCAAGCAGTGGGCCCAGAACCAGAAAAGATGCTCTCATCCTCCCAACGAGCTCCGCGGGAAGCGCAGTCTGCTCCAAATCGCCCGCATTTATACGCAACAACCCCTGTTCCTGGCAATAATCGACAGAAGCCCCCAAGCCTTCGAGAACAGCGAGCATTGTACGAACATCGAGAAGGTCAGGAACTCCCTCAATAATTGTGCTTTCACGGGTAAGAAGTGTGGATGCAATAATGGGGAGGCAGGCGTTTTTTGAGCCGTGAACCCGCACTTTCCCCCGCAGGGGGACCCCCCCCCGAATTAAAATCTGATCCATGAAGCTGTTCCTTTCCATGAGAAAGTTAAAAAATTATGGAATGCAATACCGGTATGCCCAGGCGAATTCTCACCTTACCGGTTCCGGCAATCCTGTAAAGTTCCAGTTGAAGGTTAACCGCACCTTCATCCAGGGAATATCCTTCCTCCGCCCAGGGAAGATAAGCAAGGAGCTGCACCATCCCGGGGCTATCGTACGTGCCCCGCAAGCAGGCGCCGGTGGCCTCAAGCAACCCTATCCCCAGGGTCATCAGATCCCCATCGCTGCTTTGATATGCCTCCACGCTCCAGCTGCGGCCGCTTCCTGCCGCATTGCGCCCAACAATTCTTTCCAGGCTCCGCCATAAAGCGATGCAAGCTTCTCGATCGCTGCCGCGAACCTGAATGAGAGCCTCGCTGTTTTCATAACCCCCATGTATTGACCAGCTGCAGTCCGGCGGCACCGGCAAACTTCTTTCAACAGGGCCGTTACCTAAATGCAGAAGCCTCTCCCTTTCACCCTCATTGATAAAGCAGGAGGTACCGTAGAAGATATTTTCAACACCGTAAAGCTGTAATCCTTTTTCCAATTCACTCCAGGGTTCTCTTTCCAGCGCTGCTCCATGCAGCGGCAGGTTAACCAGTAACAGAATCAAAAGCACAAATAATATTGAGATGCGC
The DNA here is from genome assembly GCA_964464625.1 of uncultured Syntrophomonadaceae bacterium. Classification (GTDB taxonomy): domain Bacteria; phylum Bacillota; class Dethiobacteria; order DTU022; family DTU022; genus JAAZIN01. The sequence goes on from CAYXKD010000001.1 coordinate 58,483, forward strand.
GAAGACACCCGGGGCAGCCTCCCTTCATTCACCGGAAACTAAGGAATATTATGGCCCCCGCGACAGCGCATTATCCCTTGCAAAACATAAACTCTACCTGATTAATATTTTAAACAGGAGAAGGAAGTCCAGTATCATTCAATAAAATCAACAAGTACGCCCGCCTCAGTGAAGAGTTGCCTTGCCAGATCATCCGGATAGTTTTCTGCAAGGCAGATCCGGCGTATACCTGCATTGATCAGCATCTTGGCGCAAACAGCGCAGGGAAAGTGGGTGCAGTAAAGGGAAGCGCCTTTGATAGCAACGCCATCCAAAGCTGCCTGGATAATAGCGTTTTGTTCAGCATGAAGGCCCCGGCAAAGTTCGTGTCTTTCGCCGGCGGGAATATTTAGCTTCTCTCTAAGACAGCCTCTTTCGTCACAATGTTTCAACCCTCTGGGTGCCCCGTTATAGCCAGTGGCCAGGATGCGTTTCTCCAGGACCAGGAGTGCGCCCACATGGCGCCGCAAACAGGTGGAACGGGAGGCTACTACCCTGGCAATCTCCAAAAAATAGTGATCCCACTCAGGCCTTTCCGACAAAAGCAAAACACTCCTTTCCCAGGGGGATAGGCAAAATATTGTTTTTGACCAGCCCTGTTAACCTCATTCCGGCTTTTCAAGCCCGGTAACTGGGAACTTTCTACAGAGCGCATGTACCCGCCTTCTCAATCCCTCGAGGACCGTCTTGTCGGAACGGTGGATAACCGCCTCGTCTATAATCCGGGCGATCTCCTTGATTTGCTCCGGTCCCATTCCCCGCGAGGTTATCGCAGGTGTGCCTAGCCGCAGACCGCTGGTTACCCGGGGTGGTTGCGGATCAAAGGGGATGGAATTTTTATTGGTGGTAATACCAATATCACCCAGCAGCTGCTCAGCTTCCAACCCGGTAATCTTTTTTAACCTCAGATCCACCAGAATCAGGTGAGTGTCACTGCCTCCGGTCACCAGAGTAAACCCCGCTTCAATCAACTTTTCTGCGAGTATCCGGGCATTCTCAAGAACCCGGGACTGGTAAGCGGCAAATTCTGGGGACTGTGCCTCCTTTAAAGAAATTGCCTTTGCCGCGATGACATGCATAAGAGGCCCGCCCTGTATACCGGGGAAAACCGCTCTGTCGATGAGCGAAGCATATTCGCGGCGGCAGAGGATCATACCGCCACGCGGGCCGCGCAGTGTTTTATGAGTCGTTGTAGTGACCGCCGCAGCATGGTGTACCGGATTCGGGTGCAGCCCCACAGCCACGAGACCTGCTATGTGAGCCATATCCGCAATTAATTCAGCACCCGCCTCGCCGGCAATGTCCTGAAAGGCGGCAAAATCAACCATACGCGGATAGGCAGTGGCACCGGCAATGATAATCTTCGGTCTGACACGAAGTGCCTGTTTCCGGATTTCTTCCATATCAAGCAAGCCGCTGTCCCTATCAACCCCGTAGGAATAGGCCTCATAATAGTTTCCCGTTATATTTACCGGACTGCCGTGTGTCAGATGGCCTCCATGAGCCAGATCCATCCCCAGTATCCGGTCGCCCGGTTTCAAAAAGGCAAAGAAAACCGCCAGGTTTGCCGAAGAACCGGAATGGGGCTGGACATTGGCGTGATCGGCTTGGAAAAGCGCCTGTGCCCGGCTGCGGGCCAGTTGTTCAACCTTGTCCACATAACGGCAGCCTCCGTAATAACGGGCTCCAGGGTAACCTTCAGCATATTTGTTCGTCAACACAGACCCCTGAGCCTGCAAAACAGCCCGGCCCACCAGGTTTTCTGAAGCTATCAATTCCAGGCTATCCTGCTGCCGTCTTTCCTCAGCTGCCATCGCCGCCGCAATCTCCGGATCAATACGGTGCACTTCACTCAGGTGATCCTTTCTATCCATAATGCCAGCCCTCCATCAGCCTTTAACGAGGTGATTATACCCTGCCACGCCTCTCAATAAAAGTAACCTTTTCGAGGCGGCGAATGTGCCGCCCCTCTGTAAACCTGCTTTTCAAAAAAACATCCACGATTTCCAGCGCCGGTCCCGGTCCTATCACCCGCGCTCCCAAAGTTAATATATTGGCATCGTTATGTTCACGAGCGCAGCGGGCAGAAAAAGTATCACTGCAAAGAGCGGCCCTGATGCCCGGGTGTTTGTTGGCAGCAATAGTCATACCGATACCGGTTCCGCAAAGCAGAATCCCATAAGACAATTCGCCGGCAGCTACCGCTACAACAAGCGGTAAAGCGATATCAGGATAATCGACACTGCTCTCGCAGAAAGTACCAAAGTCCGTCAGCTCAATTCCTAACGCCTCCAGATGTTCCTTGATCAACTCTTTCATGAAAAATCCGGCATGATCACTGCCCAGAGCTACCTTCATGGCCTGTGCTCCTTTCCAGTTTTTTAATGATTTCTTTTATTGATGCGTAGAGCTCTTCGTAAGTCTGCCGGTAATCTTCAAGGGATCCGCCATAGGGATCGGCCACATCGGGATTTCCGGCAATACCGGCAAATTCTTTCAATAAAAAAGTCTTATCCGCCGCGGCAGGGAAAAGACGCAGCAGCTGATTCCGGTGCTGCCGGCTCATTACCAATATGAGAGAGGCATTGGCAACCCTCTCTTCATCAAGCAGTGCGGATAAATGTGTTCCCAGGTCAATTCCTGCACGGTGCATTACCCTGCGGGCATGTTCGGAAGCTCTTTCTCCATACGCCGCCGCCAGTCCTGCAGAATCCGTCTCCAGCATGCGGGAACGCAAACGGCTTTCCCACTCATGGAGCAGCAGCGCAGAAGCCATGGGGCTGCGGCAGGTGTTACCGGTACAAACAAAAAGGATACGCATTATTTTCGCTGTCATCATCATCACCTAGACCCTGATCGTTCGCGCAGCGGCTTTATGCAGCCGGTTCATCACTGCAGCACCAAGGCCCCGCGGGGGAACACCTTCCGCCAGAATCAGGTCAGCTCTTTGCGCATCAAAGCGGCGCAGCGCCGGAAAAAGGCTTTTCGCCGCCAGCCGTAAACCGGCCGGCCCAGGGTTAATCTGAAAAATTACCACCCTGAGTCCCTTTTTCTGATAAGCAACAGCAAGGGCTTCGAGCAAAGCCCGCCTCCTGACAGCGGTACCTGTAATAAGGAACAGGGGAGCGCGGGGCGCATAATGTCGGTATTTCATTCCCGGGGAGGGGGGAATACCCGCTTTCCCGCTGCGTAAATCAACAACTTCGGTACCGAGGACTGCCTCCAGCTGTTCCCTGGAGATCCCACCCGGGCGCAATATCGCAGGCCGGGATCCGCTCAAATCAAGGACCGTTGATTCCAGCCCCAGGCGGCAGGAACCTCCATCAAGAACGGCGTCGATCTTTCCAGCCAGATCTTCAAGCACATGGCTGAGAGCGGTTGGGCTGGGCCGCCCTGAGCGGTTGGCACTTGGTGCAACTAGGGGTACACCTGCAGCCCGGATCAGCTCCAAAGCCAGGGGATGGGCAGGCATGCGCACCGCAACTGTGGGCAGGCCCGCACTAATCTCCGGCGGCAGCAATGCAGAGCGCGGCAGCACCAGGCTGAGAGGCCCGGGCCAGAAGCAACTCATCAGCTTAAAAGCCTCCGGGGGGATAAAAGAGGCAACCTTTTTAACCTGCTCCAGGCGGGCCACATGAACAATTAGCGGGTTGTCCGCCGGACGCCCCTTTGCTTTAAAAATATTCTTTATCGCCCGCCTGTTTACAGCGGATGCCCCCAGACCATATACCGTTTCAGTGGGAAAAGCCACAAGCCCGCCGCGGCGGATCATCCCTGCCGCAGCGGCAACTGTCTTCCGCCCCGGCGGAAGGACAAGGGTCTTATTGACGCGGAGCACTTTAAGTAACCCTTTGCCACCACAGGAGAGGCGGCGCATCAAAAATCCTCGACAACAAGCTGGGCGATGTTGGTGGCATGATCTGCAATCCGCTCCATATTACTTAACACATCCAGGTAGATCACCCCTGATGGAGGATAACATTTTTTTGTATTAATCCTTTCAATATGCGCTTTGCGTAAAACCTTCTCCATCAGATCAACCTGGTCATCCTCCACGATAACCATGCGGGCAAGGGGCTTGTTTTCCGTATCAAAAGCCTGGATAGCCCGCTCCAGCATGACATTGATCTTTTCATAGATCATGCTGAGCTCTTCAAGTGCCTGCTCGGAGAAAGGCAGCCTCTCCTCCACCTTGAGCTCAGCAAGCTGTTTAATATTTGTAGCATGATCGCCAATCCTCTCCAGGTCATTTGCTGCAGACATAAAGCTGGCAACCATCTTGGACTGAGCTTCAGCAAGTGGGTTTTGGGAAAGCTCAGCAAGATAAATATTTATCCCCTCTTCAAGGCTGTCAAGGAGATCTTCCATCTGATCTATGTGCACACCTTTTTTTAAATCATTCTTGACAAAAGCGCTTATTGCCTCTCCGGTGATCTCTCGAGCGATCATGGCCATGCGCAGCAGCTCTTTTTTGGATCCCTGGATGGCTGCCGCCGGTGTGGGCAGCATCCGCTTGTCCAGATAATTCGGACCGATTCCTATACTCACCTCTTCACCGGGAACAATGTAGCTGATAAACCTGGCGAAGTACGGCAGGATTAAAATAAAAAACAGGGAGTTGAAAACATTGAAAATAGAATGAGCGTTGGCGATTTGACGGGTCACGGTGGATGCTGTTTTTAAAACCAAACTTGTAAAGGGTGTCAATATAAAAAGGCAAAGAACCACCCCGATGACGTTAAAATATAGATGAGCCATAGCGGCGCGGCGGGCCGTCACATTGGTCCCCGCGCTGGCGATAAAAGCGATCACGCAGGTGCCAATGTTCGAACCAAGGATCAGGGGTATGGCTTCACTCAAAGTAATCATTCCCTGCATGCTCAGGGCAATAATAACACCCGTAAAAGCACTGCTGCTTTGAAGTGCTGCGGTGAACAGAGCCCCGCCGATCACTCCCAGCAGGGGAAATGTGCCGAATTTTGCCAGCAGCCCATGGAAGGCGGGCAGATCTTTCAGTGGCTCCAGACCAGCTGCCATGGTGCTAATGCCGAGAAAAAGTAACCCCATCCCCAGGATAGCTTCACCAAGGTAGCGGTACTGCCTGCGCCTGCTAAAAAAGATAATAAGAGCGCCGAGGCCAATAATGGGAAAGGCAATATCCTCGATCTTGAAAGCAATAATCTGTGTAGTTACAGTGGTGCCGATATTAGCACCAATAATTACGCTAATCGCCTGGGAGAGAGTGATCAGACCGGCGTTGGCAAAGCCGACAACCATGACTGTCGTAGCGCCGCTGCTCTGGATGAGCATGGTAATCAGTACTCCTGTGAGCACGCCGATGATCGGACGGGTTGTCAGTACCTCGAGGATCCGGCGCAGCCTGTCGCCTGCTGCATTCTGCATCCCCGTCGCCATCATCTGGATGCCGAACAAGAAAAGGCCCAGACCGCCCACCGAAATGAAGACGATTTGCAGGTATTCCCGCCAGGACAATCACAAACCTCCCAATTATCGACAAATTTATCTATATATCAAAACCACACTAATTATAGAAGATCTTCTTTGCTTTTTCAATTATTTATTGATGGGGCGCCTGAAAAACTCCCAGACTTTAATCTGCCACTTGCCTGAACGAGCAGTTTCCTTATCTTTTTCTCCCCTGTTTAAAGCGTTGCTATGGGGCGGTTCCGCGAAAGAAACTGGCGCGGCTCTCTCTTCCTCTTCCACAGAGTCCTCCCCGATTTTTACCGGGGGAAGGCAGAGCGAGGGGAATAGAAGGCACCACCAGTTTTCTCCGGACCCCTCATCAATGATCACCGTTAATGCAGTATATTCTCCCGCCGGATAGATCCGGCGCCCATAGATTTTTAAGGGGAAATGCTCCTGTGTGAGCCGCACCACAATTTGCGTTCCCGCTGCCGCTTCGGCGGTATAATCTTGAAGGGATTTTTCAAGTTCGGACAGATAATCACCCAAAAAGGAGATGTACCCTTCATAGCCACACTCCTGCGGCGGTTTATTTTCAGAGAGTAAATGCCTGACCTGCATAACAAGTTCCATCTTAAAATTCTGCTCTGCAAGGCTGTCTCCCGCTGCCCGCACATGCAACCTCACCACAGGTTCACCATCCTGCAACTGCCAGGCAGTTTCTTTTTCATACCTGGAGGCAGCATGATAAATTGAACCCAGGATGAAAAGGATAATGGCCAGGGCCGCAGTGAGTAAGGTTCTATTATTAACCCATTTTCTATTTCTCTTCATTATTTGCTTTCTCCGGACTGGATTCCTGCCTGTAGTGGCGCCGGATCATATCCAGGGCGGCTTTTTCAATCCTTGAAACCTGGGCCTGGGATATTCCTATCTGACCGGCAATTTCGACCTGAGTTTTTCCTTCAAAGAAACGCGCCTCGATAATCTGTTTTTCCCTGGGCTTAAGCTTATCCAGGGCTTCCTGTAAAGCCAGGTTTTCCAGCCATCTTTCAGTGCTGTCGGACTGGTCGCTAATAATATCCATCACGTAGACCGGATCAGTGCTGTCCCGAAAAACAGGATCATAAAGTGAAAGTGGTTCCAGTGCGGCATTATAAGCGAAGATCACCTCTTCTGAAGTTATTCCCATGGCCCTGGATATTTCGCTGACATTGGGTTCTCGATGATTTTTCCTCAAAAATTCCTCCCTTGTTTGAAGAACACGGTGAGAAAGGTTTTTAATGGAGCGACTGATATGGATACTGTTGTTGTCTCGCAGGTACCGCTTTATTTCGCCCATTACCATGGGGACTGCATAAGTTGAGAAATTGACTTCATGTTCCAGTTGGAAGTTGTCAATAGCCTTGAGTAGACCGATACAGCCAACCTGAAAGAGATCGTCCAGCGATTCGCCGCGGTTTTTAAACCGCTGCAGGATACTTAAAACAAGACGCAGATTGCCCCTGACCAAGGCTTCCCGGGCTTCAGAGTCTCCTTCTTTAACACGGCCAAAAAGCTCCTTCATTTTCTCTGTCGAAAGGGTCGCCAGTTTAAAGGTGTTAACCCCACTTAGTTTTACTTTATTCGGAAGCACCTCTCTTCCCTCCTCACCCTTATCCTTGCCATTATCTGTCTCCTTTAGACATTTCTGTGGAATTAATTTTAGAAAAAGATGTTATAATTGTTGTAGTCTACAAAGAAGCCGGCCTTAATCCGGCGCAATAACTGAGGAGGGAGCAAAAATGACCGGATTGATCCGTTTCGGAGTCTCCATGGACCGGGAGTTGCTTGAATCCTTTGATCGGGAAATTGTATTGAAAGGTTATGCCAATCGCTCAGAGGCAATCAGGGACCTGATCCGCAATGAGCTTGTTGGAACAGAATGGTCCGACGATGATGCCGAAGTGGCGGGAACAATCACCCTGGTCTATGATCACCATGTCCGGGGGCTGAATGATCTACTGCTGGAACTACAACACCGTTACGTTGATCTCATCGTTTCAACTATGCACGTTCACCTGGCACACGACCGCTGCCTGGAGGTGCTCTTAATTAAAGGGCAGGCAGGTGAGGCGAAGGATATAGCCAACCAGCTTCTCTCGATCAAAGGGGTGATCCACGGCAGGCTAACTGCCACCTCAACAGGTGAGAAATTAAAATGATCCCAGGAGAATTCTTGGAAGATCGCGGTAATCATGGAGCAGGGTAAGCTTGTTAAAGATAGAAAGCTGCCGGCATAACGAGAGGATGGCGGCTCCTTGGGCTGATCCAATCTCCAAAGCCATCAACCCCGGCCCACGAATAAAGGAGGGCAGGGCACCCAGAATGCTGCGATAAGCATTTAGGCCATCCTGACCTCCCTCCAGAGCCAGTCGTGGTTCATAATCCCGGATGGTGGGAGGTAAATTGCCCATCTCCGCAGAGGTCAGGTAAGGCGGATTGGCTACAATAAGGTTGAACCGGGGCGGCAGTTCCATCCTGGAAAAAACGTCAAAATAATCACTCTGACAAAAACGGATTTGCCCACTTACGCCGTGACGTACCGCGTTAGCTGCTGCCAGCTGGAGCGCCTTTTTTGAAAGGTCAACTGCGTAAAACGTAGAGTGAGGCAGATGATAGGTCAGCGCTATCGCCAGGTTGCCGCTGCCACTCCCCAGATCGACACCGCAAATATTTCCTGCCCGATTCCGGGCCCACTCCAGGACGGCATCGACAAGCAGTTCCGTTTCCGGACGGGGAATGAGCACATCCCGGTTAACGATAAATTCCAGACCGTAAAATTCCCTGTTCCCCGTTATATAAGCAGCCGGCTCACCCCGGGATCGCCGTTCAACAGCTTTCTCGAAAACTGCCGCGGAATGGTTTTCCAAAATAGAAGAGCGTTCCAAAAATAATTCCAGCCGACTCCACCCCATCAGCTCCGCCAGCAAAATCTCTGCTTCATCGCGCGGCTGCTCTATCCCCGCCCCGGTAAAACAGTAAGAGGCCCTTCGCAGAGCCCCTTCGATTGTTTTTTGTTTGTTTTCCAGTTCTTTCAATCTCCTACATCCTGAAGCTGCTTTGCTTTCGCCGTAGCAACGAGATTATCAATAATTTCTTCAAGGTCCCCCTCGAGTACCAGGTCAAGACAGTGCAAAGTAAGCCCGATGCGATGATCAGTAACACGGTTCTGGGGATAATTGTAGGTCCGGATACGTTCGCTGCGGTCACCGCTGCCGATCTGCGATCTCCGCTCCTCAGCCAGTTCAGCTTCCTGTTCAGTTACATATTTATCCATCAGTCTGCTGCGCAGGACGCGAAGTGCTTTCGCCCTGTTTTTTATTTGCGATTTTTCATCCTGACAGGTCACCACCAGACCCGTAGGCAGATGGGTCACCCGGACCGCGGACTGGGTTGTGTTCACACTCTGACCGCCAGGACCGGTAGAACAGAAAGTATCAATGCGCAGCTCCTGGGGGTTGATCGCTATCTCCACATCTTCAGCTTCGGGCAGTACGGCTACCGTGGCGGCCGAAGTATGGATCCTTCCCCCTGACTCGGTAGCGGGAATGCGCTGCACCCTGTGAACACCGCTTTCATACTTCATCTGGCTGTAAACCCCCCGGCCCTCTATACCGGCGACAACCTCTTTAAAACCGCCGATATCGGTAGCATGAGCGTCAACGATCTCCACCTTCCAGCCCTTTCTTTCAGCATAGCGGCTGTACATCCTTAACAGGTCAGCAGCAAAAAGAGCTGCTTCTTCTCCACCGGTGCCCGCCCGGATCTCCAGGAATACACTTTTCTCGTCGCGAGGATCGCGCTGCAACAGCAGCTCTTTCAATTTTCCGGTGGTCGTTTCAATAAGATCTTTAATTGTTTGAATTTCCTCCTGCAAAAAATCGGAGATCTCGCCTCTGGCGTCATCCTGCAAAAGTTCCTGGGCCTCAACCAGCTCCCTGTTCAGACTGCAGTAATGGCGGTAAAGTTCAACGCCGGGAGCCAGATCCGCCAGTTCCCGGGAATATTGCTGCCATAAATCCATCCGGGCCAGCATTTCCGGATCGCTAAGCAGTAGCTCCAGCTCGCTGTATCGATCTTCAATTAATTTCATTTTTTCAAACACTATTTATCACCACAGATTTTGAACTGCTACCCGGCCCGCTTTCCAACAAATCCGGCTCCAGCACTGCTTTCAGCGCACAGAGAGCCACTTCAACCTGGCCGTTATCGGGCTCACTGGTAGTCAAATTCTGCAACCATAGACCGGGCAGCGCAAACAACCGGAACAGCGGTGAGTTGCTGTTCGCCGTCAGGCGAATCACCTCATAGGATATTCCTGCCACAAGAGGCAGCATAAGCAGGCGAATTATGATGCGCTGCCACAAAGATACCCAGCCGAAAAAGGAGAATATCAGAATGCTGAGTACCATCACAATAAGCAGAAAACTTGTTCCACAGCGGGGGTGGTGCGTGCTGTATTGCTGCGCCTCACCAACATCCAGAGGGGCCCCGGCCTCGTAGCAAAATACAACCTTATGCTCTGCACCGTGATAAGCAAAGAAGCGCTTCATCTCACCCCAGCGTGTAACCAGGTAAAGGTAAACCAGGAAGATAGCCAGGCGAAGCAGCCCCTCCGCCAGGTTTAAAATCACCGGATGCAGATGATGCGGTAAAAACCCAGCCAACCAGGTGGGCAGGATAAAAAAAAGCCCCACTCCCAAAACCAGACCGAGCAGGACAACCAGAAATGTCTGCCAGCCCTGCATCTCCTCCCCCTCTTCTTCAAGGACTTCCGCTGCTGACAAATTGAGAGCGCGCACACCGAGGATTAGAGACTCAAAAAAAGAGACCGTGCCCCTCAGTATGGGCCAGCCCAGAGGAGGGTAACGCCGGGCCAGGGGATCCATTTTTTCCGAGATGAGGCTGATGCTGTTATCACCACGCCGACAGGCAATAGCCATCCGGTCGCGATAACGCATCATCACCCCTTCAAGTACCGCCTGCCCGCCAACCCATTTCTGCCTTTTCATCGGATTGCTCCTCCCCAGTTCACAGGGATGTATTTTTGCAATTTATTTTATGCCATACTTCCGCTTGAACCGCTCCACCCTGCCGCCTGTATCAACAAACTTCTGCTTTCCAGTAAAGAAAGGATGGCATTTTGAGCAAATCTCCACTTTGAGGTTCTCTTTTGTGGAGCCGGTTTCAAAAGATTCCCCACAGGCGCATGTGACCACGGTACGATAGTAGCGGGGATGAATATTTTCTTTCATTACAGCACAACCTCCCTCTTCTCTTTCGGGATAAATTTTAGCACAACCTGACCCTTTACGCAATACGCCTGAAATGACGAGCCCGGGGTAGAGAGAGGGCAAACATTTTTATGACCGTATAACCAAGACAATCACCGCTTGATAGAAAAGCAATGGGAAATGAAAACTGATCCGATCCTGTTAATATAGAGCCCGGGAGCAGTCGGATGGGAATTCATCTCACTCCATGGACAAGCAGTCCCTTGCTTGTAAAACCTACGCCGGACAAGTTTTCACATTAAAGCACAGATAATTCGATCACGGCACCGCTCCCGGGCATCTTCAACACAGGTTTATGGCAGATAGTTAAGGGGGTTCACTGTTTCACCGGCAGCATGTATCTCGAAATGCAAGTGCGGCCCCGTGGTGTTGCCGGTCAATCCGATTGAGCCAAGTTTCTGCTCGGAGAAAACGCGTTGACCCACTGTCACAAACGCCTGTGATGCATGGGCATAGCGTGTCAGGTAACCGCCGCCATGATCAAGCTCGATCATAATTCCGTAGTTGCCGCGGTAACCGGCATGTGTAACCCGTCCTTCCTTTGCGGCATAGAAAGCGGTCCCGTAAGGAGCCGCAATGTCAATACCATGATGGAATTTCCCGTTACGCCAGCCGTAACCGGAAGTGAGCCTGCCATGCATGGGCCAACAAAAGGCTATCCTCTCTGAACTGCGGTTGGCAAACCCACCCGGGACAATAATCCTTTCGCCCCGGGACAATAGAGGTGTATCGCTGAGTTCATTTGCTTCCCTGATTGCGGTTTCATCAACCCCGTAGGTTACGGCAATAGCCGCCACCGTATCACCTTCCTTAACATTGTGAACACAGCCGGGGATCGTCAATATTTCTAGACGATCCCCAGGGTATATCAAGCCGGGGTTGACAATATTATTTAACCTGACCAATGTATCCACGTCAGTCCCAAAACGCGCTGCAATAATGTAAAGGCAATCCATCGGCTCAACAATATATTCCAGTATTTTTGGCCTGCCAGCCTCTTCCGCCCTGCTTTTTTCTTCCGTAAAATCCTGCAACTGCTGGTAATACACCGGCACTTCACCGGACCGATCATCTTCTTCCTCAAATCCCAGGGCAGCACCTTGTGCCCCAAAGCAAAAACAGACCAATCCGGCAATCAGCATAGCTGTAGCCGCTCTTAAAAGAGCAGACATGGCTTGATCCTCCCTCAACAGCACAGTTTAAACCATATTTTGCTGTCTGAAGGTTGTTTTTATGCATTTCATACCATGAATGAAATTTTGATAGCAGGGGATTGCTCCTTGTCCGCACTATTACAAAGAGGCTATAATGCATGCATGTTGCTCAAAAAATCCTCATTATCCCCGGTCTGCTTCAACTTGCCGAGCAGCATTTCGAGGAATTCGATATTTTGAGTGTTCCCCATAGCCCGCCGCAATGCCCACATGAGCTCGATTTTGTTTTCATCTAGAAGCAGTTCCTCGCGGCGTGTTCCCGAACGAGAAATATCGATAGCAGGAAAAATGCGCCTCTCGGCAATTTTCCGGTCAAGGTGCAGCTCCATATTACCCGTCCCTTTAAATTCTTCGTAAATAACATCATCCATCCTGCTGCCGGTGTCGATCAGCGCAGTAGCGATAATTGTCAGGCTGCCGCCGCCGTCAATATTCCGCGCCGCCCCAAAAAATCGCTTTGGTTTGTAAAAGGCTGCCGGATCAATGCCACCTGATAGGGTCCGTCCACTGGGAGGGATTACCAAATTATAAGCACGGGCAAGCCGGGTGATGCTGTCCAGAAGAATAGCCACATCATGGCCCTGCTCGACAAGGCGTTGCGCCCGCTCCAGGACCAGTTCGGAGATGCGAATATGGTTCTCCGGTTTCTGGTCAAAGGTCGAACTGGCCACATCGGCTTTTACACTGCGCTCCATATCGGTGACCTCTTCAGGTCGTTCATCTACAAGCAAAATGATCAGTGTAACTTCAGGATGATTAGAAGAGATGCTGTTGGCAATCTGCTTGAGCAGAATTGTCTTTCCTGCTTTAGGCGGTGAAACAATGAGCCCTCGCTGACCTTTGCCTATAGGTATAAGAAGATCAATGATTCTGGTGGCAAGTATGTGGGATTCTGTCTCCATCCGCAGCGCTTCACGTGGATGCACCGGTACCAGGGAAGTATAATTAGGCCGGCGCAGGAAAGAATCGGGGTTTGCATCATTGATCGACTCAACCTGTAAAAGCGCATAATATCTTTCATTATCTTTTGGGGGCCTGATTTTTCCTGCCACCATATCGCCTGTTTTCAGATTGAAACGTCGGATCTGTGAAGCAGAAATATAGATATCGTCATCGGAGTAACGGTACCTGTAGCGGCGAAGAAAGCCAAACCCATCGTTCATGATTTCAAGCAGACCCGATGCAACATCCTGTTCTTTCTCTGCTTCGGGTGCTGCTACATCTTCAGATGTACAGTCATCCGGGGTGAGCACACCAGCCAGCGCCTCAACCAGTTCCTGCTTGCGCATTGTTGAATGGCCCCTGATGGTCTTATTCTTGGCCATTCGGCGCAGTTCGTTCAATGTTAAACTCGTTAATTGGCCTGTATCCAATTTGAAACACCACCTTTGCTCTTAAATGGGTATTATGGTAACAAATTAAAAACATCACTCCATATAAAATCAGCTCTCTTTCAGCATGGGTGGAGAAACGCCGGTAATAGAAAGACTACAGAGTACAAAGCCTGAGGGCCCGGGTCCAGCAACAATTCCACACATTATTTTAACTCTGCCGGAACATCCCTGCTGGTGCGGTTGCAAAAAGTCGCGACTACCACCACTGCAACCCGCCGGGATATACTCTGGCAGGAACAGCTGTCACCGGAAAATATTCATATTTTCAGGATAAATATAAGCCTGCTTAAATGGAGGTGTATTCATAACCTTTCTCAATGAAAATTATGATCTATTTGGGAAGTATTTATTCCAGTCGCAGCATTAAAAACATGACCGCAGTCTAAAAGGCTGCTTGTAACTCTTATGCTTCGCTATTGTATCATTATTTCCTGCTTCTTGCAAAAATAAATATATCACTTCTGTAATGAATTGTGCGAATTAGTACCATACTATGTTTCTAAATATATACGTATGAGAGTAAACGACATGAAACATTTTCGCTGTTTTTTAATTGTTTTGATTTTATTTATGCTCAGTTTATCCGGCAGTTTTGGATACCTGGTCTATACAATTGGGGAAATGGATCAGGTCCCCCAACCTTCGCCTCCATTAACCACCCGGATCTACGATTTTCAGGATGAACTACTGGCGATCCGTTACGAGGAAAACCGGATTGAGGTCTCCCTGGAGCAGGTTTCTGAATATTTGATCAGTGCCACCCTCGCCGTGGAGGATCGGCGGTTTTACCGGCATCACGGATTTGATCCAGCGGGTCTGGCCAGGGCGCTGTTAAACAACCTTAAGGGCAGGCAGACCTCCCAGGGGGGCAGCACCATTACACAGCAGCTGGCCAAAAATTTATTTCTATCGCATGAGCGCACCCTGGAGCGCAAGTTTAAAGAAGCCCTTTACACCATTCATCTGGAACACCTTTATTCCAAGGATGAAATCCTGGAAATGTATTTAAATACAATTTATTACGGCCACGCGGCTTACGGAGCCGAGAGCGCCGCTCAAACCTACTTCGGGAAAAGCGCCGCTGAACTCAGTCTTGGTGAAGCAGCACTTCTGGCCGGCATCCCCAAGGGCCCCGCTTATTACTCCCCCTATCTCAACATGGAGTCAGCCGGACAGCGCCGGAGAACAGTTTTGAATCAAATGCTTTCCAGCAGCTTTATTGATGAAAATGAAAAAGAAATGGCTCTGCGGGAACAGCTGAACCTTCGCGAACTGTCAGGCGAAGAAAAAGAAGCCTATTTTATTGATTACGCCATCAACATCGGGCTTGCCGATTTATTTAATGGAGATTTAAATCTTCTTTACCGGGGCGGTTTTAAAATTTACACCACCATTAACCGGGATATGCAGGAAATTGCCCAGGAAATTATTTCGGGAATCCCTACACTGCGCATAGATGAGGATGGAAAAAGGCAGCCTCAAGGAGCGCTGGTGGCCATTGAACCAGGTACAGGCTATGTTAGAGCCATGGTGGGAGGTCGCGATTTTAACGAAACAAGTCTAAACAGAGCTTTAGCCCTCCGCTCACCCGGTTCTGCCTTTAAACCTTTCGTTTATGCTGCAGCCCTGGAAGAAGGCTTTACCGCAGCAGATCTGGTGTGCTGTGAAGCAGTTACTTTTAATGAAAGCGGTCTGGCGGAACCCTATGCCCCTACAGATTTTGGAGGAGGGTTTCATAACCGGGAGCTGACAATCCGTGAAGCACTGGCAAAATCGTGCAACATTGTCGCCATCAAAGTGCACGATCAGATTGGAAAAGATAAAGCGGTGGAGATGGCCCACAGACTGGGCATCTCCAGTCCCCTGGGCCCCTACTATTCTTTGGCCCTTGGAAGCAGCGAGGTTACCTTGCTCGAACTGACTGCTGCTTTTGCCCCCTTTGCCAATGGTGGTTTTCGCATCGAGCCCCTGGTCATCCGGAAAGTTGTCGATCCCCAAGGAAAGGTCCTTCTAGAAAACCTGCCGCAAAAAGAAGAGGTGCTCCATCCCGCCATCGCTTACCTGATCACCCATATGCTCGGAGATGTGCTGGCAGAAGGGGGCACCGCCAGCGCTGCCGGATCGATTCTTGAGCGTCCGGCAGCTGGCAAATCGGGCACATCTCAGGACAGCAAAAATGCGCACATGATCGGATATACTCCGCAACTGCTGGCCGGTATTTATGTGGGTGATGATTATGAGAAATCCATTGAATTATCAGGAGGAGGCGCAGCCGCCCCCTTGTGGGCATGGTTTATGAAACTGGCCTTGCAGGATAGAGAAGTTCTCGATTTTGAAATGCCCGAAGGTATTGTCTGCTGCTCCCTCTGTCCAGAATCGGGTTTGCAAAGGGGCCCTTACTGTCCCGATGCAGAAGGGGATGAATATTTTATCGCTGGAACAGAGCCGGAGGAAGTGTGCCCCCTTTGCGGTCCTGCTTTCTGGTGGCCCTGGCTCCCCCAGGTCAAACACTCACCCCCTTCTCCCTAAAGAAGAAAGGGGTTGCTGCGCATTTCTTTTTCTATAGTGGTAGCCGGACCGTGCCCTGGATAAACCACAGTCTGCGGCGGCAGCACCAGCAGCTTCTCTTTAATGCTTCGAATCAATAGCTTGTAAGAACCGCCGGCGAGATCGGTCCTCCCGATGGATCCGGCAAAAAGGGTGTCGCCGGAAAACACTAATCCTTTGGAATAAAGTGAAATGCTGCCTTTGGTATGTCCGGGAGTCTCGAGCACAGTCAAATTTTCATTGCCAAAAGGGATCTCCTCGCCTTCCTTGAGCAGGCGATCCGGTTTGGGAGATTTGCCAAAAAGGATCCCCAGACCGAATCCGGGGTTGCGGTATGTTTCCAGATCTTTTTCCGGCAGTAAGAGCGGAACCTTTAGGGCCTCTATCAACCTGCCGTTGGCCCTTGTATGATCGATATGCCCGTGAGTGTTGACGATTCCCTTTATTTTCAAGCCACTCTTCTCTATTTGTTGCAAAATTCGCTTCCCCTCGGCACCGGGATCTAAGATTAGCCCCTCTCCTGTTTCAGGACAGCTGACAAGATAACAGTTAGTCGCGAACATGCTCACCACTATTGTCTCTACATGCATGCCATCACCTCCTCCCTTTTAAGCATGGACACCCTTCTCCTTTTAATGGTTCAGCTGCTCTTTTTCCCTCACGGTATTGAAATCTTTCGCCAGATTTATAACCTGCGTGGAATAACGGTGTATACCAAACTGGCAGCGAAGACCTTTACGCCTCTGCCCGGGAACAAACCTTTTTAATACCCAACATCGTCTTTCTCTTTTCCAGACTTTAGCACTGTCTGAATGACCGGTAATATATCGGTAAGATCACGGAGCGCAGGTGCGATCCTATGCCTTACAGGTTCCGCACCGATCAGCAAAACCGGAACCTCATTAAGGGTGTGTCTGTTGTGGGACAGGTCTTCAAGATTGCCATGGTCACTGGTCACAAGAAGGAGAGTCTTTGCCGGATCAAGAGAACCTGCTACAGCGCCCAGGAATCGATCCAGGGTATTCACCACTTTGCCAGCCTGCTCCTCGCAGGCGAGGTGTCCGGCACGATCTGTAAGGAAATATTCGAACAGAGATAAGTCAAACTTACCG
The DNA here is from genome assembly GCA_964464625.1 of uncultured Syntrophomonadaceae bacterium. Classification (GTDB taxonomy): domain Bacteria; phylum Bacillota; class Dethiobacteria; order DTU022; family DTU022; genus JAAZIN01. The sequence continues at coordinate 75,552 of CAYXKD010000001.1, forward strand.
GCGATATCAACAAGTCTTTTGCCAGCCACTTCCGGTGTGATTTCAGGGACAGAAAAGCCCATAGTGTTTAACAGTTCATTCGTCAAATCCATAAACAGTGCTTTCCCCGCCCTGATATCATCAAGGCTGTAGAAGGGAAGCCCGGCAAAATAGGTGATCAATGTTGAACAGGAATAGCGCCGCCCCGGAAGTCCCTCTTTCAATTTTTCAAATAAAAGGGGGCGGTAGCCATTGAGAAAAGCACAGCGATAGCCCTCCTGCCCCAGGGAGGCAAACATTCCCGACTCTTTCAAAAGTTTTCGTAAGGTTTTGTTGGGAAAACCGTTCAGGTGATAGCCGAGCCAGCGCGGTGCATTTTCCCCGGTGAAAAGCGACGCCTGCCCTGTAGCACTTTGCGGCAAACCCTCAACGCCCAGCTGTGCGTCAATTCCCAACAATGTAACCCGCCTGTCATGAAAACCCTTCATTTCCTTTGTAAGAGAGTTGCCTTCGAACAGCATCTTCAAAAAAGGCGTTTCAGTAAAGAAAAAAGGGTTTTCCAAGGATGGTGCTCCAAGCCCCACACCATCGACAAAAACAAAAATAATCTGCAATGCTCTCCCTCATTTTCCAATAGACAAATTGTAGCCTGGGGAAATCATTATTCGGAAAAACCGTGACGCTGCATTCGAATTTGTCGTGAAATAGCACCCCATATTATGATCAAACTCAGCAAAACGGCAAGAATACCGTTGCAGGAGGTCTACTTTTGCTTATCAGTTTATACATATTTTTGGGAGATGTAAAGTGCACATCACTCCTGCAAGTGGCAGATATCATTAAACAGCAACAGTCTGTTATCCACCCCGCCAGGATGAAGTTTTACAATTGAAAGAGAAGCGGGGAGTGGGGCATAAGGCCATTTCTGCAAGGAAGAGAAGCCTAAACAACCGGAGATAAAAGCATTGAGTAACCTGCCGTGACTGACGAGAATAATCCGCTGCAATCCGCAACAGAGACGTAAGATCTTCCGCCGCAAAGTCCTGGTTCGCGCCAGCAGCTTGCGTTCACTCTCCCCGCCGCAGCGCAGCGCCTTTAGTACGCCGCTTCTTGAATGAAAAATAAAAGGGTAGTGGGTCTCCACATCGATCCGTCTCATCCCTTCAATATAGCCCCAGGAGCATTCCCGAAGTAAGGGTTCGCTCACCGGCGAAAGGCTGATTTCCCGGGAAATAATTTCTGCCGTTAGCCAGGCCCGTCTCAGATCGCTGCTCAGCAGCAGATCAAAACTTCCTGCCCTTCCTAAACGCCTGGCCAGCGCTGCTGCTTCCCCGGTTCCCACAACACTAAGGGGAAAATCACTTCTGCCCTGGAAACGGCCCTCTTTGCCGGCTGAAGTGCTTCCGTGCCTCACCAGCCAGAGCTCCATATCAGTCGGGATCCCCCACCATTCTGCAGAAACCTCGTTCCTGCAGCGGCTTCAGCTGTGCCCCCAATGAGGTCAGCTTTTCTTCAATCTTTTCGTAACCCCGGTACACATGTTCCACTTCGCTAAGAATAGTATCCCCTTTCGCAATGAGACCGGCAACTATTAAGGCTGCACCAGCCCTTAGATCGGTAGCTGTAACGGGAGCCCCTGAAAGAGTGCCGCCCCCATTGATCACTGCGCTTCTACCCTCAAGTTTGATCTGGGCTCCCATTTTTTTTAGTTCATCTATTTGGCGAAAACGCCCATCAAAAACATTTTCTGTTATAATGCTCGTTCCCTTTGCTGCTGTAAGCAGGACCATCCCCAGCGGTTGTAGATCTGTGGGGAAACCTGGATAGGGAAAAGTCTTTAAATCGGAATGGTTAAGCGGTCCGTTCCTGCAGACCCTGATCTGCTCCGACTCCACTTCCACCACAGCTCCGATCTCCCTCAACTTGGCAGTTACCGCTTCCAAATGCTTCGGTATTACTTCCCCGACAACAAGGTCGCCTCCTGTGGCTGCGACGGCAAACATAAAGGTGCCTGCCTCAATCCGGTCGGGAATGACCATATGCTCCGCACCTCCAAATTTTTTAACGCCGTCAATCTTGATCACATCAGTGCCAGCCCCTTTTATTATCGCACCCAGAGCATTTAAGAAATTTGCCAGATCAACAATTTCCGGCTCTTTGGCGGCATTTTCCAGAACAGTCCGCCCCTCTGCACCTGCCGCAGCCAGCATGAGGTTAACCGTCGCTCCCACACTGACCACATCAAGGTAGACACGAGCACCTTTGAGCTTTTCAGCACGCAGCTTGATTAGACCATGTTCAATTTCACATCCGGCCCCCAGGGCGGTAAAACCTTTAAGATGCTGATCAATTGGGCGCGGCCCCAGATCGCAGCCACCGGGAACTGGCACCGTAGCGCTTCCAAAGCGGGTCAGCAGGCTTCCCATAAGATAAGATGAAGCCCGCAATTTTTGCACCAGATTAAAGGGAGGATCCGTTCCACGAAGCCTGGAAGGGTAAAAGTCGATGGCATTCCGCCCCCTCCGGCGGATGGTCAACCCCAGATTCTCGAGGATGCACAGCATTGTCCGGACGTCTGTAATGTCGGGGACATTGCTTAAAGAAACTTTCCTGGAAGCCAACAGAACAGCGGGCAGGATTGCCAGAGCTGCATTTTTGGAACCGCTAATTGCCACCTGTCCCCTTAATTGACTTCCGCCGCGCACCACAATCTTATCCATTTCATCTTCTCCTGTCAGTTAGATGTTTCCAGTTCCAGGTTGCCTGTAAAAGCATTAATATAGCTAATCTCTCCATTTTCAAACAAAAACCGCCACACCGGGGGAACCTCCCATTCCTCTGCATCGTAATCGCGGCTGTAGAAGCCCAACTCAGCCTTAACAATACGGCGTGTCATCGGACTGGGCCCCTGAACCTCTATTAATCTCATTAATGCCTCCGTGACGGGGATTACCGCCATCTCCCGTTCCAGATAGGAGGTCTCCGGCTCAAGCCAGTGAATTTCTATAGCTTTGAGAGTGTTATTTTCCATAATTGCATTCAGATAACCACTGTAAAGGGGTCTGCCCTGAAAAATCTGGACATAATGCAAAATATTTCTGTCGCCGCCACCTGTAGTAAAATCAAAGCGAGCTGCCTCTGGAACAAACCCTTTATCCCGAAGAAAGTGCTCAAAAGCTGAAGTAATCTCCTCCTCTTCCGCCGGCACAGCATCTTCCAGAAGTTTCACCTGCGGCATAAATTCGACGCGGGCCAGCCCTTCGGGAAAGATTACTATCCTGGCACCTACTCCCTCGTATAGACGCTCTCCCCCCGGTTCTATTATAGGCGCTGTTGCGGCTTGAAAATGTTTTCGTAATGTGAGCTCTACCTCCCGCGATGGTGTTACTGTTAGAAAGGCGCTTTTTCTGATAACGCGATCTACTTTGGTATCCAGTATATAACCGTACTCTTCAAGACGACTTTCAACATGACGGAGTTCACCCGGCGAAACTGCCATCCATAGCAGTTTTCGAAATTCACCTCCAAAAAGATGGTAGCAAAAAAATAAATTTAACCCTAAAAATGCAAAAATAAGGATCGTCTTTGCCCGGCTTATATTCACGGCACAAAACCCTCCAGCGAAACAAGCTCCCCTGCTGTTAAAATGAGCTGCCTCCCGTTAAGGCGGATAGCCCAAACGGGCACTGCCTGCGGCTGCAGGGAATTTCCCGTCAGGTAGTAGCCCAGATCCATCTCCTCAAGCCAGTAATGATCCACTCCTGCATCAGCAAGCAAATCCACCGCCTTTTCCAGCGCCTCCCGGTAGCCCTGCGCATACAGTTGATCTCCGGTAGAATATAGCAAAATATAGAGGTTGCGCCGGTAGCTCACAAGGCCGCCATGATGAAAACTCATGGCAACACCTGCTCCACCTATCAGAGGGTATCCCCTGAAGTAGCTGCGCCACTGAGCACTGTAAATTCCTCTTGATCCAGCCTCTGCCCCATCATCCCTGGCTAATAATTCCAAACGCAGGTTTTCAGGCCAACCGCCATAATAGCCTAGCAGCTTGCCTGCAGTCAACAATGCTGCTGTATAAGAAAGCACCACCGGTTTTTGTTCCAACTGGGGGTGGGAATACTCAAGTCCATCCCCCATTCGCAACCCCTGCTCACCGTCTGTAAAGATCAATCCGCCGTCCCGCTCTTTGATCTCCCGGACAAGATTCCGGTTGATAAACATAGTATTAAGAAGTAATTCGCGGTCAAGAACCTCCGCTTGCAAGGTCAGATTTTCCATACCACCGTTGTGCACCGGCACATAAAGGGGAGAAGGCACCGATATGAGGGTTCCCTGTGAAAGCAAAAGTTCACCAGCCCCGAGCTCCTCGTAAGGAGGCCTTCCCTCAGGATTAAATTGATCGCAAAGTGCAGCCAGTTTTAATCCACCCCTGACCGGCAGCAGCAACAGTACAGCAGAGTCTCCTTCATCTTGCAAGACTCCCCAACAGCGATCGTCAAGCCGCCAGATCTGCACCCTGGCCAGCTCTCCAGCAGGTGCCTCCTTTAACCAGGGGCTTTCCCTGCCCAGTGGTAAGGCCGGGCTAAACTGCAGATCCAGGCACAACCTCGCATCTTCCGGCATGTCTTCTCCGTATTCGTAGTTGGCCGGTTCGGCAATTTCCTGCAACATTTCGGAAAGCCCTTCCCATAACAGGGCAAAATGGGAATCTCCGTGGCGAAGCTGGTAACATAGATCATTTTGATAAATATAAATTCGTTCAGGTATGAAAAACTGTTGCAGCGGCTTCGGTTCTTCGAAATAAACATTGTCGTAATCGTTCTCTATAACCCTATCCTCCGGTTTACGCGCAAACCAGAGCTGATAAGTCAGAAAGAGACTCAGAAGCACCAGCGAAAGGAGCACCGCGCTTTTTATCTGTTCATTCAATACTATTCCCTCCTTGCTCCGCCACTACGGGGAGGGTAAACCAGACCGTGGTTCCTTTTCCCACAGCACTTTCAAGCCAGATTCTGCCGCCGTGTGCCTCCACAAGCCTGCGGGCAATGGGCAATCCCAGACCGGTGCCGCCGTAATCACGGCTGCGAGTCTTCTCCACTCTGTAGAAACGTTCAAATATTCTTTCCAGATCCTCAGGCGGGATTCCAGGTCCGTTATCTTCCAGCAGCACTTTCAAGGAGCCTTCCTCATTGTCCATTGACGCCCCAATTCTTATCTTACCATCGGGCAGGGTATATTTAATAGCATTGTTAAGCAAGTTTAAAAAGACGCGTATGATTTTTTTCTGATCTACCCAGGCCCAGGGAAGCCCCGGGGGTATGTCTACCTCTATTGCACGATCCTGAATTTCTGTTTTCTGCTGCATCTGCTCTACTGCATCTGCAACCAGATCAAGCAGATCCACTTTTGTTTTATACAGCTCTATCTGGCTATGATCAAGTTGGGATAGCTCCAGCAAGTCCCTGACCAGATCGACCATACGGTCTGTTTCGCGTTTCAGCACATCTAAAAAGCGGTTGCTGACCTCTGGATCAGCAGCGGCACCATCGAGCAAAGTCTCCACATAACTTTTTATTGCTGTCAGGGGCGTTCTAAGCTCATGGGAGACATCGGCAACAAATTCCTGCTGCCGCCTGACGAATTCCCTCTCGGCGGTGATATCGTGGAACACCACCAGTGTGCCGTCCAGCCTTTCCCCTTCCTCTTTGAATGGAGCAATGGCCATTTTGAAAGTTACAGGCGGTTCTTCCCGGGCTATTTCCATCATTAGGGGGGTCCTTTCACGCATATACTGGCGCAGCGTCTCCGCTCCTGCCAGTTCTTCTAGCAAAGAAAAACCGGAGCGTCCCATAGATGGTGCGCTTCGGGAAAATTTTTTTAGAAGGTCCCTTGCCGCCGGATTGACATGGATAAGGCGTCCTTTTCCATCAAGCGCGATAACCCCGTCACTCATATGATTGATCATAGCCTCAACTTTGCTTTTTTCTGTGGAGATCTCCTTGATATTACGATGCAACCTTTCTGCAAGGTGATTAAAAGTGGCGCTCAGACGGCCAATCTCGTCGGCAGATGTAACCCTGATTTTCTGTGAAAAATCCCCTTGAGCCATTAGCTCTGCCTGCCGGGTAACGCCCTGGATAGGCGCTGCGATCGTCCTCGCCAGGATGATCCCCAGCAATATGCTAACGCCAAGGGCAAAGGCGGAGCCGCTTAGCAATATGAGCTTGATCTGGTTTAAAACCCTGTCCACATCATTGAGTGAACTGCTCAGGTAAACCACACCATTGATATTTCTTTGATCTTTCAGGGGAAGAGCCAGGTAATACCGCCTCTCTCCGGCAGCCGGATCGTAGCGGATTGCTTCACCCAATTCCCCCGCCAGGGCTCTGGTTATCTCATCGCGAATGAGGCGCCCTCCGACTACGGCCTTGTTTGTCGATGTGCCGATGACATGGGCGTAGGAATCCAGCACGGCAATCTCCATTTCACGCATCCCGCTGAACTCGCGCACCAGGTGGGCAATATCCTCCTCCGCTTCGTGACCTTTTTTCAGTGAAGGTGTCAAAAAAGCCGTCAGCAGGTGGGCTTGATACTCCAGGCCAGTTTTAAAATTGTGGAGATAGTAGTTCTCCAGAGACTGCACAAGATAGACGCTGATCAACTGCAGGGAAAAAAGCAGAAGAAGGGAGTAGATCAGAACGATTTTCCATTGCAGGCTTTTAAAGGCGCCTCTTCTGCCTGAGAAAATAGCCCACACCCCTTTTGGTATGAATATATTCCGGCTCTGCGGGATTGCATTCCAGTTTCTCCCTGAGGCGCCGAATGGTTACATCAACGGTACGCTCATCGCCGAAATAATCATAACCCCAGACCTGGTTAAGGAGCTGCTGCCGGTTAAAAACATGGCCAGGCCTCTCCATCAGAACGGAAAGGATGGAAAATTCTTTAGGCGTCAGCTCCACAGGACGCCCCCGGTTGTAAGCCTGCACCGCATCGAGATCGACAATCAGGTCACCGCAGCACAACTGCTTGTTCAAATCTGCATCGGAGGGCTGAATACGCCTGAGAATCGCCTTCACGCGGGCAAGAAGCTCCCGTGCACTAAAAGGTTTAGTCACATAATCATCGGCACCAAGTTCCAGCCCCAGTACTTTATCAATTTCTGTTTCTCGCGCAGTCAACATAATGATAGGGATCCTTTTTTGCTGTGCGCGGATCTCACGGCAGACAGTAAAACCGTCTTTCTTCGGAAGCATAATGTCCAGCAGGACTAGATCGGGATGATCCTGTTCCAGGCGTTCCAGCGCCTCTTCACCGTCGTAAGCCAGGATCACCTCATAGCCCTCCTTTTCCAGATTATATTGCAAAATCTCGGCAATAGGTCGTTCATCATCGACTACAAGTATCCTGGCAGTCAAATTATCTCTCCTTAGAAAAAGCTTAAATCACAATTTCGGTTTCCGGGTATGGAATCCCTGCTGGAATAAACTCGCTTCGGATTTTATAAGGGGCTGCCCTGGAGCAGCCCCTTATAATCGTTTAGGATAAATCAGGGTTAAAAAAAAGTAAGAGGGTTAATCGCAGTGCTGTTCCAGATAGTCGAACCGTTGCTGCGCCGGATCTCAAAATGAAGGTGAATACCAGTCCGGCCAAAGGTACGACCAGTGTTCCCCATCTGGGCAATAGTCTGGCCCCTTGAGACTGTGGCTCCCGTTGAGACATAATTAATGCTGTTGTGCAGATAAGCTGTATAGTAGCTGCCGTGATAGATTACGATATAGTTCCCACGCCTGTCACCTGATCCTGTCTCCACCACCACACCGCTGTCTGCAGCCAGGATTGGAGAACGATGTCCCAACATTGTAATATCAATCCCCTTGTGCGCTCCACTAAAATGCTGGCTGACAATGCCGCCATCTGCCACCGGCCAGACAAACAAACCTGTGCCGATGGAAGGCGCCCGAGATGTTCCTTTTTCAACAACCTGGGTAACCGGCTCCAGCAAGACTGTCTGTTCAACAATCTGCCGATCGATCTCTTTACCGTTTTCACTGGTAACATGATAGGTAACCTCTTTCTCCCCTGCTTTCCCAGGGACGAGCACATGACTTTGCGCATGCCACATCTTATCGTTGTAAGTATAGTTGGTATCAAAAGGAATACTTTCTACAGCCCTGACCTCTTCCAGGGTTCGTACGTGAACTTCGGGAAGAAACCCCGCTAATTCCGGAGGCTCATTTTCACGCAGCGTTTCATCGTAACGGCTGGCCAGAAGCAACCTGCTTTCATGGGATTCCTCGCTGTTTAGCAGTAGACTGGCTGCCTCCTGTGGTACGCAGACCGCTTCCGGAGAGATGGTGCAGGGTGTTCCTGCAATATCCTCAACAAGATTTACTTTAAGCAGCCTGACATTCTCCGAATCACTGGTGTAAGCGCTGCATAACAGTTCGATTACCTGGCCAACCTCTTTTTCCGACACCACCGGAACAGCCGGCACCTGGTCCACTGTAAGCATTACAGCTTTGGTAACAAGGTTGATCTGCTGCCGTAAGTTCTCTTTTACGTTAAAAGCATCTTCTTCACCACCGGAACGGTACTCGCGATTATAGAATATATCCTGTTCCGGTTCCACAGCCATTCCATAAAAGGAACTGCAGCACTCTTTTAGTTCAACCAGAAAATCATCGATCTCCCCGGCATCACGCACCATACCCACCTCGCGTCCCTCCAGGGTGACCACATAAAAAAAGTGCGAGCAATAATGATGCAATCCTACAAGCACTCCCACCAGAAGAGTCGCTGACACCAGGTAAAGTGCAGGATGCAATGTTTTACCCTTTAGCCATAGCTGCAGTTTCCTTAATTCACTGTACCTGTAGGCACGCTGCAGCTTCTTTTTAAGCACCGCCAGCCACTGCCAAATTGTCCAGTATCTCATAAAAAACCTCCTTCGGGCCCAGAGAGGCAACTGATACACCAGTGCTTGTTAATTTAACTGCCTCAATCCTTAACAATTATTAAAATACCTTAATTATTTCTCCATGAATTTGAAAGTTCCTGCTAAAAATAAAAAAATACCGGTTATTTCCGGTATTACAGGTGGCAATTTTTCATGCACCACCCCGGGAGCCACATCTCCCCTCCATAAAATATTTTATCAAATGCCCGCTTCTTTTAAGCGCCCCAGGATCTCCCTTGCCGCAAGCACTCCCGAAGCAGATGCCTGGATCAGGCCTCTAGTCACACCAGCTCCATCACCGACGGCAAATAGATTATCCAGGTCGGTCTCCAGATGGCGGTTGAGGCGAAGCCGGAATGAGTAAAATTTTACCTCCACCCCGTATAGAAGGGTGTGGGGTGAATTTACCCCGGGAGCAATTTTATCCAGTGCTTCAAGCATCTCCATGATGGAGAGAAGGTGCCGGTAGGGGAGAACAAGGCTCAGGTCACCGGGCGTTGCCTTCGCCAGGGTGGGCCGGACCAGACCCCGGTGGATCCGCTCCGCCGTGGAACGGCGGCCCATCTGTAAATCGCCCAGGCGCTGCACAATGACTCCGTCTCCCAGCATATTTGCCAGGCTGGCAATATATTTGCCGTAACGTATGGGTTCCCGAAAGGGCTCGGTAAATGTTTTACTTACCAATAGAGCAAAATTTGTATTTACGCTTCTTTTCTCAGCATAGCTGTGGCCGTTAACCGTCACCAGCCCTCCGTTGTTTTCTGTGACGACAACCCCGTAAGGGTTCATGCAAAAAGTACGCACCCTGTCATCAAAAGAACGTGAAAAATAGATCAGCTTTGATTCGTAGATCTTGTCGGTGATGTGCTCCATGAGAACCGCCGGCACCTCTATACGCAGCCCTATGTCTACCGGGTTGTTAACCCCCTGAAGACCCAGCCGCAAAGCTTCGCTGTGCATCCATTCCGCCCCGGCCCTTCCAGGTCCGGCAATGACATAGTCCGATTCTATTTGTTCCCCAGAAGCCAATTCTACACCGGTAACCCTGCCACCTGAAAAGTTAATCGCCCTGACTTCCCTGTTCGTAACAATCTCCACTTTCTTCTCCAGCCATTGGTACATCTTTTCCAGCACAAGGTAACAATTTTCCGTACCCAGATGCCTCATCCGCGACGGTATGAGACTCAAGCCCGCTGCGGCGGCATCCCGCTGCAGTTTATTTATCACGGCAGTATCAGTCCCAAAAAGAATATCTTTTGCTCCGGCTGAAAGATAAATTCCATCCACATAGCTGATTAGCTGCTCCAGCAAAGGAGGCTCGAGATATTCGTTCAGGAGACCCCCGAATTCCGTTGAAAGAGTCAATTTGCCGTCGCTAAAAGCACCGGCGCCGCCCCAACCGCAGGTAATAGCACAGGGGTTACAGCGCAAACAGCTGCCGTACTTGCCCAGGGTGGCACATTTGCGTTTCTCCAGGGCCATCCCTTTATCCAGCAGCAATATGCGGGCCTTGCTCTGGCGGCAAAGCTCCAGCGCAGCAAATATGCCCGCCGGACCCGCCCCGACAATAATTACATCATATTTTGACTGAATCACCCTTGCACCCCTTCCTACAGTCCTGGCACCGCCTCAGCCTCCCCTGTGCGGGCAATATTGGCAAATCTATTGTACTGATCAAGAAAATATAGTTCAATCATGCCCACGGGGCCGTTTCTCTGCTTGGCAACAATGATTTCGGCAGTATTTCCTTTTTCCGTAGCTTTATTGTAATAGGATTCCCGATAAATAAAGAGAACCATATCGGCATTTGCTTCAATGCCCCCTGATTCCATCAGGTCACTTAATATAGGCCGTCGGCTCTCTCTTTTTTCAACAGCACGGCTTAGCTGGGATAGAGCAATCACCGGTACTGAGAGCTCCTTTGCCAGCGCTTTAAGAGAGCGGGATATTTCAGAAAGCTCTTGTTGCCTGTTTTCCGACCGGCTGAAACCGCGCATCAATTGCAGGTAGTCAACGAAAACAGCCTCTAACCCTCTCTCCGCTTTCAGGCGGCGGGCTTTTGCCCGCACTTCCATTACCGAAAGTGAGGCAGAATCATCTATGTAAAGTGGGGATTCGCTTAGCGGGCCCACTGCCCGGGTCAGTTTCTGCCATTCTTCCTGTGAAAGAAAACCCCGGCGCATTTTATGCGCATCGATTCTCGCTTCGGCACAAAGCATCCGCTGCGCCAGCTGCTCCCTGGACATCTCCAGGCTGAAGAAGGCAGCAGGTTTCCCTTCTTTAACGGCAATATGGTGAGCCATGTTTAGAGCCAGAGTCGTTTTCCCCATGCTGGGCCGTGCAGCAACAATAATCAATTCGGAGGGTTGTAGCCCCGAACTGATTGTATTCAGATCTTCAAAACCGGTGGAGAGGCCGGTAACTCCCTTTTTATCGTCAAAAAGCCTCTCAATGCGATCAAAGGTCTCTTTAAGAACCTCCTTTAGAGGAACAAAACCTTGCTGCTTTCCCTGCTTGCCTATTTCAAAGATCTGCTGTTCAGCTGTATCCAAAAATTCTTCCACATCAGGCGGACCTTCGTAGCAGCCTGAGACAATTTTCGTAGCTGTGTGGATGAGAGAGCGCAGGATCGATTTTTCCCGGACAATGATCGCATAATACTGCACGTTAGCAGCTGTCGGCACTGCTCCGGCGAGGGCGCTCAAATAGGCTGTCCCGCCCGCCTCATCCAAAGAATGACGCCTCTGCAGTTCATCAGCCAGGGTAACGAGATCCACCGGTTCGCCCTTTTCGCTTAGGGCGACAATTGCATCAAATATCTTCTGGTGAGCGGTCCGGTAAAAATCAGCTCCACCAAGCAGTTCGGTAGCAGAAAAAATAGCCTCCTTATCAATAATCATCGAGCCGAGGACGGACTGCTCCGCCTCAATGCTCTGCGGCGGTATTTTGTCAATCGTGAGAACCATCGCTCAACTCTCCTTTTTATGCAGCATTTTGATAGCACTGCGAGATAAAAAATGTGGCAGCAGGCTTTCTATATTTCCGGCAGCGGTGATCTCCATTTCCGGAAAGCGGCTAAAGGGTTCAGTCTGGTTGTCCAGCGGAACGACAACTTTTTTCAATCCGGCAATACGTGCGCCGTAAATTTTTTCGATGATCCCTCCAACGGGTTTGAGCTGACCCCTGAGGGATATCTCTCCTGTCACCGCACAATCCTGCCGGAGCGGTAGTTCATTTACAGCGCTAAGTATAGCCAGAAAAATTGCTGCCCCGGCGGAAGGCCCGTCAAAAACGCCCCCGCCCACCACATTCAAGTGCAGATCATAATCGCCAAGATCCAGCCCGGATATTTTTCGCAGCAGCGATGCGGCAACAAATACAGAGTCCCGGGCCATCGAACCTGCCGTTTCATTAAAACGGATACTACCACGGCCCCCTTTGGCAGCTGGAAAGGCCAGTGCCTCGATCTCTAGCACAAGCCCGATAAAGCCGTTTACACCAAGAGCAAGCGCCCGTCCGATCTCTGGTTTCCCACCAACCGGGACCGGGCTAAGGGGAAAAAGGCGGTTGCTCACCAGAATTTTTTCCATTAATGCAGCATCAATACAAATCTTTTTGTGGCTGCTGTTCTGCTGTTGTTCATAAAGAGTCCGCCCGTAAGCATCGACGAGGAGGTTAACTGCCCTGCGCCCCTCGCAGGTACAACGGCTGATCAGGCGTGCCGCCTCCGGGTCGATAGAGAGCTGCAACCTGGCAGCAGAGCTGTAAACGATTTCCTCTATTTCCACTGGTGTAAGAGGTTCAAAGTAAATTTCAGAGCAGCGCGAACGGAAAGCCGGCGAGATCGCTTCCGGGGAACGGGTAGTCGCTCCAATTAGAATAAAATCAGCAGGGGCCCCGCGTTCAAAAAGGAGCCGGATATATTTCGGCACCTGCGTATCGGTAGGATCATAGTAGGCTGAATCAAAAAACACCCGTTTATCCTCCATGACTTTGAGGAGCTTGTTCTGCAAGACATAATCCATTTCACCAATCTCGTCAATAAAAAGGATTCCGCCGTGAGCATCCGACACCAGCCCCAATTTTGGCTCCGGCACTCCGCCCTCGACAAGGTTTCGCCGCGCCCCCTGATATATGGGATCATGTACCGAACCAATGAGAGGATCGGCTATCTCGCGAGAATCCCAACGCAGAGTGGAGCCGTCAACCTCCACAAAAGGTGCGTTATCGGAAAAGATGGTCCCCGGAATCTCCTGGACACTTTTCAGTGCAAGCCGGGCGGCGGTGGTTTTACCTACACCCGGAGGACCGTACAAAATTATATGCGGCGGATAAGGTGAAGCAAGTTTGGAAATAAGCGCCAGGATGGCCTCGCCCTGTCCGATAATCTGGTCCAGCTCTGCGGGACGGAGTATTTCCTGGGCCGCGCGGGAAAGCTGCTGTGCAAACATTTTTTCTGCAATGGCATATTTTTTTAAAGTCTGCGGGTTTTCTACACCACTCCATTCCCGGATGACCTCTCTTTTAATCTCAAGGAGATATTCTTCATGCTGTTCCTCAAGATGCTCCTTAACCTTATTCTCCAGCGATTCTTCAAGTGAACGGCGCGCAAGGAGATCTGCCAGTGCCTCCTCCAGCTCGGTGAAAGCCCCTGAAAATTGCTCCTCAGTGGGAATATCAGTCAAAGTAGGGTTTTCAAAAACCAGGCGCTGTAATCCCAGCAACTGTCGGGCAGGATTTCGGGAATGGATTAATGGAAGGGCCTCCAGTTTACCTGCCTTTAAAACCATGTTTTCCGTCCCGTAATAACGGGTAACGAGGTCAAGTAAGGCGCTAAGACGCCTTTGGTGCTGAATCATTCGCTGCTCCGAGCCCATCTTAATCCCCCTGACTTTCTTCCTCTTCCACCTCTATAACTACCGTTACTTTGACACCGAGGTGCAGCTTTACGGTAGCTTCGTAACGCCCTGTTGCCTTGATGGGCTCCTCCAGAACAATTTTTTTCCTATCCACAACAAACCCCATCCGCTGCAATTCAGCGGCGATATCCCCTGCGGTAACCGAACCGAAGAGGCGCCCCCCTTCACCGGCGGCCATCCGAAATTTAATGATCTGCTGTTCCAATATTTCAGCCTGTGCCTTGCTTTCTTTCTCCAGGCGGCTGCTTTTTTTCTGCAAGGCAAGCTCACGGTGCTCTCTATCGCGCAGGCGGCCCGGCGTTGCCTCCTCGGCCAGCCCCCTGGGAATGAGCAAATTGCGGCCATATCCCGGAGCGACATCTTTCACTTCACCTTTTTCCCCCAGGCCGGGGACATCTTTTATGAGAATTACCTTCATTTAGTCCACCCTTTCAAAGTATGTCGTACCTTTGAGGCACCTATAAAACATAACAGCATAACAGCCGGCTATAGCCCTGCGGCGGTTTGCTGATATTAGAGTTTATAATTCGCGTTATCAAAGGCCGGCTCCTTCTCTCTGGCAAAGCTAAAAAACGGTGCCGGCAGCATAAGCCTCCAGCACCGTTTTCCTGATGGGCCTTACAGGTTGGTTAAATTACTCGGAGGTAAAGGGTAGCAAGGCCATGATCCGAGCTCTTTTAATTGCCCGGGTCAATTGCCGTTGGTGCCTTGCACAGTTACCCGAGATCCGCCGCGGCAGGATCTTGCCTCGCTCAGTAAGAAAGCGCTTCAGCTTTTCATATTGTTTGTAATCAACCAGCTCGACCTTATCCACACAAAAACTGCAAATTTTTCTTTTGGGTCTGCGGCCCCTCTCGCGCCTCAACTAAACAGCCTCCTTAAAAAGGAATATCATCTTCGCTGACAGTCATCTCATCACCGGGGAATAAATCGGTCTCTTCAGTGCGCGGCCGCTCCAGAAATCTTACATCCCGGGCTACCACTTCGGTAATCCACCGCCGGTTTCCCTCCCGGTCATCATAAGAGCGAATCTGCAAGCGCCCCGTCACTGCCACCAGCCTTCCTTTCTGGAGGTAGTTGGCGCAGTTCTCGGCAAGTTTGTCCCAGGTAACGATGTTGATGAAATCAGCCTCTCTTTCCCCCTGCCTGTTGGCAAAGGGCCTATCCACAGCCAGGGTAAATGTAGCCACCGCTGTGCCATTCCCGGGGGTATGACGTAGCTCCGGATCCCGGGTAAGGCGCCCAATCAACACAACCAGGTTTAGCATCCCATGCACCACCTTTTTAAAATAAAATTCCTACTCGTCTTCCCGCACGATGATAAAACGGATCACCGCGTCGTTAACCCGGAAGAAGTGCTCGAGCTCGGGGATGATCTCATGGGAGCCGTTAAATTGCATCAAATAATAATGCCCCTCATTAAACTTGTCGATTTCATAGGCCAGTTTCCGTTTCCCCCAGTCGTCGGTTTTGCCAATTTTTCCTCCGAGTTTCGCTATAAGAGCCTGGAGATTTTCAACCAGCTCTGTTTCGATTTCGTTTTCGAGTTCGGGCTGAAGAATAAACATGGTTTCATAGATGGTCAATGCGGTTCACCTCCCTCTGGACTGACGGCCCCGTTAACCGGAGCAGGGTAATGCGGCATGATCATAGCATATATCAGCAGCAAGGGCAAGCAGCAGGTTTTCGATTTTTCTTCTGTTCCAGCCTTGTATACCCGTCCTTAATTATTGACATTTTTTCATGATTCAAGTGCGAAAGCGGAAATAAAGTACATCGCCGTCAGCAATAAGATAATCGCGGCCCTCGGTACGCACAGCTCCGCGCTCGCGTGCAGCCGCAAGATCACCTGCTTCAATAAGGCAGTCCCAGGGAATTACCCCTGCATTTATAAATCCCCGCCCCATATCAGTATGCACCTTAAAAGCCGCCTCAAGGGCGGTTGAGCTGCGCGGAAGAAGCCAGCCGCGGGCCTCTTCACCCTTAACCGTATAAAAAGCGATTAGCGCTAATAGAGAGCGGCATTCTTGAAGCAGCACCTGCACCTTCGATCCTTTAAGGCCAAATTCTTTAAAAAACAGTTCTTTTTCTTCAGAGGGCAGCTCTCCAATTTCCGCTTCCAGGCGGGCGCATAGGGAAATAAGGGGACAGCCTTCATCCCGGGCCAGTCTGGCCAGTCCGGAGGGCGGCGAGATCGGTTCGCCTTTTTCAGGTCCATTGAAGATGTAGAGCATCTCTTTGGAAGTTAGCAAGAACAGCTGTTCTAGAAAAACTTCTTCGGTACTGTCCAAAGCCATCCGGCGGGCAGGCAATCCCCGCAATAAATGCCCTTCAAGGCGGTCAAGAAAAATTAGCTCGGAGGCAGCACCTGGAGCACCGCTTTTCAACTGCTGCCCAATCTTTTCTTTCCTCCTTGCTACTGTCTCCAGATCGGCCAGGGTCAGCTCCAGATTCACCACAGCAGCGTTCGATGCCGGATCATCCCCGGCATCCCCAAAAGATTCAAATCCTGCCACTACATGGACAAGGAGATCAACATTGCGCAGTTCGCCTAAAAAACGGTTGCCCAGGCCCTCACCTCTGCTGGCGCCTTTAACCAAACCGGCAACATCAACAATACGTATTGCCGGAGGGGTCACCCTTTTTGAAGAGCAGAGCGCTGCCAGCGCTTCAAGACGGTGATCCTCCAGCGGAACCACCGCCACATTGGGATCCACAGTTGTAAAGGGATAGCTGTCGATACCGACATCGACAGCTGTAATCGCTTTGAAAACCGTAGATTTGCCAGCATTGGGCAGACCTACGATCCCACAGCTCCAGGACACCTGAATTCCTCCTACTATCCCTGTTCATCCCCGGCCAACACCCTCTTTACCCGACGCTCGAATCGGGTTCGCGGAAGCAGAACGCTGCGACCACAGCGGAGACATTTGATTCGGAAATCCATCCCCACCCTGAGGATTTGCCAGCAATTAGCGCCACAGGCATGTTCCTTCTTCATCTGGACAACCTGCCCTACGCGGTAGGGCTCCACTAAGCACGATCCTTTTCCAGTGCGGCTTTGATGTCGGAAAAGATCTTTTCGATTTCCTGGTTGCCATTGATCACTGTAACCAAGCCTTTGCTGCTATAATAGTCAATTAGCGGAGCAGTCTGTTTCTTATAAACCTCTAGCCTTTCCTGAACTGTAGAGATGGAATCATCCTCTCTTTGATACAGTTCGCCACCGCACCGGTCACAAACATTGCGCACCCTGGGCGGATTATTCTTAATATGATATGTGGCTGCACACTCCCTACATACCCTCCGCCCCGTCAAACGGGCAACGAGTTCCTCTTCATCAACATCGATATGGATTACCCGATTTACCCCTTTTCCTGATTCCCCCAAAACATTATCCAGGACATGTGCCTGAACTACTGTTCTGGGGAAACCGTCCAGGATAGCACCGCCGGCACAATCAGGATGGGCCAGCCTTTCCTGTACTATCCCCACAACAATCTCGTCCGGAACCAGCTGCCCCTGTTCCATATAGCCCTTGGCCTGTTGCCCCAGTGGGCTACCACTTTTTACGGCCGACCGCAGGATATCTCCTGTAGCGATATAAGCCAGTTGGAATTCCTTAACCAGCCGTTCTGCCTGCGTTCCTTTACCCGCGCCCGGAGGACCCAATAAAACAATTAGCATTTCTCTCCCTCGCTTTAGGACACTTTTGGAATAGGATTATAAGGGTATATTGTTCTTCTTTATTCCTTTAATTCCTGCCCACACCCTAAAAAGGGTTTTTAACGCCAGATCCCCAGAGATGCAAATAGCTGCCAGGCCAGGCGAGCCAGAAAAGATTTTTCGAGACAAAGTAGATGGGGAGGCAGGCCACAGAGCCAGGCTAAAGGAGCAACAATACCTGTGAGTAAAGCAGCCAAGCAGCACTGCCTGATCATACCTGTGAGGGCTCCTCCCCAACGTGCCGTTGTACCCAAATCACCCTTATTTTCTCCAGCCAGAGCAAAGCCACATAATGCAAAAAATCCCCACCAAAAAAACAACCCTGCCAGAAAAGCAGCGGTACAGCCGAGGAGCGTGGCCAGCAACTCCAGAGGGAGCTGCTGATTTGTTACCGCCGCCGAAAGCATTTCCACCTTAAGCGTTTCCCCGAGAAACCAGGGCAATTCTAATTCTGGCGGCGATGTTCCGCCTGAGGCAGGGCTGCTTACAGGCAAGGCAAGGCGGCTGTCCACTGTTATTTTGATGATCTCTTCAAGATGATAATACCGCTTCCATAACAGCCGTAGCCCTTTTACTCCCAAGGCGGCAGCCATCGCTGCACAAAGCAGTCCACCCAGGCTGTAAAGCGTTTTCCTCCAGCCTGCATGATATCCCCTTATTGCACCCCACATGAGCAGACAGCCTAAGCCAAGATCTAACCAAAGCATTGCGCTCTCCATCTTTCTTAACATCCAGGTCTCTCATACATATTTTAAAAGATTTATTAATATAACTAAGGTATGAGAAAGCATAAGGAGAGGGCTGGATGGGTGATCTTTTGACAACACCCCCCCCGTTGGGCAGTGTTGAAAAATCAAATGTGCTGAGAGTGAGCTCCAAAGATTACAAGGCAGTAGATAAAATCGCCGGTGCGCTGATCGTACTTATGGCCGGCCTTAAAAATTCTTCTCAGAGCAGACGGCGCCTGGTCATTTGCATAGGATCGGATCGCTCCACAGGAGATTCACTGGGTCCGCTCGTCGGCGCATACCTGAAGCAGTTACCGCTTCCCCGGACCATGATCTGGGGAACACTTTCTGATCCTGTTCATGCCCTGAACCTGGAGAAATACACACAAAAAATTGAGAATGACCAATCACAGCCCCTGGTCATCGCTGTAGATGCCTCACTGGGTAGGCCTGGCAGCGTGGGGTTGATCGAGGTGGGGAAGGGACCTCTCATTCCTGGGGCCGGGGTAAATAAAAACCTGCCGCCTGTTGGTCATATTTATTTGAGCGGCATTGTCAACCTTGGCGGCTTTATGGAGCAGATGGTTCTCCAGAGCACCCGTCTTTTTCACGTGCTTGAAATTGCTATGGTTATGTCGCGAAGCCTTCAGTATGCTCTAGATCAAACATGAACAGTAAGCCTCGACCCGCTGCAAATGCTGTCTCCGGTTTTACCCTGGCCTTTTGCAGGTTAATCTTCAGTTGCAACTTTTTTCATCGGTTTAACAATCTGATCTTTTTGCCTCATCTCCATGCTGCCGGAAAAAACAGCCCCATCATCAACAATTAGGCCGTTAGCTATTATACTGCCTACAACAACACCACTGCTTTTGACCTCCAACTTCCCTTCTGCCTCAAGGTTACCCTCAAATTTTCCGGCAATGGCCACATTGCGCGCCTTAATCTCCAGGCATACTTTCCCGCTCTCACCGACAACCACATCACCCCGGGTCTCGATACCACCTTCCATCTCTCCATCTATCCTGATAAGTCCTTTTGCCTTGATTGTCCCCTTGAAAAGTGTGTCCTTTCCGATAACCGTATTAACCTTATCGGGTGGAGTTGCAGTAGGGGTTCTTTTAAACATTCACAAATACCTCCTGTGCCAATTTCAGTGCATATACCGTGAAGGGTTTACCGCAACACCGTTAACGTGAACTTCGTAATGTAGGTGGGTTCCTGTGGCGCGTCCGGAGCGGCCCATATAGCCGAGCACCTGGCCCCGCTTAACCCATGTCCCCGGCGAAACAGCAAACTTTGAAAGATGGGCATAGTAGGTTTTAAAACCGTATCCGTGGTGAACAATGACCAAGTTACCAAAAGCGCCGCGGTAACTTGCATTGGAAACCTGCCCATCTGCAGTGGCATAAACGGGGGATCCATAAGATCCAGCTATATCGACACCGTAGTGAAACTGGCTTCCACCGCCATAAGGGGTGCGGCGCATCCCGAAGCCTGAGGTAAAACGTCCCCGGGCAGGCCAGATGGAAGGCGTTGCCGCCAGGCGGCGAACATATTCATCCACTTCCTCTTTTAAGTTTTCCAGAGCATGAGCATTTTCAGGAATAAGAGTTTGCAGCAAACATATGTTTTCTGTCGCACGGTCCAGAACGCGGTCCTGATCGGAACGCGAAGCGTACAACCGGTTCTCTTCATGGGAACCATGCTCGCTGGACTCCTTGTCATTCTCTTCCAGATCCTGGCCAAGGCCCAGTTTGTCAGCTACCTCTCCTGCCAGATCTTCAATCTGCTCAATTCGTTCAAGCAACTGGTGAGTTATACCGGCAAAGGCATTGATCTCATCTTGTTGGACCTGATTGGCCTGGCGCAAAATGCGCACCTCCTCAGCGTCCAGCCTGGCATTGCGGTAGCCATATGCCAGAAATAAAAACGCAGAGAGACCCACCACAAACAGACCAACAATGAGCTGTCCAACAAAGAGTGGCAACCGAAAACTGTACGTGGCCTCTTCTGAATGAGGCACGATCATGATCGTAAAGCAGCGTTTTTGTCTCTGCACCATATCTCCACCCTAAATAAAAATTAACGTTCCCCTGCTTCTAGCTGTTGCCTGGCCTTGTCGATTACCTCAATTTCCTCTTCGCTCAACGGATAGCTTGACTTGCCCTGCTTAACGGGCTTGCCATAACACCTGCTTTCTTCCCTTCCAAAAAGGCTGGTCAGGACAGTTCCGTCAAAATTACCATCCAGCAGGGCTAGAGAGAAGCTGAGATCGCTGCCCATTTCCCGGAAGGCATTATAACGAACAAGCGCCACACCGGCCACAGCCAGCTTCAGTTTTTTTTCAGCTGCTGCCAGCCGATCACTGTTATTCTTCTGCTGATGCAGTATCTCTTCAATCAGATTTCCATGACTGACAAGCAACTCCTCCAGGTTCAATTCATCCCGGCCCATCATCATCTTTTGGTAACGTTTCCTTAATGATACTCCCTGCACCAGCGCTGCTGCCGATAAACCGATGGAGATCAGAAGTGCCGCAAAAATGACAGGGAGTATATAATGGATGTTGCTAATAATCCAAGAGCCCAACGATTCCGGCATGCTCTCTGACACCGCCTTATTTGTAACTTATTAAGAAATGTTAACAATATTACTTTCGACTTAAAGAGTAATTCTCCTTTTTTTTAATGATGTTTTATTTAAAACCGCCTGTTTTGCATGGCATATATTTTGTTTCACGTGAAACAGCCCTATTCAATACCCCGGGGCATCATTAGATCAATGAGGCGTTCCAGATCATCCTCCCCGTAATAAGATATTTCAATGGTACCGCCTGCTTTTCTACAATTAATTTTTACTTTTGTCCCAAAGTGGCGCTGCAGACCCTCCTGGAGCTCCTTTAAAATCGGATCTTCCGCTTTAACTCTGCTTATTTCCGGCTTCTTATCTACTACTTTTACTGCTTCGCCAGCCAGTCGTTCCACTTCCCGTACTGTCAGTTTGCGGGAGATTATCTGCGCAGCCAGCTCCTCTTGCCTGGCGGCATCCGGTAAAGATAGCAGCGGCCGTGCCTGGCCGGCACTGAGTTCACCGCTGATGATAGCCTTCTGTATTCCCTGCGGCAGCGCCAGCAGTCGCACCATGTTGGCAATAGCGGGACGGCTTTTACCAAGGCGCCGGCTCAGTTCTTCCTGCGTCATCTCAAATTCCTGCATCAGCCTGCGATAGGCAACCGCTTCCTCTATGGGGTTCAAATCTTCACGCTGAAGGTTTTCAATCAGGGCAATCTCAAGCATGTCCTTTTCATCAAGTTCACGCACCAGCGCCGGGATCCTGGTTAATCCCGCCATTTTTGCCGCCCGGCAGCGCCTTTCTCCAGCCACCAGATAATAACCTTCTCCCTGTGCGGGTGTAATCACCACCGGCTGGACCACGCCGTGTTCTTTTATGGAGTTTGCCAGTTCCTGCAGCTTTGCCTTATCAAAATTAATCCTCGGCTGAAGTGGGTTTGCTACAATCTGGCTTAAGGATATCTCAATAATATCCGCGTCCCCGGTAAGCGCCTCGTTGATTAGCGCTCCCAGTCCCCGGCCCAGCCTTCTCTTTTCAGTCATTACTGCTCACCTCTTCCGCCAGGGCCATATAAACCTCTGCACCCTTGCTGCGAGGATCGTATTCCAGGATATGCAAGCCATGGCTCGGTGCTTCGCTGAGCCTTACATTGCGTGGAATTATCGTCCGGTAGACCTTATCTTTAAAATATTCCCGGACTTCCTCTACAACCTGTTCAGAAAGATTTGTTCTCGAATCAAACATGGTCAAAACCACACCTTCAATTATCAAGGCATCGTTTAGGTGCTTACGGACAAGGGAAATCGTATTCATTAGTTGTCCAAGCCCCTCCAGCGCATAGTACTCGCATTGTATAGGAATCAATACGCCGCTGGCAGCGGTAAGAGCATTCAGTGTAAGCAAACCAAGGGATGGAGGGCAATCAATGATAATAATAGAGTAATCCCCCTTAACCGGTGCCAAGGCCTCTCTTAATTTTACCTCCCGTGAAACAGTGGGAACCAGTTCTATCTCCGCCCCGGCCAGCTGGATAGTTGCCGGTACTACGAAAAGGTTCTTCCAGCGGGAAGGCAATATTATTCTCTCAAGGGGTAATTCGTTGATAAGAGCATCATAAATGCACACCCTTACCTCTCTTTTCGACAGGCCGACGCCGCTAGTGGTATTGCCTTGCGGATCAATATCAATCAACAGCACTTTTTCGCCCAGACGCGCCAATGCCGCGCTGAGGTTCACCGCTGTTGTGGTTTTACCGACACCGCCTTTTTGATTGGCGACGGCTATAATGCGCGTCATTTTTCCCTCCCTTTCCAACGGGGTGGCCGTTGAAATACCCTTACGATGGTGCACCTTTAAAGAGCCTTATTGTTACTTCTATATAATCTTGCTCCACCTTCTCCTCCACTTCAGGCCTCAGGCCGGAATCTTCAATTATTTTAACAGCCTGGCGAATGGTATTTAAAAATATTCGCAAATCCCGAACTTTGCCCTTGCGCCGCATGCCGGGCTCCTTGATCTCCTTCTGCTCCACCATCTGCCTTATTCTCTTTTCAGTATCACTTACGGTAAGATCCCCCTGGATTATCTCCCGGAGCACCTTCTTCTGCTGTTCATCCGTATTAAGTTTCAACAATGCGCGGGCATGTCTTTCTGAAAGCTGTTCTTTCACTATAATATCTTTTATCTCATCAGGAAGTTTCAGCAGTCTCATCTTGTTTGCTATCGTCGACTGGCTCTTGCCAAGACGCTGGGCCAGCACTTCCTGTGTCAAATTGAATGTCTGAATCAATCTGGCGTAACCTTCCGCTTCATCAAAGTAACCAAGGTTTTCCCGCTGCAGATTTTCTATAAGCGCCATTGCAGCTACATCGCTGTCTGAAAGAGCTTTTACAGTAGCCGGTATCGATTTCCATCCCAAATTCCTGCAGGCAATGACCCTGCGCTCTCCAGCGACAATCTGGTAAACCCTGCCCAGGCGCCGTACGATAATGGGATGCAACAATCCATAGGTTCTTATGGACTGGGTCAGCTCGGCAATTTTATCTTTTGGAAAACTCCTCCTGGGTTGGTAGGGATTTTGCTGAAGGTGGTCTATGCGGACCTGAATGATCTTTTCCCTGCTCACCTCTCCCTCGAACAATGGAAAATTACCTATCCCGTCATCCTTCATCTGATGATCACCGCCTCAAGCTTGCTTATGGAAACTATTAGACAACTATGGAAACATTCCTTCAAGAAGGGAATTAAAATTAACCTGTCAGTGGTTTACGGGCCGGCAAACCGGGCCGTCTTGGGTAATCTTGCGGAGTCGCTTTTATTTTCTTAATCATATAAAGTGTTCGCCATTCCCCGGTGGGAAGACGATAGCGCCGGCGCTGTTCCAGCCGGCCCCCACAAAGGCTAAGGGACAGTGATGCTTCTTCCATCTCTGCCTCCCCCTGTTTCCCTTTGTACAAAAGTAAATATCCTCCTCTTTTTATCAGAGGCAGCCCCAACTCTACCAGCACCGTAGTCTTTGCCACCGCCCGGCAGACTACACAATCGATTTGCTCACGACAGCCGGGGTCGCGGCCCCATTCCTCTGCCCGCCCCGGCAAATAATAAACATTTTTTAATTTTAATTCTGCCCCAACGCGTCTTAAAAAAGCAATCTTCCGCCTGTTGGAATCCATAAGATAAAGCGTTCTCTCAGGAAGGTAGATTTTTAAGGGGATTCCCGGCATGCCTGCACCGGTGCCCAGATCGAGCAAGCTACCCTCCGGTTTCTGCCAAATTGTAAGGGGATAAAGCGAATCGAACAGGTGTTTCTCTACCAATGTTAGTCCCCTTCTATCTCCCATCAACCGCTGTTTTTCCAGTCCTTCCATGAGAAGCTCAATATAGAGCAGAAACTGTTCTTTCTGAAGCTCACTAATTTTCAGCCCCAGCTTCTTAATTACCCTCTCTAGTCCGGTTGCGTGTTCTTCTCCGGATACCATCCCCACCACCCTGTTTCTATTTCCCGATACAAAACTCGCTAAATATGCGATCCAGAATTTCCCCAGAGATATTCTCTCCGCTAATCTCCCCCAGCCTCAACCATGCATCCTTCAGATCAAGACTCACCAGTTCAAGGGGCCAATATTCATTGGCCTGCAGCGCCTTTTCCATGAGAGTTCGGGCTTCCAGGATAATCCCGGCATGCCTCAATGTGACAATAGCCGGGCTTTCTGCAGCCACAGGTCCCAGGTTTTTATCCAGCAAGTTTACAATGACATCTTCAAGAAGATCTATGCCCTGATTAAGTGTTGCTGAAGTCTGTACCAGGGGATACCCCTGAAAATGTTCAGTCACTCTACTTCGATCAATCTTCTGATCGAGGTCCATCTTATTAATGACGACAACTACAAGCTGCCCGGGGCGAAGCAGCGATGCCACACTCTCATCATCTTCGCTCCATGATGTGGATCCATCCAGAACAACAATCAATAAGCGGGCTTCGGTAATAGCGCCCCTGGCCCTCAAAACCCCCTCCTTTTCCACCGGATCATCTGTACCGTGTATACCGGCAGTATCGATCAGGCGGAGAGGATAACCGCACACTGTAATAAATCCCTCCAGAAGATCTCTTGTCGTCCCCGGTATTTCATGGACAATGGCACGCTGCTCCTTCAGCAACGCGTTTAGCAGCGATGATTTACCAGCATTGGGTTTTCCGGCAATCGCGGTGATGAGCCCCTCTTGCATTACCCGCCCCCGCTCTGCTCCATCTGTTAATTTACCAAGACGCTCCACTATCCTGATCATTTCTTCCCTTGTTTTATCATCTAATTTAACTTCATCTTCAAGATCTTCAGGAAAATCTAGATGAGCCTCCAGGCGGATTAGAATATTTAAAATCCCTTCCCGAAGCTCCCCTATCTCTTTTGAAAGATGCCCTCCCACATTTAAGACTGCTTTTTTTACAGCCTCATCGGAGCGGGCACGAATAATCTTCAAAACGCTCTCTGCCTGGCTGAGATCAATCCGCCCGTTAAGGAAAGCACGCCTCGTAAATTCTCCCGGACCGGCCATCCTGGCTCCTTCTTCCAAAGCCCGCTTCAATATCACACGCAGCGTTAAAATACCGCTGTGGCAATTTATTTCCACGCTATCCTCACGTGTATAGGTGCGCGGTGCCCTCATAAAAGTTACCAGCGCCTCATCAAGGCGATCGCTGTTCCCAGAAAGGATATGGCCGTAATAAAGATAATGTGATCTGGGATAACCCCTGGAGGGTTTCCTCCAGGGGAGAAACATCTTTTTACCGATAGAAAATGCATCTTTACCGCTTATACGGACAATGCCAATGCCACCCTCCCCAACGGGTGTACTGATTGCAGCAATCGTATCGCCTTCGCTCAAGCCGGCCCTCCTAAAAAGAAAAACCGCCCCTCCCTTGAGGAACGGTTCTCCCTGCCGAATTATCGCGGTGCTATAACCACTTTGCGGTAGGGTTCTTCCCCCTTGCTATAGGTTACAACATTTTCAAAATCCTGCAAAGCAATGTGGATGACTCGCCTTTCCTGAGGTGTCATGGGCTCCAGAACCTGTTCACACCCTTCCAGATCAACGCGACGAGCGATGCTCTGGGCAAGCCTGGTCAGCGTCTGCTCGCGGCGGGAGCGGTAATTCTCAATATCTACAACAACCATCTTTTTTAAATGGGCAAACTGGCGCCGCATAACCGTATTTGCCAGGTATTGCAGATCATTTAAAGTTCTTCCCCGCCTCCCTATAAGTACACCAACTTTTTTACCGTTTATAGAAGCGCAGATCCTTTCTTCTTCCTCCTGAACCTGGATCACTGTGTTTAGCCCCATTCTTTCAACAATGCCGCTTAAAAAATCATCCAGATACATGGAAGGAGTTAAGCGCGGGCTAACCTTGACCCGGGCCGTCCGCGAGCTGATAAAGCTGAAAAACCCCTGAGCCGGCTGGGATAAAATCTCAACAACAGCGTTGTCTTTTTTTATTCCCAGGGTGGAAAGCGCCTTCACAACAGCCTCTTCAACGTTTCGGCCTGTAGTCTCAACAGAATTCATCTCCCTTTCTTCTCCCCTTTTTTTGCTTTTGATTCTTTTTTTATTTTCTTCGCATCAGTTTCCGGCGCCTTCACGTCACCTTTCTTCTTGTCCATCTGAAGAATTAAAAAGTGCTGCCCCATAGTTAAGATATTACTTGTAACCCAGTAAATAATGAGGCCGGCCGGAAAAGAAAAGCTAAAAAATACAAACATAGCCGGCATCATGTATAGCAGCATTTTTTGACTGGTATCAGTCATAGACAGTTTTTGATAGATAAAGGTGCTCACCCCGGAAAGTACCGGAAAGATATAATATATGATTTGCTGAGTCAAATCACCCTGAAATGCACTCGGTGATACCGCCAGGTCGATATATTCAAAGGATGGTATGAGAAAAGTGTTGATAGATTCCCCTAAAAATTCATTCGTTTCCCTGAGCAGGCGAAAGATCCCATACAAGATGGGCAGTTGAACAAGCATGGGTAGACATCCGGCCAGAGGGTTGATTTTATTTTTCTGCATAAACTCCGTCATAGCCTGATTTTGCTTTTCTTTATCATTTTTATATTTTTGCTGTATTTTTTTAATTTCAGGGTTTAACTCTTGCATTCTTTTACTTGATTCCAATTGCTTATGGTTCAAGGGAAAAGTAACCGCCTTTATCAGAACCGTAAGGATAATGATGGCTGCACCAAAGTTAGGCACAATACCGTAAATAAAGCTCAGGATCTTACTGAAAAACTGAGCAATCGCTACTGTCATATGTCAATTCCTCCTGCATTTCTTTACCATACCTCAGTTTAGCGGGTCATATCCGCCAAGGTGAAGGGGATGACATTTCAAAATTCTTCGGATCCCAAGTAAGCTCCCATGAATAACCCCGTATTTTAACACAGCTTCATAACAATACTGCGAGCAGGTAGGATAAAATCTGCATGTAGCAGGTTTCAAGGGTGAAATAAATCTTTGGTAAAACCTAATTAAAAGCAAAGGTATTGTCCTTATATCTATTTCTTTAATGGCCTCAGCAATTTTCCTTTTTGACATAAATAAAGCAGCTCCTCACAGGCCTGGCTGAATGTCACGCCCACGGCCGCTTTTCGGGCTACAACAACAATATCATACCCTTCTTTTATACATCCGTAATTTTGCCTGAATGCTTCACCAAAAACCCTTCTGATCCGGTTTCTCTGAACGCTTTTGCCAACCTTTTTGCTGATAGAAAAGCCAATTTTACTTTTCCCGCTCTTGTTTGGGTATACATATAGCACAATTCTTCTCCCAAACAGGGCACGTCCGCGCCGGTATACCCTTTTGTATTCCCAGTTTTTTTTCAGCCGTTCTATCTTCATCCCTAAAATCAGGCACTTATTCTTTTGCGCCGTCGCTGACGCCTCTTTCTGACGATAGCCCGCCCTGAAGTGGTTTTCATTCTATGAAGAAATCCATGCTTTCTTTTTCTTCTTCTGCATTTCGGCTGATATGTCCTTTTCATAACTCTTTCCTTTCCTTTTAACTGTTATGAGTATAAAAAAGTATACCTTAAAAAAATTAACAATGTCAAGATAAAC
>CAYXKD010000002.1:0-98591 GCA_964464625.1 uncultured Syntrophomonadaceae bacterium
GGAATCTTTTTTTGCGATAGTATGAAAAACTAGCTTTTCAAGACCTGACCCCGTCTAGATCGTCGGGTTGCTATTTTTTAAGACGGGTCAGCAGTGCGGAAAAGGAGATTTTCCACCTCTTAGCGCGGTAAAGATAGATCAGGGCGGCGACACAGAGGATAAGCAGCGGCCAGATCCAGGGGGAAATGGAGGTTAAAGTTCTGACAAGGCGAAAAAGAAGGCCCGCCGCACCGGTAAAAAGAAGGCTCCAGCCGATAATCCAGAGGCTGAATATGGCTCCGCCCAGTGCGGTTGAGATGATGAAAACAAAAAAATTCATGTGCAGCGCTCCGGCGGGAAAGGAGATAAAGGTGCGCGTCACTCCCCAGAGCTGCCCCACAAAGATGGAGTAGGTGCCGTATTTCTCTATAAAAGCGTAAACCTTTTTCAGACGTCCAGGGCCCCCTATGCGCCCTTGATCTGTCCCGTTGTGATTGCGCAGCTGGTTTCCCATCACCCGCCCCAGGCTGCCCCCCAAAAAGCCAACAATGTAGCTGATTATACTGCCTGCAATAATTCCTCCGGTAGAAGCCAGCATGAGCGTCCAGAAACTGGCCTTCCCCTTCAGGATCATTCCGCCTGCAGCGATAAGGACCACAGATGATGTAAAGGGCACCCCGGCGCTTTCAGCGAGCATGGCTGCAGCTGCACCCCATGCTCCATACTTCTGGATCAATCCGCCCAGGATTTCCTGGATTGTAACTATAAATTCGGGAAGCTCCATCTTTTTCTCACCTGCACATCATTGCAAACATGCCCCAGGCCCCGGCATCCGGTTCAAGGCGGGCTGCTTCAACTTTAACCCTGGTTATTTTTACGGCAGGTGGAACAGCAATTTCTTCTATTTTATTCTGAAGCATCCCGATCAGGGCGGGCTGGTTCCGGGCAACGCCTCCCCCAATTACCAGGCAGGAGGGATTCAGCAGCGTTACCAGGTTGGCCAGAGCAGTGCCAATATCATCAACAGCATTCTCAATTATAGATGCCGCCAGGGTATTCCCGGCTGCGGCAAGGCTAAAAACTGCGGCGCTGTTGAGCGGCCCCTTTAAAGGATCGCTCTCGCCCCAGAGAGAGATGGCGCTGCGGGCTATCCCCAGGCCCGATGCCCAGGCCTCCAGGCAGCCATAACCTCCGCAGCCGCAGCGGCGCCCCTTGCCAAAGCGCTTGACATGCCCTATCTCCCCGGCAAAACCCCCGCTGCCCCGGTAGATATCTCCATTAAGGTAGAGTCCTGCACCGATACCGGTACTGATGGTAATATAGGCGGCATGGCGGTGGCCGCGGGCGGCGCCGTATTTTACCTCGCCCAGAACAGCGGCATTGGCGTCGTTTTCAAGTAATACAGGGCAGCGGCAGTAATCTTGCAGCATTTTGCGAAAGTAGACCGGCTCGTGCCAGTCAAGGTTGGGGGATTCGTGAATCACCCCTTCTTCAAAATCAACCAGTGCGGCAATGCAGACGCCCAGACCGGCCAGTGACCGGTAATCACGCCCCTCATCCTGCAGCGCATGGAAAAGCGCCTCTTGAAGAACCCCGGCTACCAGCTCCGGCGCCGCTTCTGAAGGCGTGGGGAGAATACGACGCAGGATTACATCCCTATCCGGACTCACCAGCATCAGCAATATCTTTGTGCCGCCTATATCTGCAACAGCGTATACCTGCTCTTCCAAAGCATAATTCCCTCCAGGATGTGTCTTTAAAGCCTTCCCGAGCGAATAACGGCAAATATCCACCAGAGCCCCGCCAGTATAGCGCCGATAAGTACAATTTCCCCCAGGGGGATCTTTTCCAGCCAGCTCATGGTGCCAAGTTTAATATTTTGCGATAATCCGATGATCAGGCTTGCCAGAATGATACTGAAACCGAGGCGGTTGACAGCATGTTTCACTGTTTTCATCACCGGATCAACCTGGGGCAACTCCACTTTAATTTTCAGCTCACCTGCCGCCGAGTTGCGCAGAAGTTCCACTGCATGTTCAGGGAGCACCTCCATAAGCCGCCGGTATCCGCGCAGTGTTCCCCGCAGGCGCCTCATCTCCAGCTTGAGCTCTCTGCGCTGCATTGCGGGGGCATACTTCGCAGCTGCAGAAGCCAGGCTGAATTTCGGATCAAGGCGCAAGACTGTTCCTTCAAGGGTCATCGCCGCCTTGGCCAGGAGAATAAATTCATGGGGAAATCGCAAGCGGTGTTTCACAGCGATCTGCATTAATTTCTGGATCGCCTCGCCGGCAACGATATTTTTTAGCGGTATTTCAAAGTATTGCTCCTGCAGTTCATCAATATCCCGGATCAGCTCCAGGCGGTTAATCCCCGGCGGCACAAAAGCAAAGTCGAGAAGTTCATCAACAACTGCAGCAGTATCCATGCTTTGAAAGGCCCGGACAATAATGATAAACTTGCTTCTCATCGAATCGCTGATAAAACCGGCTGAACCGAAATCC
This sequence comes from uncultured Syntrophomonadaceae bacterium, assembly GCA_964464625.1. Lineage (GTDB taxonomy): Bacteria > Bacillota > Dethiobacteria > DTU022 > DTU022 > JAAZIN01. The sequence continues at coordinate 2,481 of CAYXKD010000002.1, forward strand.
ATAAAAAAGAGTTTGCCCCCGGGCAACACGGCTATATTCCCCGGATGGGGATCGCCGTGAAAGAAACCGTCCACAAAAACTTGTTTGAAAAACGCATCAGCCAGGATCTCTGCCACCTCCCGGGGCGGCGGATCTGCGGCTTGATCCTCCATGTAGCGGTTTAGATTGATTCCTTCACGGTATTCCAGGGTCAGCACATTCCGGGTGGTATTTTCCCAAAAAACACGGGGGATGCATATATGATGCTCAGCGGCGAAATTATGGCGAAACCGCTTTGCATATCGCGCCTCGGTATTGTAGTCCAGCTCCCGCAGCAGGATCTGTTTCAGCTCTTCAGCAATCCCCGAAAGCTGGTACAGAGCGCCTAAATCGGTGTTCCGGTCGATGAATAAGGCCAGCTCCGTCAGGATACCGAGATCCCGTTCAACCATTTCATCAACACCGGGACGCTTTATTTTGACAACGACCTCTTCGCCGCTGTGCAGGAGAGCCCTGTGCACCTGTCCGATTGAGGCCGCTGCCAGCGGTTCTGAATCGAAACGGGCAAAGCGGTCAGCCGCTTCGCCCCCCAGTTCGGAGTCCAGAATCTTCTGCGCCTGCTCAGAGGAAAAGGGCGGCACCCGGTCCTGCAGTCTGGAGAGCTCCTCAATATAAGAGTGCGGCAGCAGGTCGGGCCGGGTGCTCAGGATCTGTCCCAGCTTCACAAAAGCCGGCCCCAGTTCCGTCAAAGCCATCCGCAGGCGGGTTTCCACCTTCCGGGTAATGGCGCCATCCTTCCGCCGCCTCCGGAGCAAGATTTTCTCTCTAAACCCAAAAAGACGCAGCTCATCCAGGGCCTGAGCGAAACCGTATTTGATGAGGATCTTCAGAATCTGACGGTATCGTCCCAGATAGCGCAGCTGGCGCAGGGGCCTCAGTCCCAGTTTCATTCCAGCTTTTCTTTAATCAATGCTGCCAGTTCATCAATTTTTCTTTCAACCCGATCAAGCTCATCGCGGCTCACAAACTTCTGTTTCCATGAAGCTTCCATCTTATCCTTTAGCTGCTGCAGATGATCCATAAAGCGCTCTTTTTCATCTTTCCCCTTTTCAGACATCCTGTTAAGCACTTTCTGCGCATCATCACGCTTAAGCTCACCCTTCTCCACGAGCATGTCAAAAACTTCTTCGGCCTTCTCTTTGCTCAAGATAAACAAACCGAGGGTGGCGGATACAAAATCATCAAACACCCTGACCACTTCCTTTCAGTTCTTCTGACTATATTTTATCTTACTGAAGGAAAATATTGCAGCCTCAGCTGTTTTTGGCCTTCCTGCTCCCTGAGGGGGTTCGTTCAACCCTCATCGCCACTGCTATCATAAAGCTGAGGCGGTATTCTTTGATCATAGAGGTAGTCCTCGTAGATATACATGAGCTCCTTATCAAAAAGCGGTCTTTTCAGATCAACAGCAGCGCTTCTCACGGCGCCGAGAATATCATCAGCCTCTTCATCGGAGAGAGCAATGCCATATTCTTCAAACTTAATTTTCACCGCCCTGCTTCCGGAGTGCTTGCCGATTATGATCTGGCGCTGCATCCCCACCTCCTCGGGGCTGAAGACTTCGTATGTTTCCGGATTCTTCAAGACCCCATCAGCATGAATGCCCGATTCATGAGCAAAGGTGTTGGAGCCCACAATAGGTTTGCTGGGGTAAAGCGGCCTTCCTGAAGCCCTGGCCACATACTCACAGAGATTCAAAAAATCTTTTGTGTTCACTCCCAGATTGAGCCCGAAAAGAAACTTCAGCGCCATGGCCACCTCCTCCAGGGCGGCATTGCCCGCTCTTTCGCCAAGGCCGTTCACCGTTACCCCGATAAAGCGCGCCCCCGCCTTGATCCCGGCCAGCGCATTTGCCGTGGCCATACCGAAATCGTTGTGTGTATGCATCTCCACATCCATGCCGGTAAGGTCTATGATCCGGCTCACCAGATCATAAGTCCTGAAAGGCTCCAGCACACCCACAGTATCGCAGTAGCGCAGCCGGTCCGCGCCGGCAGCCTGGGCCTCCCGGGCAAACTTCAGCAGAAAATCCTTATCGCTTCGCGAGGCATCTTCGGCATTAACCGAAATATAGACACCCGCTTTTTTAGCATATTCCACCGCTGCAGTCATATTTTCGAGAACCCATTCACGCGACGTGCGCAACTTATGGGTAATATGAATATCGGAAGTTGAAATGGAAATGGCCACCGCATCAACACCGCAATCGAGGGAATGGCGGACATCATCCACATTGGCCCGGTTCCAGGCCATGATGCTCGCCTGAAGCCCGTATGAAGCGATCTGCCTGATTGCCTCTTTCTCATCACCGCCCATCACCGGGATGCCCGCCTCGATCTGGTGCACCCCCACATTATCGAGCATCCTGGCAATGCGCAGTTTCTCCCTGTTTGAAAAGACCACGCCGGCGGTCTGCTCACCATCGCGCAAGGTAGTATCAACAAGCATCACATAACCTTTTTCCAAACCATCATAAAAACGTTTCATCAATTTTTCACTCCTTAACAGCATGGCCGGCCCGAGAGGCTTGGCGCACTCATCAACGGGTCTCGCCGGAACCGTAGATAATATATTTCAGACTTGTAAGCGCTTTCAGCCCCATGGGTCCGCGCACATGAAGCTTCTGGGTGCTGATCCCCATCTCTGCTCCGAGGCCAAACTCATTGCCATCGGTAAAGCGCGTGGAGGCATTGACATAGACCGCGGCTGCATCCACAAGGTTGAGAAAAGTGCGGGCCCGGGCATAATCGCTTGTCACAATAGCCTCAGAATGCATTGTCCCATAGCGGTTGATATGAGCAACAGCTTCATCCAGGCCGGCCACCACCCGCACCGCCAGGATCAGATCAAGATACTCGGCAGCCCAGTCATCTTCGGAAGCCTCTTTCACCGCAGGATTATATGAGGCGGTGCGCCGACAGCCGCGCAGCTCCACGCCGGCCTTGATCAGCTCCGGCAGCACCAGCGGTAAAAATTGATCCGCCTCGGACTCAGCCACAAGCAGCGTCTCCACAGCATTGCAGACCCCCGGCCGCTGCACCTTGGCGTTTAAGGTTAGAGCCGCAGCCATTTCCAGATCTGCCCCTTCGTCAACATAGAGATGGCAGTTACCCGCCCCTGTCTCAATTACAGGAACAGTGGCATTTTCAATGACCGTTTTAATCAGATCAGGGCCGCCGCGCGGTATAAGCAGATCTACCAGGCCATTCAGCCGCATCAATGTGCGGGCGGCCGAGCGATGGGTATCCTCGATAAGCTGAACTGCAGTATCAGGCAGCCCTGCCGCCCTGAGCTGCTCCTGAATAATCCTTACAAAGCAGATATTTGAGCGGATTGCTTCGGAGCCTCCGCGCAGGAGCACGGCATTGCCTGACTTCAGGGTCAGACCGGCGGCATCCACAGTAACATTCGGGCGGGCCTCGTAGATTATCCCCACAACCCCCAGGGGCACGCGGATCTCTCCGATCTGCAGGCCGCTGGGGCGCAGCCGCATACCGGTAACCTCTCCAACAGGGTCATCTAGAGCGGCTATCTCCAGCAAACCCTCCGCAGCAGCGAAAACCCTCTCCTCGTTTAACATAAGGCGGTCCGACAGCGCCTCACTGTAATGGGGATGGCTCCTGTAAAGCTGCAAATCTTCCGCATTCGCTTTAATAATTTCCTTGCTCTTTTCTTTCAAGGCCGCTGCAATAAGCTGCAGCGCCTTATTTTTCGCTTCCGCGCCCAGAGTTGCCATTACAGCAGCCGCCTGGCGCGCTTTTTCAGCCTTTGCTGTTACTTCTGGATGCATTTAGGGAACCTCACCTTCTTTTGTCTGTAAATAACTGGTGTCACCGCTGCCTTCATCTAAACTGTTGCATTCATAGACAACCATGTTATCGCGATGAATTACTTCGTCGCCAGCCTCCCTGCCGATGAGGCGGACAATATGGTGGCTGGAATGCTTCTTGATGAGGGAAAGTTCCTCTGAAGTAAAGTTGCAGAGCCCGCGGCCAATCTCCCTGCCGCTGCCATCGCGAATGGAAATCAGGGCCCCCTTTTCAAAAGTTCCCTCCACGCTGAGCACACCCACAGGCAGAAGGCTCTTACCGGCGCTGCAGAGCGCTCTTCTAGCCCCCTCATCAACGGTTACGCTGCCCTGAAGAACCCGCCCGTAAGCAATCCAGCGTTTGCGGCGGTTAAGGTAGCTCTTATGGGGATGAAAATATGTCCCCGGATTTTCACCGCTTAAAATACGGTTCAGCACCCCGGGTATCTTTCCACAGGCGATATACATCCCCACTCCCGAATTGGCGGCAATCTCGGCGGCCTGCACTTTCGTCACCATTCCCCCTGTGGCCAGTTCATCCTCTGTTCCGGCAGCATACCCTTTTATCTCGGGAGTGATGGACTTAACCTCCGAAATAAGGCGGGAGCGGCTGCACAGGTTTGGATCGCTTTCATAAAGGCCTTTCACAGTGGTAAGGATCACCAGAAGATCGGCGTCGCAGAGACCCGCCACCAGTGCTGAAAGGCGGTCATTATCGCCAAATTTTATCTCCTGAACCGACACAGTGTCATTCTCATTGATTACCGGCACCACACCCCAACGCAAAAGGGTGAGAAGGGTATTGCTGGCATTGAGGTAACGGCCGCGGCCGGCAAAATCAGCCCTGGTCAGCAGCACCTGCGCTACTATCTGGCCGTATTCCAGAAAGAATTTCTCGTACAGCTGTATGAGGACACCCTGTCCCACAGCGGCGGCTGCCTGTTTCCCGGGGATGGTTTCCGGGCGCTGCCTCATTCCCAGCCTTCCCATGCCGGCCCCGATAGCCCCCGATGTTACCAGTATGATTTGCCGTCCCTGGTTCTTCAAATCGGCAAGCTCCCGGACCAGCCTGTCGATATAGGCAAGGTTAAGCTGTCCCGTTTCATGGGTTAACAGCCTGGTGCCGACCTTCACCACGATCCGCTCTGCTTTGGCAGGAGGCCCATACCCTTTACTCATACTTCAGCTCTCCCGCCCGCTGCACCGCTGTCTGGACCGCCCCGATAAGACTGCTTCTAAACCTCCCCGACTCCAGCACCGCCAGGGCGGCGGCGGATGTCCCTGCAGGCGATGTCACATCATTGCGCAGCTCCGCCGGGTGGCGTCCGCTTTCCCGGACCATCTGCGCCGCACCGATAACTGTCTGTATGACCAGATCTGCTGCGTTCCTACGGCTTAGCCCTATATTTACCCCCGCATCGATGAGAACCTCAATGAAAAGATAGACATATGCCGGGCCCGTGCCGCTCAACCCTGTCACAGCATCCATTAGCTTCTCTTCAACGGTAATGATCAGCCCTAAATGGCTCAGCAGTTTTTTTACCTCGCCGGCCTCTTCAGGGGTTACCTCTTTTCCACAGCTCATGGCAATAGCTCCTTCACCTACAAGGCAGGGGGTATTGGGCATCAGCCGGATGATCTTGCTTCCCGCAGGCAGGCGCACTTCATAGAACTTGATCGTTATCCCCGCAGCAAGGGAGATAAGCAGCTGCTCCTCCGGCTGGAAGAATTTGGCCCATTCAGCGGAGGAGGTTAAAATATCCTGCGGTTTGACCGCTACGACAATATAGCGGCACTTTTGGAAAAGCTGCTCCCCATCTGCAGCGGGCATAACTCCAAGCTCAACAGAGAGATCCTCCATTTTATTACTGTCAAGATCATAGATCCACAGATTTGCCGGATCCATCTCACCGGAAGCGATCAAACCCCGGATAAGCGCCGTTCCCATGGCGCCGCATCCTATTATTCCGATAACTGGTAAATTTAAGCTCAAACTTTTACTCCTCCCGTGAAGGTGATTAAGCTTAATTTTATAATAATGTTGCTCTCTCTGCAATACAGTAAAAGAAGATGCAAAAACTGGAATGGATAAGTAAATAATAACCATCCACCTGCCGGCCCGGTGAATGAAACAGACGGTGCTCCACCGGCTGGAAAAGCGGGCTTAAGCAGCGGTCTAACTGCACTTCCTGGCTTGTGTGAACTGTTTGACAAAACTGCCATGCTGGATTAAAATATGGGCAGCAGGGGAGTAGCTCAAGCGGTAGAGCACTGGTCTCCAAAACCAGGGGCTGCGGGTTCGAGTCCTGTCTCCCCTGCCACTTTTATTTCTTAAAAACGTTGACAGCAAAGGGGTTCGGCGATTCGGTCGGGCCTCTTTATTTGCATTTGGACAGATTTTGCACAGATTTTATTTTCTGCCTTGCGCCTCTTAAGGGGGTCTGCCCCTTGCGGTTTTTCTTCGCAAAAAAATAAAGCATAAAAAACGCACAGGTGTTTTTCGACGCTGAAAAAGGCGCCCCGGCGGGACCTTTCAAAACTTTGATGCATCCTTTTGGCGGGCTTTCCGGGAGAGACGTCTAAAATGATTTTTCCACATAACCCCTTAGATCATGAAAATCTTCATAATGCATACCCACAGCTTCTCTCAGTTCCCTGGCAATTAAGTTTTTTGTAGCCATTACCAGATACCTCTTGCCCCTGGCTTTCAGCAGGCTTATGGACCGTTCAAAATCTCCATCGCCGCTGACAAGTACTGCCATATCATAATGCTCTATTGTATTAAACATATCCAGTACTATTTCTATATCCAGATTTGCCCTTTGCTTATAAGTTCCATCCTCCCTTAAAACATTCTTAAGATCCTTTGTTATCAGCGAATAACCCATATATGTAAGTGCCCTTAGATATTTATCCTGCCTGGCCTCGGGATGAACATCTTTGCCCACATAATAGTTTGCATCTATGAGCTCCCCCTTGCTCCTGATGTAATCCAGAAGTTTCCGGGGATCCACCCACCACCCCAGATCATTTCTTTGCATATAAAAGAAATTTCCTCCGTCTACAAAAAGAGATATCCTCATGCAACCCCTCCCTTCTTACTTTTCTCTCTATTTCGCACATACGGACTGTTGCTTAGTGGACAGTTCATAAAAAGGCAAAGCGGCTGGCAGGCCCGGTTTCTTCAACTGAACCGGCATGTTTTAGTCAACCAGTTTTTATCCCCTGGTGTTTTACAGTTTAAGGTAGATAACCCTGAGCGTAAAAGCACGGCAATACCTGGACTGGATAAGAAGCTGTTCTGGTGCAATTTCAGCGAGGTGTAAATCCAGGGGCAACTTCTGCTTCAACCTTTTTTAAACCTTCATTAAATGATATCGTCAGCATGGTCCACTTAGAATAGCGGTGCAGCAAAACTGATTAATTTTCCAGGAGAAAGATAACTGCAATTATGATCCATACCTTCACATATATTTTTAAATCCCGGTAAGTCTTTTGTTTAACTCCCGCGCACTGTTTCTTCTCCCAAAAGTTTCAAAAATGCGGGACCATCAATGACTGTCACGCCCAGTTCGCGGGCCCTGGCAAGCTTGCTGCCCGGTTCGGCGCCCGCTACAAGATAATCGGTTTTCTTGCTCACCGACGTGGTGACGCTGCCCCCGCGCTCCTGAACCGCCGCCGCAGCGTCAACCCTGGTAAAACCGCTAAGAGCGCCGCTGAAGACAAAGGTTTTCCCCTCCAGCGTTTTATCCCCCTTTATGCTGCCTGCTGCAACAGATTCGCTGAAATTAACGCCTGCCCTCTCCAGTTTTTCCAGCAGCCCGGCGGTATGGGGAGTCTGGAAAAAAGCTATCACCGCCCCGGCAATTTTAGGCCCAATCTCTGGAACAGCAGTCAGCTCCTCCAGACTGGCTGCGCCCAGGCTTTGCATGGTGCGAAAATGCTCCGCCAGGAGCCTTGCCGCCTTCTCTCCCACAAAGCGGATCCCGAAGCCGAAAAGAAGGTTATGCATGGGATTCCCTTTGCTTTCTTTAACTTCAGACAACAAATTGGAGACTTTTCTTTCCTTCAAACCTTTAATGTTCAAATCCAGGAGGGAATGAGCTTCGAGATAGTAAATATCGGCCAGATCATGCAACATCCCTTCTTCCCACAGCAATTCAGCCATTGCCGGCCCCAGGGTTTTGATATTCATGGCCCGCCGTGAAGCAAAATGGACGATGCGCTCCACGATCTGGGCAGGGCAGGAAGGGTTCGGGCAGCGGTGCGCCGCCTCGCCGGGAAGGCGATGCACGGCGGCGCCGCAGGAGGGACACCGCTCCGGCATCTGGAAAAGTATCTCTTCACCGGTGCGCTTCTCCTTGAGCACACGCACCACCTCGGGAATGATCTCGCCGGCTTTGCGGATTACCACCTCATCGCCGATCATGACCCCTTTTTCCGCAATCACATCTTCATTGTGCAAACTTGCCCTCTGCACCGTGGAGCCGCTGATAAAAACCGGTTCAAGGAGGGCCACCGGGGTGATCGCCCCTGTCCGTCCCACATTTACCATGATATCGAGAACCCTGGTATGCATCTCCTCAGAAGGGTATTTAAATGCTACGGCCCAGCGGGGACTGCGGGCGGTATTCCCCAGCCGCTCCTGAAGTCTAAGATCATTTACCTTAATCACAATGCCGTCAGTTTCATAGGGCAGCTCACGCCGCTGCTGCTCCCAGTAGCGGCAAAACTCCCAGGCCTCGCCTATATTTTGGCAGAAAGCGCGGTGGCGGTTAATGGGCAGCCGCAATTTCTCCAGGGTGTTCAGAAGCTGCTCATGCGTTAAAACGGGCAGGCTGTGCTCACCCGGCCCGTAAAGAAAGATTCGCAGCGGCCGGGAAGCGGTGATTCTGGGGTCGCGCTGTCGCAGCGAACCTGCAGCAGCATTTCGGGGGTTGGCAAAGAGGGGCTTCTCCTGCTCGCGTCGCTCCTCGTTTGTCCTCTCAAAATCAGCCCTGTTGATATATACTTCGCCTCGCACCTCCAGGGTGACAGCATCGGACAGCCTTAGCGGAAGCTGCCTGATGGTCCGCAGGTTATGTGTGATATCCTCGCCGGTAATTCCGTCTCCCCGGGTGGCGCCGCGAACAAAAATTCCTTCTTCATACTGCAGCGATACCGCCAGCCCATCCATCTTTAACTCACAATAATATTCCACCCTCTCAAGCTCCGCAAGACGCCGCACCCTGCCGTCAAAATCATTTAGCTCCTCCGGCAGGAAAGCATTGTCCAGACCCAGCATGGGCAGCCTGTGCACCAGTGTGGGAAACCCCTCCAGAGGCTCCCCGCCCACGCGCCTCGTCGGCGAATCCTCCCTGGAGATCTCCGGGTATCTTTCCTCCAGCCCGGCCAGTTCGCGCATCATCCTGTCGAACTCATGATCGCTGATCACCGGATCATCAAGCACATGATAGCGGTAAATGTGTTCATCAATCTCTCGTCGCAGCTGAGCAGCCTGCGCCGCCGCCTTCTTCATCATCTCTTTTTCCATGGATCTTTTTACCCTGCCTTTGCTTCCAGTTGCCCTTCTTGTAAGCAGCCGCTCTTTACCGGTTATTATCTCCCGGGAGCAGTGAAAAAACAAGAACTATTACCGGATAATACCATAGAAAAAAGATGTTTTAGCTGTCACTGCCTGAAATAAATCCTTTATTTTGCCCCCCCGGGGCAGTATCTTTTTCTTCAAGGCGCTGTTGCAGCGCACTCTGCAGCAGCGCTGTCACAGAGCCCACCTCTCCGGGGGTCCTCTCCCTCCCCCCTGCACCGATCAGCTCCAGGATGAGATGCTGCAATTTTCCCGTCTCCAGCAGCGAATATATCTCAGAAAGCTCCTCTGCATTCATTTCTCGGAATATCGAATTGATCAGCCCGGTGAGCTTATCAAGATCCAAATCGCTCTCTTCCATACCGGCAGCCTCCTCATGATGCTATACTATGGGTATGGTTAGACGAAAGTGCACCGCACCTAAAGTGCTTTAAGGTGGGGCAAAGAGTGGTGTCCGGTATACTGGTGTAAATTCAGGCGGCGATTTTAGATAAAAAAGGCCGCACAAAAACGGTGGCGCGGCCATAATCATTACTAATGGTTGCCCTGATAGTTGCAGTTGCGGCACATTCCTAGGGCTGAAATTTTTCGCGGATATACTCTACGATACTCTCCAGGGGTGCTCCCGGGGTAAATACAGCGTCGGCAGCCCCTTTTTCTTTTAGCAAAGCTTCATCTTCGGCGGGAATAATCCCCCCCAACAGGAGGAGCGCCTCCCCCATTCCCCTCTCCTGCAGCAGCTCTTTTATTATCGGCACCAGGGTAAGATGTGCTCCTGAAAGGATGCTCAGCCCCACAACATCCACATCTTCCTGCAGCGCCGCCTCGGCAACCTGCTCCGGCGTCTGGTGCAGTCCGGTGTAGATAACCTCCATTCCTGCATCGCGCAGCGCCCGGGCCACCACTTTAGCCCCGCGATCATGTCCGTCAAGCCCCGGCTTCGCCACAAGCACCCTGATCTTGCGCCCACTTTCCAACATAAACACCCCCTTAGTTAGTAAACTTGGTGCCTGGCACCAAGTTTACTAACTTTTCTAGAAGAGAACTGTTTCCCGGTATTCGCCGAATACCTTTTTGAGTGCACCGATGATCTCTCCTTCAGTGACGTAAAGGCGGGCTGCCTCCAGAATGAAGGGGATAAGGTTATCGCTGCCGGCAGCGGCAGCGGAGAGCCGGTCAAGCGCAGCCGCTGCGGCAATATTGTCGCGGCGTTCCTTCAGTCTGTGCAGCCGCTCAACCTGTTTCTGCTCCACCGCCGGATCTATTTTTAGAAGCTCAATATTAAGGGATTCCCCTGAAGCAAAGCGGTTCATCCCCACTACCACCCGCTCCTCTTCATCCACCGCCCGCTGAAAAGCAAAGGCTGCATCGGCGATCTCCTGCTGGAAAAAACCGCGCTCAATTGCAGCCAGCACACCGCCCAGAGCATCGATGCGCCTAAAATATTCCTCCGCCTCGGCCTCCATCTCATTGGTCAGGGACTCGATAAAATATGATCCCGCCAGCGGGTCTATGGTATTGGCCGCACCGCTCTCGTAAGCGATGATCTGCTGGGTGCGCAGGGCGATCTTCACCGCTTTCTCCGTGGGCAGGGCCAGCACTTCATCCATGGAATTTGTGTGCAGCGACTGTGTACCCCCCAGAACGGCGGCCAGCGCCTCTATGGCTGTGCGCACTATGTTGTTCTCCGGCTCCTGCGCCGTCAGGCTGCACCCTGCAGTCTGCGTATGAAAGCGCATCATCCAGGAGCGGGGATCTTTTGCCCCGTATCGCTCCTTCATATGCCTGGCCCAGATGCGGCGGGCAGCGCGGTATTTGCAGATCTCCTCGAAAAAGTCCAGATGGGCATTGAAGAAGAAAGAGAGGCGCGGCGCGAAATCGTCCACATCCAGGCCGGCCTCCATACCGGCCTCCACATAGGCGAAGCCGTCGGCCAGGGTGAAGGCCAGCTCCTGCACAGCGGTGGAGCCCGCTTCGCGGATATGGTAACCGCTGATGCTGACGGTGTTCCAGCGCGGCACATTCTGCGCGGCAAAGGCAAATATATCGGTAATGAGCCGCATTGAGGGCTCCGGCGGGAAAATCCAGGATTTTTGAGCGGTATATTCCTTAAGAATATCATTCTGGATGGTGCCGCCCACCTGATCCAGCCCGACCCCCTGCTTCAGGGCATTGGCCAGGTAGAAACACCAGAGAACCGATGCCGGTCCGTTTATGGTCATGGAGGTGGTGATCTCATCCAGAGGAATCGCCTTAAAAAGCAGCTCCATATCCTCCAGGGAATCTATAGCCACACCGCAGCGGCCCACCTCCCCGGCAGAGCGAGAATGATCGGAATCGTAGCCCATGATTGTGGGCATATCAAAAGCCACGCTCAAGCCGGTCTGGCCCTGCTCCAGCAGGTAGCGGTAGCGCCGGTTCGAGTCGGCGGCATCGCCAAAACCTGAAAACTGGCGCATTGTCCAGAGACGGCCGCGGTACATATTGGGCTGCACACCCCGGGTAAAAGGATATTCACCGGGGAAACCGAGGTCGCGCATATAGTCGAGATCCGCTATATGGCGCGGCATGTAAAGATCCTTAATCTCTTTTGCGGATATAGTCTGGAACGGTTCAGGGCGCTCCCGGTGGGCACCGGTTTTCTCGCGCCACACTTTTTCGGCCTGCAGGATCTCGCTTTCCATTGTCCTGCCGGCGGGTCTTTCTTTTTCGGGCATTGCTCCTCCTCCTCAACTCTCCCAAGCTTTCCTGTGTTACAGCTTTACAGGGAAAAATTGATCCGCCGGAGCAGTTCCCTGGCGGCGCTGTAAGGATCACGCCGCCGCAGAGCAATAGCCTCGATTAGTTCCTCCAATGATATCTGCGTCTTAATATTATCCCAAACCCTGCTTTTAACCAGGAACTCGACCAGCTCACCCAGTTCACCTTCAGCCCGCTCCCGGCGCCTCTCTTCAAGAAGGCCGCCGTCTTTTAGATAATCGCGGTGCTCCTGCAGCGACTGCCAAAGTGTTTCAATTCCTTCGCTGCGCAGCGCCATAACAGGGAGAACAGGCGCGCGCCAGCCGGTCGCTTCCTTAAGATCAAGCATGATGTTCACTTCAGCAACGGTGCGCTCAGCTCCGGGCAGGTCCGACTTGTTCACAACAAAAATGTCACCAATCTCCATGATCCCCGCTTTGATCGTCTGCACGCTGTCGCCTCCGGCTGGAGTGAGCACCACCACAGTGCTGTCGGCAGTCTTGACAATATCGATTTCAGACTGCCCCACCCCCACGGTCTCGATGATGATCAGATCCTTGCCAAAGGCATCCATGATCTGCACAGCCTCGCGCGTAGCCCGGGAAAGGCCGCCCAGGCTGCCGCGCGTTCCCATGCTGCGGATGAAGATACCGCTGTCCAGAGCATGCTCCTGCATGCGGATGCGGTCCCCCAGAATTGCCCCGCCGGTGAAAGGGCTCGTGGGATCGACTGCAATAACTCCCACAGTAAAGCCGCTCCGGCGCATCTCAAAAAGAAGCCGGTCCACCAGTGAACTTTTACCGGAACCGGGTGCACCGGTAATCCCCACAAGGTAGGCTCTCCCCGTATGGGGAAACAGCTGCTGCATGATCCCCTCTTTTTGCGGATCATTGTTCTCCACGATGGAGATAAGGCGCGCCAATGCCCGCCGGTTTCCCTGCAGCAGCTCCTGGACCAGCTCCATTTACACACCACCATATGCCTTGATAAAAAGATAACCTTGCAGGGACCGGCAAAACAGCACCGGCGCCTGCAAGATCGCTCTTCTAGTACTCTATTCCCTTGCGGCCTGCAACGCCGTTGCTGTAATGATGCTTAATCATCAGCACCTCGCTGACCATGTCAGCCCTTTTTACCAGCTCCGGCGAAGCACCCCGCCCCGTTAAAATTAAATCCACTCCGGGCGGTTTTTCCCGCAAGAGATCGAGAAGTTCCCCTTCCGGTATCAGCCCGTAATCAACGGCAACATTTATCTCATCAAGCACAACAAGATCATACTCGCCGCTTTTAATGGCCTTGCCCGCCCTGGCAAAACCCTCGCGGGCCAGCTCTATATCTATGGGATCAGGGTTTTTGCGATTGACAAAAGTATCCCTTCCCGCCCGATCAATAGTGAGAAGGGGCAGTTTCTCTGCAGCAAGAAATTCACCGTAATCCCGCCCTTTCATGAAATGGATCATGTAGACCCGGTAACCGTGCCCCAGTGCTCTCAGCGCCTGCCCCACCGCAGCAGTGGTTTTCCCCTTGCCATCACCGGTGTAGATCATCACAAGCCCTCTATCTGCTGCCTCAGCCATGCTTCGTTTTCTGCTCCTTTCTGCTATCAGCCCGTGCCCCACTGCCCGCTGCTTTAACAAGCTGCTTTACCGGCCGGGTTACCCTTTCTTTATCTCATCAGATTACGTGAAATAACCATGCGCTGCGCTTCGCTGGTCCCCTCGTAGATCTCGGTGATCTTGGCATCGCGCATGAAGCGCTCCACAGGGTAATCGCGGGTGTAGCCGTAACCGCCAAAAATCTGGACCGCCTGTGTGGTGATCTGCATGGCTGCCTCAGAGGCAAAAAGCTTCGCCATGGCTGATGCATTGCCGTAGGGGAGCCCCTGGCTCTCGAGAAATGCAGCCTGGTATGTGAGCAGCCGCGCAGCTTCCACCTGGGTGGCCATATCCGCAAGCATGAATGCAATGGCCTGGAACCTGCCAATGGGCTGGCCGAACTGCTCCCTGCTCTGGGCATAGGCTACAGACTCTTCCATTGCACCCTGGGCAATGCCCACTGCCTGTGCGGCGATTCCATTTCTGCCGCCATCCAGCGTGCTCAGAGCAATTTTAAACCCTTCGCCCTCCTGTCCCAGCAGGTTCTCCTTGGGAACGCGGCAGTCTTCAAAGATCATCTCCAGCGTCGGCGAGGAGCGCAGCCCCATCTTCCGCTCTTTTTTACCGAAGGATAAGCCGGGAGTCTCTTTCTCCACAATAAAGGCGCTCAGACCCCGCGCTTTTTTCTCCCGATCAGTCATGGCAAAGACAATATAGATCTCTGCTTCGCCGGCGTTGGTGATAAAGATCTTCGATCCGTCGATCCTGTAGCTGTCCCCTTCAAGTTTTGCCGTGGCCTGCGCCGCCCCGGCGTCAGTGCCGGCGGTGGCTTCAGTAAGAGCAAAAGCGCCCATTTTCTCGCCCAGGGCCATCGGCTCCAGATAATTCTTCTTCTGCTCTGCATTGCCATACTTGAAGATGGGCCAGCTTGCCAGGGAGATATGCGCAGAGAGTGTCGTTCCGGTGGAAGCATCGACTCGCGAAAGTTCCTCCACAGCGATGACATAGCTTATAAAATCGCTTCCCGCTCCGCCATATTCTTCCGGCCAGGGAATTCCCGTCAGACCCAGCTGCCCCATTTTATCAAAAATATCACGGGAGAAAATCTCTTTGTCATCCCGCTCCTCAGCGCTGGGTTTGACCTCCTTTTCAGCAAAATCACGGACCATTTTCCGTGTCATCTCTTGTTCTTCGGTGAGTACAAAATTCATTTTACCTGCCTCCTGACTCTTTCTCTTTATTTTTTCATATAGTTAAGCAGCTCCCGCGCAACAATGAGGCGCTGGATCTGATTGCTACCCTCGTAAATCTGGGTCACCTTGGCATCGCAGAAATAACGTGCCAGGGGGTTATCAGCCCTGGTTCCTGCCATGCCCCAAAGATCAAGGCAGCGGGTGGCGGCGGCAACGGCAAGATCTGTAGCAAAAAGCTTGGCCATGGATGCCTCCCTGGTGCAGGAAAGACCGGCATCCTTGAGCAGAGCGGCGCGGTAAACAAGCAGGCGGGCGGCCTCCAGCCTGGTGTGAAGCGAGGCCAATGTAAAGCGTGCGCCCTGCCCCGGTGCGGCGATCCCCCCGGCAATTCCCTCCGGTGGGGGCAATCCCAGATAAGCCACCGTCTCCTCGATAGCGGCCCTGGCCAGGCCCAGGCCCTGCGCCGCAATGCCGATGCGTCCGCCGTCAAGGAGAGACATGGCCACAGTAAAACCCTCTCCCTCAGCACCCAGGCGGTTTTCTCCAGGGATATAAGCATCGCTGAAGCGCAGCTCTGTAGTTACAGAACCGTGCAACCCCATCTTCCTCTCCGGCGGCCCTATCTCCAGTCCCGGAGTTTCATTTTCCACGAGAAAAGCGGTGATCCCTTTGCTGCCCTTTTCAGGATCTGTCAGGGCGAAGACGGTATAGAGATCTGCCTCTCCGCCGCTGGTAATAAATATCTTGCTCCCCTCCAGAATATAACCGTTCTCCGGACCGCTCCGGGCGGTCATGGTCAGGGCGGCAGCATCGGATCCGGCCCCCGCCTCGGTAAGGGCAAAAGCGCCCAACAGCGAACCGCGGGCCAGACCGGCCAGGTAGCGCTTCTTCTGGGCGACAGTGCCAAAATAGAGCAGGGGAAAGCTGCCTACGGAGGTATGCACAGCCAGGATAACTCCTGTGGAGGCGCATAACCGCGAAATTTCCTCGATAAGGAGAATATAGGTAAGGAAGTCTTCTCCCCGTCCCCCCCATTCCGCCGGTATGGGCAGCCCCATATAACCGCGCCGCGCTATTTCCTGGATGTTTTTACGGGCAAATCCTTCGCTCGCCGGGGAGAGCTTTTCGCGGGCAAATGCGCGGAATTCATCTCTTCGGGCCAGATGCTTATCCGATAATAAATAGTTCATTCCATTCTCCCAACGGTGAACAGAGTCCACCCTACAATTGCGCCGTGCAGCCTCTGATGGCGAGCCGGCGGTGCTATTTTCCGTCATAATTCCCCGCCCCGCCCGCCGGGTGCTTGCTGCCTATAGCCTTGTCAGTCAGGCGCATGAGCCGCCGACGCGGATAACAGTAGCCTCACCCTGGGCGGCGCCGCTGCAAATCGTAGCCAGCCCGTAACCTCCGCCGCGGCGGCGCAGCTCAGCAACAAGGGTCATCAATATGCGCCCTCCGCTGGCTCCAATGGGATGTCCCAGCGAGAGGGCACCGCCTTTCACATTGATCTTCTCCTCATCCCAGTTCCCCAGCTTCATGCATGTGAGCGGCACCGCGGCAAAAGCCTCATTTACCTCGATCAGGTCCATATCCTCAGCCGTCATAGCCGCCCTCTGCAGCGCGCTCATGGCGGCGGCATAAGGCACCGTGGCAATATAGCTCGGCTCCTGGGAGGCATAGCCATAAGAGATTATTTCAGCCAGCGGCTCCAGGCCCCACCGCCTCGCCTGCTCTGCAGAAGTAAGAAGCAGCGCCGCCGCCCCATCGCTGATGGGAGGGGCGTTTCCGGCGGTGATGAGCCCTCCGGGCTCGAATGCCGGCGGCAAAGCAGCCATCTTCTCCAGGGTGCTGTCGCGGCGCGGCAGCTCATCGCGCTCAAAAAGAACAGGTTCACCCCTGCGCTGCGGTACGCTTACCGCCACGATCTCTTCGTCAAGAAACCCCTGATCCATCGCCGCCACAGCGCGCTGGTGGCTTCGCAGCGCCCAACTATCCATAGCCTCGCGGGTGATCCCGTATTCCCTGGCAGGAACCCTGTCCCCGTGCACCCCCATGTGGACATTGTGGAAGGGGCACCAGAGACCATCCTTAATCATCCCGTCAACAAGCTGCCCGTCACCCATGCGCAGGCCCTCCCGGGCTTGCGGCAGAAAGTAAGGCACCGCGCTCATATTCTCCATCCCACCGGCCACCACAACCTGGGCCTCTCCGCTTCGGATTAAAAGATCGCCCATGTTTACCGCCCGCAGGCTGGAGGAACAGACTTTGTTGATCGTATCGGAGGGCACCTCCGGCGGAAGGCCGGCTTTAATCGTGGCCTGGCGGGAGGGAATCTGCCCCGCCCCTGCCTGGAGCACCATCCCCATAAATGCATAATCCACTTTAGCACCATCTACTCCGGCGCGTTCCAGCACTTCACGAATGACCAGGGCGCCCAGATCAACAGCAGGCACATCCTTTAGTGAGCCCTGAAAGCGGCCAAAGGGGGTGCGGGCAAAACTCACAATTACACTATGAGACATCTTCCACCTCACATGAATTATTCTTGTTCAAGGCACCTGATTCCTGCCTGAAAAAAGATACAAAAGGCATCTTTTCTAGGAACGTCCGATAATATAGCGGTAGGGATCAACCTTTTCCCGCAATATCTGCAGCTCATCTTCTGTAGGCGGTTCGCTTTCCACAAGTTGCGGCGACCAGAGCAGCTCAAAGCCGGTATTATCCACAATCTGATCCCTGGTAACCCCCGGATGAATGCTCTCCACCTGCATCCGCGCTGTTTTCTCCTCAAAACCCATCACGCAAAGATCGGTGATCACCTTATAAGGGCCCCCGCCCGGGGGCAGCCCGGCAGCTTCGCGGGCGCCTTTTCCGGTAAGATAACCGGGAGAGGTGATAAAATTGATCTTGTCGGTAAAACGAAGCGCATCCTGCACAGTGATCACCATGATCCGCCAGCAGAAGGAGGCCAGGTCACAGGCCCCGCCGCTGCCTGGAAAACGCACTTTCGGCCTTTCATAGTCATCGCCAATCATCGTGGAATTGATATTGCCGTACATATCGATCTGGGCTCCGCCCAGGAAGGTATAGTCAACTATCCCCCGCTGGCAGTTCTCCATGATCTCAGGCATGGTGCCGGCGGCCAGTCCGCGGTAAAAAGTTCGTGAATCGCCCACAGAGATGGGCATGGACGGCAACTGCGGCCCCAAACCTCCCGCTTCGAACATGATCATCAGGTTGGGCGCGTAAAGGCTTTGCGCCAGCATCGCTGCGGCACAGGGAGCCCCTGTTCCCACGACCACCGTGCGGTTGTCCTCGAGAAAACGTGAAGCCAGGCAGATCATTAGCTCCATGCGATTATAATCCATTATTAATTCAGCCCTCCCTGAAGGTTATTTTTCAACAAGAATTTCCTGGTGGCGCAGCTCATTCATCCTGTCAAGGCCACCATTTAGCTGGATATAGCTCCAGAAATCCTCCACACCGTAGATATTCCGCTCCAGGAATTCAGCCAGCTCTTCGGGATCCCGCTCCACGCGCAGCCACTCCTGAATATGCTCCTCATCGCTGAAATATTCATAGGGCATATTGCCCGGATAAGAACCGAAGGGAACCTCCACAACAGCATCGACAAGATAGTAGGGAATAGCCGTACGGTCCGGTTTACGGCGAATAGTATCTTCGGGAACCAGACGCTCAGTGGTGATAATGAGATGCTTCGCCGCCCTGGCCAGATCATAGTCCGAAATGGTAATTCCATCAATCTGGCAGTTCCCGTATACATCGGACCGGTGCACGTGAATGAGTGCCACATCGGGAAAAAGCGCCGGAAGCCCCAGATATTTTTTCCCGGTAAAGGGACATTCCATCTCCACTGCGGCACTATGTTTAACCGTATCCGTGCCGAGCATGGTTCGCGTGGGGATAAATGACACCCCCATAGCCGCCGCCTTGTAGCGCCAGGCCAGGGCGGCATTCGTCCACTCTGTCACCTCAATCTCGCCACTTTCAACGGCCACGCGGGAGCGGTAAGAAAGCCCCCGTGCCTCCAGGCCGATAATATAGGCGATATCGCAGCGGTTGATACAGCGGCCGGCTGCGAGAATCTGAAAATCATGAGTTGAGGTATGGCCCGAGAGCCCGAGGTTTCTCCTCCGCTGCCGCACGATCTCGTGAAGCAGAGCAGTGGAAATACGCGTTCCGCCGAAGCCCCCCACAGCGATATAATCGCCGTCGTGAACCAGGCGTGTAACAGCCTCTTTAACCGTGGTGGTCTTGTCCACTTTTTTACGGGACTTTTCTTGAAAAAAAGCCCTCGCCTCATCCGCATCTGGATTGGTGAAAAGTCTTCTATTACCTGCCGGTTCGTAAACTACATTTCTTTTCTCGGTAAGTGCATAATTCCGATCCAAATTGATCCTCCCTCCTGAGCCATCCTTTAGTAGTAAATTAACAATTGCCAATAGAGACAATTGTCATTATTATTCTATCACATAATCACCCTTTTGGGGAGAGTGAGCCTATAGTTCCTTTTGATGGTATTTTATTGCTGAATGGCGCGGTGCCCGATATCGCGTCGGTAATAGCAACCTTCAAAATCGATCTGCTCCGCCGCCCGATAAGCCTTTTTCAGCGCCTCCGGAAGACCCTTTGCCCAGGATGTAACGCCCAAAACCCGACCGCCGGCAGTGACGATGGATCCGCTGCGATCAAAGGCTGTTCCGGCATGGAAAAGGGCCAGCCCCCCCTCTTCTCCGGTATCATCTTTCTCGCCGGAGGAAAGCGCGGCGCCCTCAAGACCCCGGATTCGCTTCCCTGTCTCGTAAAGCCCCGGATAGCCGCCCGAAGCGAGAATTACGCAGGCCGCCGCCCAACCGTGGCGCCACCGCATATCCAGCGCAGGCACACTCTCCGCCAGCCGTCCTTCAGCCGTGGCTGCCAGAAGGGGCAGCAGATCAGAGCGCAGCAGCGGTAAAAGGACCTGTGTTTCAGGGTCGCCAAAGCGGACGTTGAATTCAAGGAGGTTGATCTCACGGCCGCTGATCATCAGCCCGGCGTAGATCACTCCGCGGTAATCTATACCCTCCCTCTCCAGGCCTTTCAGGAAGGGGCGGAAGATTGCATTCTCAACAATGGCGGCCAGCTCCTTTGTCAGCAGCGGTGCCGGCGCATAGGCACCCATCCCCCCGGTGTTCGGCCCCCTGTCGCCTTCACCGATGGCCTTATGATCCTGTGATGATGGGAGCACCACCATCTCCCTGCCATCGGTAAGGGCCAGCATGGAAAGCTCCTCGCCCTGGAGACAATCCTCAATGATCACCTGTTTCCCGGCATCGCCGAAAACCCTCTCCACCATCATGGCATGCAGCGCCTCTGCGGCGGCTGTGCCTTCGCGGGCCACAGTCACTCCCTTTCCCGCAGCAAGGCCGTCGGCTTTGACCACCACCGGTTTGTCCCTGTACTCTTTTTCAAGATAGCGCAAAGCAGCTTCATAATCATCAAAAACCTCAAACCTGGCCGTGGGCATACCCCAGTCAACCATCCGCTCCTTTGCCCAGACCTTGCTCCATTCCAGCCGGGCCCCATCACGGCCCGGTCCGAAAACGAGCAGCCCGGCCTTGCGGAAATTATCGGCCAGCCCCGCCGCCAGCGGCGCCTCCGGCCCCACAACGGTAAGATCAATTTTCTCCCTGATTGCAAAATCCTGCAGCCCGCCAGCCTCCTCCGCCGCCAGAGGGACACACTGTGCCTCCGCAGCGATACCGGCATTACCGGGAGCACAATAAAGCCTTCCCAAAAGCGGGCTTTGGGCTATCTTCCAGGCCAGGGTATGCTCCCGGCCGCCTCCCCCAACAATCAATACCCGCATCGTCTGACCCCCTTTACCGGATAAGATTCAATGTTTAAAGTAACGGCGCCCTGTAAAGACCATGGCGATACCGCGGCTGTTGCAGGCCTCAATGGAGGCGCTGTCCTTCAAAGAGCCGCCGGGCTGGACAATGGCTGTTACGCCCGCCCCAGCAGCCGCCTCCACTGTATCGGGAAAGGGGAAGAAGGCATCGGAGCCTATTACGGCGCCGCCCGCTTTATCTCCCGCCTGCTCCAGGGCAATGCGCGCCGCACCGATGCGATTCATCTGACCGGCTCCCACCCCCAGAGTTTGTTCGCCTTTGGCAACGACAATGGCATTTGACTTGACATGCTTGACCACCTTCTGGGCAAAGGCCAGATCGCGCCATTCATCATCTGTAGGCGCCCTCTCTGTAACAACCTCGCTGCCGGAAAGATCCACGGGCTCCCGGTCCAGGGTCTGCATGATCAGCCCGCCGGAAACCCTCTTCAGATCGGTATCGAAATCGCCGCCCTTCACATCAGGGGAGATCTCCAGAAGGCGGATCTCCTTTTTCATCCTGAAGATCTCCAGGGCATCGTTGGTAAAGGAAGGAGCAGCAACAACCTCCAGGAAGATCTCCACCATCTTCCTGGCCAGGGCTTCGCTAACCGGGCGGTTCAGGGTTACAATACCGCCGAAAATGGAAACAGGATCAGCCGCATAAGCGAGGCTGTAAGCTTCTTCAGGAGTTGCCGCCGAAGCCACCCCGCAGGGGTTCGTATGCTTCACCGCTACGGCGGTAGGTTCGTTAAATTCGAGAAGCAGCTCCCAGGCGGCGTTCAGGTCATTTAAATTGTTGAAGGACAGCTCCTTCCCCTGCAGTTGACGCGCCGCCGCCAGCCCCTGCTGCACTCCGCCGAAAGAGTAAAAAGCCGCATCCTGCTGAGGATTTTCCCCGTAACGCAGAGACATCACTTTCTGCAGCGGAATGGTATAGAGGGGCGAAAAGGGCTCCTTATCCCACCCGGGCCTTCTGCAAAGATATTCCGCAATAAGGGCGTCATAATGTGCCGTGTAGCTGAAAGCCTCCACAGCCAGGCTGTAGCGTGTTTCATCTGAAAGAGCGCCTTTTTCCGTAAGCTCGGCGGTTATTTGCCGGTAGCGCGACGGATTGACCACAACGGCCACATGGGCAAAGTTTTTTGCGGCGGCGCGGAGCATGGCCGGCCCGCCGATATCAATATTCTCCACCGCCTCCTCCAGAGTGGCGCCCGGCCTGGAAATGGTTTCAGAAAAGGGATAAAGATTGACTACAAGCAACTGTATGGGATGAATCTCCTGGCCGGCAAGCTGTTTCCGGTGCTCCTCAAGTTCCAGGCGGGCCAGAAGGCCGCCGTGGATCTTTGGGTGCAGTGTTTTCACCCTGCCCCCGAGAATCTCGGGATAGCCGGTTAACTCAGCTGCCTCTACCACGGGAATGCCTGCATCTTTAAGCACTCTGGCGGTTCCACCGGTAGAGATGATCTCCCATCCCAGCGAATGGAGCCGCCGGGCCAGATCAACGATCCCGCTTTTGTCGGAGACGCTTAGAAGCGCTCTTTTACGATAAGTGTCATTTTTATCCAATGAAACACCTTCTTCCTTCAACTTTAATCATATCCAGGCAAAAGAGTTGGATCGCCCTTGGATAGAGACGGTACTCCACGGCATGGATCCGCCCGTGCAGCGTCTCCACAGTGTCTTTCTGGAGCACCGGCACCGTCTCTTGCATGATGATCGGTCCTGTATCAAGCCCCTCGTCAACAAAATGGACAGTGCACCCTGTCACCTTCACCCCGTAATCAAGCGCCTCTTTAACCCCCGAAGTGCCTGGAAAAGAGGGCAGCAACGAGGGGTGAATATTCATGATCTGCATGGGAAAGGCCCTCACCAGGAGCGGCGAAATAAGCCGCATAAAACCGGCCAGCACCACCAGCTCAATTTCTGACTGCTGCAACTCCGCCGCCACCGCCCCATCGTATTCCTCCCGCCCCCGGTAGAGGCGGGGATCAAGATGGAGAGCCCGGACAGATCTCCCGCGGGCCCGCTTCAGCGCCGGCGCCTCTCCCCGGTCGCTAATCACCAGCTCCACACGCCCGTCAATCTCACCGCTTTCCACCGCCTCCAGGATCGCCTCCAGATTTGTCCCCTCTCCCGAAGCCAGCACCGCAATCCTCTTCACACCTTCCCCCCTCCCCCACAATTAGTAAACCGGTGCCAGGCACCAAGTTTACTAAACCCCAGTCCCATAAGTCAACCGGTGCCAGGCACCAAGTTTACCAGCTTATCCTGTTATTGACAACACTCTAGAGTTGTGTTAATATTTAAACAATAATCAATCTGTTGGGGGCCTACATCATGCCCAGAAAACCGCGTGTTCATTTTCCAGGAGCCGTTTATCATGTCATCACCAGGGGAAACAATCAGGACAAAATTTTCGCCTCAAAAAAAGATAAACACTACTACCTGGATAAAATAAATGAATTACGCCTCAAATTTATTTTCGAACTCCTCATCTATGCTGTAATGGACAACCACTCCCACCTGACCATCCGCGTTGAAAACACACCTCTTTCAAAAATAATGCACCATCTGCAACAGTCCTATGCAATCTATTATAACCGCGAATATAATCAATCAGGACATGTCTTTGAAAACAGGTATAAAGCTTATCTTTGTGACAATGACCGCTATCTGCTGGCTTTACTGAGATACATCCATCTTAATCCGTTTAGCGCAAAAATAACAAGCGACCTTGAATACCCCTGGAGCAGCCACGGGCACTATTCAGGCAAGATAAAAAATAACCTGGTCAGCAAATCCCTTATTTACCAGATCCTGCTCCAGGAACAGGATCTGGATCCCGCTGCCGCATACCTGCTTTTTATGAAGCAGACGACTGAAGATCTGCCCCTGCCGCGATATCTATCATCATTAGAGGAAAAACCCCATGAGATAAAGATTGCTGCAGATGATCTTTTTCAAATGATCGAAAAGATTTCTACATCTCATAACATAGAGAAGGGGCAGCTATTTTCCAAATCCAGAGATTCTGCCGCTTCTGCAGCCCGCAAAGAACTTATCCTGACCTTGTATCATAGATATCACTGGAAAAATAAAAATATTGTTGAACTGCTTAGGGTCAACAAATCCTATGTCAGCAAAATAATAGCCAACAACCCCGATCCCCACTTGGTAAACTTGGTGCCTGGCACCGGGTTCACTAACTTGCCTGACCCGACTAAGTAAACTTGGTAAACCTGGTGCCAGGCACCAGGTTTACCAAGTTGTCAGCGGCAGAACGCAGCGGTGCAATTGTACCTATTTTTATGGCGGAAACATCCTTCTCTTCCAGTGCATTAATTATTGCAGCGGCCTCTTCAGGCGGTGTCACCAGGATGTAACCTATGCCCATGTTAAAGGTGCGGTACATCTCCTCCCTCGCCACGGGGCCCAGCTTTTCAATGAGTTCGAATATGGGCGGTATCTCCCAGGTTGAGGTATCAATGACCGCTTTCAGCCCTTCCGGAAGGATGCGCGGCACATTTCCCGGCAGTCCCCCCCCGGTGATATGGGCCATCCCTTTAATGCTAAATTGCTGCAGCATTGGCAAGACGCCTGAAACATAGATGCGCGTCGGCCGGAGCAGCTCCTCACCAAGGGTGATTCCATTCAGCCCTTCAGGTCTCTCTTGCAGTGACAACCCCGCCTGCTCCAGCAGCACCTTCCGGACCAGAGCATAACCGTTGCTGTGCAGTCCTGTTGAAGTAAGCCCGATGACAACATCTCCTGAAAGGATGGTGCTGCCGTCGATGATCCTGTCGCGCTCTACAATACCCACAGCAAAACCGGCCAGGTCATACTCCCCGGGCGGGTAGAAGCCGGGCATCTCCGCAGTCTCTCCCCCCAGAAGGGCACAACCGGCCAGGCGACATCCCCGGGCCAGCCCCGCCACCACCTGTTCCACCTGTTCCGGTTCCAGTTTTCCCACGGCCAGATAATCAAGGAAGAAAAGCGGCTCCGCCCCCTGCACCAGGATATCGTTCACACACATGGCCACGCAATCTTCGCCAATGGTGCCATGGTTCCCGAAGGCACCGGCCACCTTTAGTTTCGTGCCCACACCGTCGCATCCTGAAACGAGCACAGGCCTTTGGTAAGCCCCGCTGTCCAGGGCAAAAAGTCCCCCGAAACCGCCCAGATCCTGGAGCACCTCCGCCCTGAAAGTTGAGCGGGCCAGCCCTTTAATTCTCTCTACCGCTTCCTCTCCCGCAGCAATATCCACTCCAGACTGCCGGTAATCGATCTGCCCATCCATCGTTGTTTATGCTCCATCCTTTAAAGAAGTTAGTAAACTTGGTGCCTGGCACCAAGTTTACTAACTTAGTTGTTTTGTTGTGTTTAGAAGAAGAGTGGGGCGAAGACAAGGGCGACGATGCTCATGAGCTTTATGAGAATGTTTAAGGAGGGTCCGGCGGTGTCCTTGAAGGGATCGCCTACTGTGTCGCCCACGACAGCTGCTTTGTGAGGCTCACTGCCTTTGCCGCCGTGCTGTCCTGTCTCGATATACTTTTTCGCATTGTCCCAGGCTCCGCCGGCATTGGCCATGTAGATCGCCTGGAGCACCCCCACTATAAGGGCGCCGCCCAGCAGGCCGCCCAGCGCCTCTTTCCCCAGGAAGGGCAGCAGCCCCACAGCCAGGGGAACGATCACTGCCGAGAGACCGGGAATGATCATCTCTTTCAAAGCCGCCCTGGTGCTGATATCAACGCAGCGGGTATATTCCGGACGGGCCTTTCCCTCCATGATGCCCGGAATCTCCCTGAACTGGCGGCGAATCTCCTCGATTAAAGAGAATGCAGCGTTCCCCACAGCCTCCATGGTCCTCGAGGTGAAGAAGAAGACCAGCGTACCGCCGATAAAGAGACCGGCTATAACCTTGGCACTGTTAATATTGATGACGTCAAGACCGGCCACCTGCGAGTAGGCGGTAAAGAGAGCCAGCGCCGTCAAAGCGGCCGATCCGATGGCAAAACCCTTCCCGATAGCAGCGGTGGTGTTGCCCACGGAGTCGAGTTCATCGGTTATGACGCGCACCTCTTTTTCCAGGCCCGCCATCTCGGCGATGCCGCCGGCATTGTCAGCCACAGGGCCGTAGGCGTCAACAGCCACGGTCATGCTCACTGTGGATAGCATCCCTACGGCGGCGATGGCAATACCGTAAACCCCGGCAAACTGGTAGGAAACAAGAATGGCGGCCACAATGGCCAGCATGGGGTAAACAGTGCTCTTCATTCCCACGGCCAGTCCGCTGATAATATTTGTAGCCGGTCCTGTTAAAGATGATCTGACAATCGTTTGCACCGGTTTGAAATGGTCGGAGGTGTAATACTCGGTAATCCGGCCGATAATCACTCCGGCCGCCAGGCCCGCCACAACAGCATAGAAGGGTCCCATCTCACCCAGAAGACCCCTGGTTATAAAGAATGAAGCGATAAGAACCACAAGGGAGCTGATAATGATGCCGCGCTCCAGCACTGAGCTGAGCCTGGCTCCCTTTTTGGCGCGAACAAAAAATGAGGCGATCACCGAAGCGATGATGCCCACACTTGAGACCAGCAGCGGCAGCAGCACTCCGGCAAACTTGTACTCCGTCACAATCCCCACGGTCATGGCGGCAATCATCGCCCCCACATAAGATTCAAAAAGGTCCGCTCCCATACCGGCCACATCGCCCACATTGTCACCCACGTTGTCGGCGATGACTCCGGCGTTGCGGGGATCATCCTCGGGGATACCCGCCTCAATTTTCCCCACAAGGTCCGCCCCCACATCGGCAGCCTTGGTGTAAATGCCGCCGCCCACGCGGGCAAAAAGAGCAATGGAGCTGGCCCCCAGGGCATAGCCGTTAACAATGGCGGGATCGCCAATCCAGATATAGAGAATCCCCAGGCCGAGCAGCCCCAGCCCGGCAACCATCATCCCCATGATCGTCCCGCTGGAAAAAGCGATGTTCAGAGCGGGGCTAATTCCCGAGCGGGCGGCATGAGCGGTGCGCACATTGGCGCGCGTAGCCACATTCATACCCACATAGCCGGCCAGTGCCGAAAAAATAGCGCCCACAACAAAGCAGATTGCCGTTAAGTAATTGATGAAAATAGCAAGAACTGCAGCAAGCACGATCACAAATACGATGAGGTAGCTATACTCGCGCCGCAGAAAAGCCATTGCCCCCTCATATATAGCCCCGGCAATCTCCTTCATCTCTCCGCTGCCCTCTTCAGCCCGCTTTACCCTGAACCAGAGGAACAAGGCAAAAAGAAGACCTACCAAAGCGGCAGCAGGCACCCAATACAAAAAACTCTCCATATTACGGAATCCTCCTTAAATATACAAAAGTAGAACGCTGTACTGCCGATATCTTGATTCTATTTACCTATTCACAAGGTAAATTCCTGCCTCAGGATCAAGATTTACTTCGCATTGATCACCGCAGCAGCGGTCACCACTGCGTTCAGCAGACCGGATAATGTCCGGTAAAACAGGCCCGGCAAAGACTCTCTGCGGGCAGCCCCACAGCTGCCACTGTTCCCTCCAGGCTGAGGTAGCCCAGCGAATCGGCGTCGATCTTGCCGGCAATGTCCGCTGCGCCACGCCGGTGCGCAATGAGCTCGGGCGAAGCCGGCATATCGATACCGTAGAGGCAGGCATCGATCACCGGAGGAGAGCTGATGCGCAGGTGCACCTCCCGCGCCCCGGCACGCCTCATGAGGCGCACCAGTTTCACGCTGGTGGTGCCCCGGACAATGGAATCATCCACAATAACCACCCGCTTGCCCCGGACAATTTTTTCCACCGCGTTGAGCTTCAGGTCAACGCCCTCTTCACGCATCCTTTGCGTTGGCCGCAGGAATGTGCGGCCAATATAGCGGTTTTTCACCAGAGCCATCTCATAGGGCAAACCCGCCTGCTCGGCATAGCCCGATGCCGCCGCAATGCTCGAGTCGGGCACTCCCGTAACCATATCGGCATCAACGGGATGCTCCCGGGCCAGCTGCCTTCCCAGCTCGCGGCGGGCCAGGTGCACATTTTTCCCTTGCAGATTGCTGTCCGGGCGGGCAAAATAGATAAATTCAAAGATACAGAGCGATGAGCCTTTTGCAGGAACCATCCGTAAGGATTTGAGCCCCCCCTCATCCAGCACTACAGCCTCCCCCGGCTCCACCTCGCGGATAAATTGCGCCCCGATGGTGTCAAAAGCACAGGTCTCGGAGGCGAGAAAATATCCCTTCTCCCCGAGAATGCCCAGGGAAAGAGGCCTGAAGCCCTGCCTGTCACGCAATCCGATGATCTTCTTCCCATCGCTGATAATGAAGGCAAAGGCCCCCTCCAGGCGCGGCACCACCGCAGCAAGGGACTCCTCCAGGCAGGGATTATTCTGCCTGGCCACCAGATGGCCCAGCAGTTCGCTGTCTGTATCCGTCTGAAAGATAGCCCCCTGTCCGGCAAGTTCATCGCGCAGAAAGAGGCCGTTCACGAGGCGCCCGTTGTGAGCTATGGCCAATTCGCCATGGCGGTAGCGCAGCAGCAGCGGCTGGCTGTTTTCGGGACCGCGCCCCTCCCCGCCGTAAGCGTAGCGCACATGGCCCAGGGCCAGCGGGCCCCGCCGCCTTTTTAGCTCGCGGGTATCGGGAAAAATATCAGAAACTAAGCCCGGCCCCTTTTGAACCCAGATCTTACCACCCTTGCCCGAACCGACAGCGATACCGGCGCTCTCCTGGCCCCGGTGCTGCAGCGCATAAAGGCCGAAGCAGACAAGATAAGCAGCGAACTGGTCGGCAGCCCAGCCGCCGCAGACCCCGCAGGCCTCTCTTATTGATGGGGCCATGAAATCGCCTCCCCATGTACGCGCTTCAGCACCGTCAAAGGCAGATCAATGAGAAGGTCCGCCCCTGACGTAATACTCAATCTCTCTCCGCCGGTCCGCCCCAGGCATACTGCCGGCACCGCCGCCTCTGCGGCCAGTGCCTCGAGATGGTCGCTGCCGCCCTCTTTCACCGCCAGCAGAACCCGCGAGGGCCCCTCGCCGAAAAGCTGCAATTCAGATGGGGCGCCTGCCGGCAATGTAACCCTGGCACCGCACCCCCCCTGCAGAGAGCCTTCCGCCAGGGCCAGAGCGAGCCCCCCCAGGGAAATAGAGCGGGCACAGCTGAGGAGCAGCCCCTCCCCTGCCAGACGCCGGAGCAGATGGTGCAGCCTTTTTTCCAGATCCAGATCAATCTGCGCCAGCGGTCCCGCCACCTTTCCATGGAGACTCTTTAGATACTGGCTGCCGCCCAGGGAAACAGCGGCGGGACCGAGCATATAGATGAGATCATCCTCATCGCCAAAGCCCCCCCGGCGGCTCCTGGCAGCATCATCCAAAACCCCCACAGCCCCGATCACAGGCGTCGGATAGATGGCCTCACCAGCCGATTCATTGTAAAAACTGACATTGCCGCCCACAACAGGGATATCCAGCGCCCGGCAGGCCCCGGCAATCCCGCTGACTGCCTGTTGGAACTGCCAGAATATCTCCGGTTTTTCCGGATTTCCAAAGTTTAGACCATCAGTGATTCCCAGCGGCCGCGCCCCGGCGCAGGCCAGGCTGCGTGCCGCCTCGCATACAGCCATGGCAGCCCCCCGGTAAGGATCAAGGTAGACAAGGCGCCCGTTCCCTGCCACCGCCATTGCCAGGGCTCTCCCCTGCGGCAGCTCCAGCAGCATAGCAGCACCGCACTCCGCCCCCCAGCCCCTTGATGCAACATCGGGGGAGCCGAGAAGATCCAGCAAAGCGCTGTTCAAATCCTCAGCCGGCGGGAGCTCCAGGGGATCCCAGGCGGCAAGCCGGCGGTAGTATGCAGGCTCCCGGGAGTCCGGCTCATACACAGGGGCGCTCCCGGCAACACTTGCCGCCGGCACCCGGGCAACAAGCTCCCCGTGGTGTTTCACTGTGACCAGCTCCCCCCCGGTGACTCTGCCGATGGCGCTGCAGCAGAGGCCCCGCCCCTCAAAAGCCGCCGCAACCTCTGACTGCCGCTCCGGCTTCACAATAAGGAGCATCCTCTCCTGCGATTCCGAAGTGAGAATCTCGTAAGCGGACATAGCCTCTTCCCGCAGGGGCACCTGCGCCAGCTCCACCTCCAACGCGCTGTCGCCGCGGGCTGCCGTCTCCGTCAGAGCACAGCTCAGCCCGGCTCCGCCCAGATCCTGCACCCCCAGGACCAGATCCTTTTCAATTACCTCCAGAGTTGCTTCGACAAGGGCTTTCCCCAGTGCAGCATCTCCCACCTGCACCGGCTGCCGCTCCTCATCCCCCATCCCTTCGGTAAAATCCTCCGAGGCAAACGTAACCCCGTGAATCCCGTCACGCCCCGTCAGCGCCCCGGCCAGCAGAAGCAGATTACCCTCTCCGGCGGCCCGTCCCCGCATCACCCTCTCCGCCGGCAGCAGCCCCACACACATGACATTGGCCAGCGGATTCTCCCGGTAACACTCATCAAAAAAAAGCTCCAGTGACAGCAGGGGGATATCTGTCCCGGCGGCGTACCAGGAAACCCCCTCCACAGCCCCCTCAAAAAGAAAGCGGCTGCGCCTCTCCCCGAGCGGACCGAAGCGAAGCGAGCCCAGCAGCGCCGCCGGCCGTGCGCCCATGGCCACAATGTCGCGGATGATTCCCCCGGCCCCTGTTGCAGCGCCCTGAAAGGGCTCCACAGCCGTGGGATGATTGTGGCTTTCGATTTTAAATGCCGCCGCCAGACCGCCCCCCAGATCAACCACACCGGCATTCTCACCGGGACCCTGAAGCACCTGCGGCCCCTCTGTGGGCAGCAGGCGCAGCGCCGCCTTTGAATGCTTGTAGCTGCAGTGCTCCGACCACATCACGCTGTACATATTCAGCTCCACCAGGTTCGGTTCGCCTCCCAGATCCGCCCTGATGCTCTCATATTCTTCGTCAGTGAGCCCCAACTGCCGCCAGGGCTGCTCATCTTTCGCCTTCATCGGCTCTCTCCTCCCGGGATTTGTACCGTTTAAAACTTAAAACCTTCCCGGCGCAGGCGGTTGTCTTTCTCCTCCACCTGCGCCGCCATCTCCTGGCGGAAACGCAACAATTTATCCTGCAGCACCCTCTCCTCCAGGGCGAGAATCTGCACCGCCAGCAGGCCGGCATTATAAGCACCGTTTACCGCCACCGTGCCCACCGGCACGCCCCGGGGCATCTGCACAATGGACAGGAGCGAATCAATCCCGCCCAGGTGCTCCGTTGCCACCGGCACGCCGATAACCGGCAGCACCGTCAGCGCGGCAATGACACCTGCCAGGTGGGCGGCGCCGCCCGCACCGGCAATGATCACCTTCAGACCCGCCCCGGATGCCCCCCGGGCATAGCGCATCACCTTCTCGGTATGGCGGTGCGCACTGGCGATAACCGCCTCATAAACGATGCCGAAGCGTTCCAGCGCAGCGCCCGCCTCTGCCATCACCGGCAGATCAGAATCGCTGCCCATGATAATACCAACTTCCGGCGGCGCAGACATCCCACCCATCACACTCCTTCACACCCTTGTTTTTAGCGAGCGGCGGCGCCGCTCCCTGATTTTAACGTAATTAGCCCAGGAAAAAGTGAATCAGGGCCACCGCCGCCAGCACGTAGACCAGCCAGTGGACCTCTTTCCATCTTCCTGCAACCACCTTGACAACGGGATAGGCGATGAAACCGAAAGCAATACCATCGGCGATGCTGTAAGCCAGCGGCATGAAAATGATGGTCAAAAAAGCCGGCAGCGCTTCGGTGAAATCATCAAAGTCGATTTTTGTTACCGAACCAACCATGAGCACACCGACTATGACCAGCGCCGGAGCTGTCGCCTCTGTGGGGATCAACCCCGCCAGCGGCGCTATGAAAAGACTCAGGAAAAAGAGCAGCCCCGTGACAACTGCGGTGAGCCCCGTGCGGCCGCCCTCTGAAACACCGGCGGTGCTCTCCACATAGGTGGTCACCGTGCTGGTGCCCAGCAGGGCGCCGCTCATGGTCCCGATGGCATCGGCAAGCATGGCTCTGTCCACCTTGGGCAGCCGCCCCTCCTTATCAAGAAAACCGGCGCGCGCGCCCGTCCCCAGCAGCGTCCCCATTGTGTCGAAAACATCGACAAAGACAAAGGAGAAAATCACAAAAATGGGGATGGATAAGGCCGCTTTCAGATCCAGCTTAAAGGCAATGGGAGCCAGCGTGGCGGGCATGCCGAAGATATCGCCCAGACCCGTAGGCAGCGCCTTAATCCCCATGAAGAAACTCACTATCGTAGTCAGCAGGATTCCGATAAGGATGCCCCCCCGCACTTTGCGAGCCATGAGCACAGCCGTGATGAGGATACCGATAAGAGTGAGCAGCGGCCCCGGTTCGGTGAGATTGCCCATGGTGATCTGCGTCGCCGGATCGGTAACGATGATCCCGCCGCCCTGCAGCCCGATATAGGCGATGAAAAGCCCGATTCCTGCAGCCACCGCCCGTTTAAGCGTTATCGGGACGGCGGCATCAATATATCCTATCGCGCGGGTCAGCACCAGGATGGTGAAGACCACCCCGGAAATAAAGACAGCGCCCAGCGCAGTCTGCCAGCCGTACTGGGAGGCCACTACAAAGGAGAAAAATGCATTTAAACCCATACCGCTGGCCAGTGCAAAGGGATAATTGGTCAGCAACCCCATAAGGATGGTGGTCAGACCGGCGGCGATAATCGTAGCCGTCATCACAGCCCCGAAATCCATTCCCGCACCGAATTCGTCACTGAGGAGCGCCGGGTTTACAAAGATGATGTAGGCCATGGTCATAAAAGTGGTAATTCCCGCAATGACCTCTGTACGGACGTTCGTATTGTTCTCCTTAAGCTTGAACAACTTTTCCATTATAAACCTCCTAAAATGGTTCTGCTCTAGATTACCAAAAGAATCGCCTTTTTACTCTTTTCCCAGGGATCACCCCCCAGTTCAAAAGCCCGGGCAAGTAGGCTGCGAGCGAAACCTACCCGCCTGGGCTTTTATCCCTCCGGTGTAGCGCCAAAAAAGGCTCCCCAAAGGTTGCCCCCTTAAACGCCTGTACCACTTGGACCAGCCTGGACAGGTGAAGCAAAGCATCTCCGGCCTCACCGCTCAGCGGAACCCTAGGTACACTTTCCCTCGTAATGCAAATTATAAGCATCGAGAGTAATATAGTATTTCCAATCCATACTTGTTTCGCCATGATCGGGCAGATCCCTTTCAACTTTCCAGATTTAATTCCAGGATCCATCAAATATCTCAGATGCAACAGCCTGGAAGCCCAAAAGAAAGAAAGGCGCCATTTCGCCCTTTTAGGACATCCTGATCCCGTAACCCCGGGTTTACCTTTTCCTGAAGATGGCTTAAAATGTATTTAGTAAAACAGGAGGCGATAACATGGATTCAATCATGGAAACTGTTGCCAAAATGATGGCTCTTTCCGCCCGCACCGCCCCGAAAGCGGTTGGTGCCGATTTTGTCGAGATCAAAATACTGAGCGGCAAAGAGATAGAGGAACTGGCTGCTGAAATGATCAGATACAGCCGGGAAGAAGGAAAGCATAATTACGACCGCGACGGCGAGAATGTGCGCCGCTCCGGCGCTGTCCTGCTGCTTTCATTATCTGATTCCGAGCCTATCTGGCAGGATTGCGGCGCCTGCGGTTTCAATTCATGCCGCGAGATGAAAGAAAAGCTCGGCGATGGCACAGAGTTTGCCGGCCCGGTGTGCAGCTGGCGCCTTATAGATCTTGGTATTGCCCTGGGATCTGCAGTAAAAACAGCTTCACTCTTTAATGTGGACAACCGGATCATGTACCGCATCGGCGTCTCCGCCCGCAGGCTGGGCTTGATCAAAGGTGAGATTGTTGTGGGAGTCCCCCTCTCTGCCACGGGGAAAAATATCTACTTTGACCGCAAGTAAGCTGCCGGCAACGCAGGGGAGCACCCCACCCCGGCCCTCTCCCCCGCAAGGGGGAGGGGGAAAGCGGCGCCAGCCCTCCCTCTCCCCTGGCTGGAGAGGAACAGGATAAATGGTTTGTTGCATCACTCTCATCGCTGTTGTACAATCGCTAGAGTATTTTCTCATGATTTTCTCATGATTAAGGGGGATAATTATGCCCGTTGCACTGAAAGCCGCCTTTTTAAAAACAAAGACTGGACAGCGGATACGGAATAAACGCTTACTATATCTTGACCGTAAACAGTACAGGTCAATGCGTAAAATGATTCTTAACGAATCACCTGAAAAGGCAATCCGATCTCACTGGGATAGCCACATGAAATACCCTCTTAATCTTAATAAACCGCAGTCATTTAATGAAAAGCTGCAGTGGTTAAAGCTAAACTGGTACGACGAGCGCTCCCCTGTTTGTGCCAACAAGCACCTGGTCAGGGAATATGTAAGCAGCAAGGGTTTGGACCATATCCTGATCAAGCAGCTTGGATTCTATAAATCCCCCCGTGAGATTGATTTCAAGGTACTTCCAGACAGATTTGTGCTCAAGCCCTCGCACGATTCAGGACATACAATAATATGTCAGGATAAGAGCAATCTAGACATTAGAAAAACCAGAAATAATTTAAAGAAATGGCTTTCTGTTGATTACGAATATATGAGTGGTGAATGGGTCTATCGCAGCGAGAAATACATTGTCTGCGAAGAATATCTGGAAGATAAAGATGTTGGGGAAATAGTAGATTACAAGATTTTTTGTTTCAACGGGGACCCCACGATAATCTGTTTGATCAGTGACCGCGCCCGGGAAGAGAAAAACGACTTTTATGATCTTGAATGGAACCTCTTGCCCTTCTGTTCCGAAAAGGAACAGAGCGGTAAGATCTTTCCCAAACCATCCAGACTGGACGATATGATCAGGTATGCAAAATTACTATCCGCAGGTTTTCCTTTTGTACGGGCCGATTTTTACCAGGTTGGTGAAAAAGTTTATTTTGGAGAGCTAACGTTTTTTAATGAAGGAGGTTTCTGTAATTTTCAACCGGAAAGCATCGATTTTGAATTAGGCTCATTATTAACTCTACCCCTGGAGAAGTCCCATCCCTGGGGGATGTTACTTTCTAAAAATCATTAGTGCCGGAACAGGCCTTAAGCTGTAAACTGTAAGCTCTAAGGACGCGCCCCGATAACCTTCACGCACATTTTTACTTCCACTGTTTTTCCCGTTCTCCCCCTCCCCTCTTGAAAGGGGAGGGGGAGTGGGAAATGAATTACCCGTCTAATCTAATCCACCTTTGTCCGGCCGCTTCCGTCGAGACCCATGCGGTAGAGGCTCTTACCGTCATCGATATTGATGTAGTACATCCATTCGTCAAAAATGAAGATACCGCCGCAATAATCGCTGCTCAGCTGCTCCTGAGCACTGCCATCGGGCCTGATGCGGCAGATCTCACCGCTGTGCGCCTTACTGTAATAGAGCCATCCCTCCCCACAGTTCAGGAATGCCGGCTCCACATCGCCCACCCTGGATGCTACGCCGCCCGATAGGCCCATCCGGTAAAGCGAGCGCCCCCCCAGGTAGATTTCCGTCTCAAAGATATCCCCGACAAAATAAATATTATCATCCAGTATGTTCATAAAGTATGCATCGCCGCCATAGATCATACTGCGCCCGCCGCTTTCAAGATCGGCTTTGCAAAGCTGCGGTTTTTCATCGAAACCGCGGTAATAAAGCGAGCCGCCTTCCACATTGAAGAAATCGGCCCGGCTATCTGTCAACAGCTCTTTCCCGCTGCCGTCGGCCTCAATGCAGTATATTTTCGGATTCTCTGTGCCGGCTTCCCCATAATAGTAAAGCCTGCCCTCCACCAGCTGCAGATTTGCCGCCCGATCTGGAGATATTACCGTGCGCCCGCCGCCGTCAAGGTCGATCCGCACAATGGGGCCGTACACTATGAAGGTGAACTCCTCACCCATGAGCTCATCATAGAAAGTTTCGGGCTCTCCCATGGCCACATAGTAGATATACTGCTCCGTAGCATTGATATACTGGGGGACATCATCGCTCAGTTTCATCCGCCCGCTGCCGTCAAGCCCGGCCCGGTAGAGCTTTCCTCCATCGGCAGGAGAGCCGTAGTAGATCTCACTGCCCTGCATCGCCACCAGGCCGCCATTTAGAATATTTCCGGCGCTGTTGCCCTGCGCCGGCCCCGCCTCCTCTTCACTGCTCTCCCCGGGCCCGGGCGAACCGTTTTCCCCATTTTCGACTGCTTCATCTTCCTCTTTCATCAATTCTTTCAGTGCACACCCTCCCGGCAGAAAGAGGCAAAGGCACAGTAACACCATAACCGCCGTAAACATGAGAAGTTTTTTATTCATTTTTCCGCCCCCTCACCTGTGATTGTGCTGTGGCAATCACATACCTGTTTTACTTACTCTCCCATAAACAGGAGATAAATTCAACAGTACTTTCAACAATCTGCCGCCCTCTACCCGGCAGGCTTCTCGTTCCTGGTGAGGTTAAAGGGTGATCCCTCTGCAGCTTTCCTTAAGGCAGGCAGCCTTATCCAAGTTTTTCCTTTGCCAGGGCCCGGCCGATAAGCAGCCGCTGGATCTGCGCCGTGCCCTCGTAAACCTGGAATACTTTCGCATCCCGCATCAGCTTCTCCGCAGGATAATCTTTGACGTAGCCGTAGCCGCCGAAGATCTGAGCGGCATCCGTGGTAATGCGCATGACCATGTCGCCGCAGAAAACCTTCGCTATTGCCGCCTCCCTGGAATTGTCCATCCCCTGCTCACCCTTCCATGCTGCCTGCCAGGCGAGCAGACGGCCTGCCGCGATATCCTTGGCCATATCCGCCAGCATGAACATAACCGACTGGTGCATGAAGATAGGATGTCCAAACTGTCCCCGTTCCAGTGCATACTGCAGTGCAACATCCAGCGCCCTGCGAGCCACTCCCACGGCCGAAGCAGCCACCCCGGGGCGGGAATGATTGAAAGTCTGCATAATGATCCGGAAACCCTCTCCTTCCTCACCGAGCCGGTCCTCTTCGGGAACAACAACATCATCAAAAACAACGTCTGTTGTATCGGCGGCGCGCTGCCCCATCTTATCCTCTTTTTTACCTACAGAAACACCCTCGGCATTTCTGGGGACGATGAAAGCTGTAATCCCCCGGTGCCCCTTTGACTTGTCCAATGTGGCAAAAACAACGTAGTAATCGGCCACTCCGCCGTTGGTGATAAAGCACTTGTTGCCGCTGATAACATACTCCCCATTGCGGCGGACCGCCCTGGTCGTCAGCGCCGCCACATCGGATCCCGCCTCCGGCTCGGTTACGCAAAAAGCCAGTAGCTTCTCATCGCGGCAGGCAGTGCCGAGATATTTCTCTTTCTGGGCAGCGCTGCCTTTGTTGATCAGCGGAATCGCCGCCAGGCTGTTGATGGCAATGCTGGTTGATATCCCCGAGCACCCTGCGGAGAGCTCCTCGGCAATGAGCAGCTGGTCAACGGCACCTATACCTCCTCCACCGTACTCCTCTGGAACGGGACCGTAAACCAGGCCGGCCTTGAAAGCCTTTTTCAAGATTTCAGCGGGGAATTCCCCGCTGCGGTCGTACTCCGCCGCTACCGGAACTATCTCTGCCTCCGTAAAATCGCGGGCCATCTTCTGAATGGCCTCCTGCTCAGGTGTCAACGAGAAATCAATCATGGTAAACCTCCTGTTAAATTATTGTGAGGGACAATTCTGCCCTTTGTTGATTATATCTTAAATAAAAGCGGTTGTCTGCAAATTTAAAATCTTCTTCTCCACTTTTCCATGATTGGTCCATGATTATCCCATGATTTAGCCATACTGCCATGATTTGACGACAATAACCTTTTCGCGGTGGACACCCCTGCCCCCGGCTATGTGCCCGGCACTATCAACCCGCGCCCGGGACTCTCGTCCCTCCCCTTAGACTGCACCCATGCCTGGCGCACCTAGAAAAATTGGCAGGGAGCTATTTCACTCCCTGCCAATCCTTACCGGCAGCTTTTCCCGCCGGTTTTTCAAGCTAAAACAGCTTTATTTTACATCTTTACATCATGGGCATTTCGGGTCCGGGCATGCGCGGAGCATCTTTCTCGGGCAGATCAGTAACAATACCCTCGGTGGTGAGCAGCATCCCTGCAATACTGGCTGCATTCTGGATGGCTGAACGGGCCACCTTTGTCGGGTCAACAATACCCGAGCCGATCATCTTCTCATACTCATTGCTCACAGCATTGTAACCGTAACCCTTCTCCATGCTTTTTACCTTCTCAACAACAACGGATCCCTCTGCGCCTGCATTCTCGGCAATGACCCGCAGCGGCTCCTCAAGGGCCCGCTTGACAATAGTCATTCCCGTAAGCTCATCGCTGTGCAGCTCTTTCTCCACATCTTTCAGAGCTTCGGTGACATTGAGATAGACGACGCCGCCGCCTGATACAATCCCCTCTTCCACCGCCGCCCGGGTTGCTGAAAGAGCATCCTCGATACGCAGCTTTCTCTCTTTCATCTCCGTCTCGGTAGCCGCTCCAACCTCGATAACGGCAACGCCTCCCGAGAGCTTGGCCAGCCGCTCCTGCAGCTTCTCCCTGTCGAAATCAGAGGTGGTATCCTCGATCTGAACGCGAATCTGGGCAATGCGCTTCTTAATATCATCAGTCTCGCCGGCACCGTCGACCACAACGGTCTCCTCTTTGCTGATGCGCACCTGGCGGGCCCGGCCGAGCAAGTCAATATCCACATTCTTAAATTCAATGCCGATATCTTCCGAAATCACCTGGCCGCCTGTGAGCACAGCGATATCCTCGAGCATGGCCTTGCGGCGGTCGCCGAAACCGGGCGCCTTAACCGCCACACAGGTAAAGGTGCCGCGCAGCTTGTTCACCACCAGCGTGGCCAGCGCTTCGCCCTCCACATCCTCGGCTACGAGCAACAGCTGCTTCCCTCTCTGGACAATCTTCTCCAGCAGAGGCAGCAGGTCGTGAATATTGCTGAGCTTGCGGTCGGTAAGCAAAATGAAGGGGTCTTCCAGCACCGCTTCCATCTTCTCGGTGTCTGTAACCATGTAAGGGGAGATATAACCGCGGTCAAACTGCATCCCTTCGACTACTTTCAGGTCAGTGGTAAATCCTTTTGATTCTTCAACAGTGATTACGCCGTCTTTGCCGACCTTCTCCATCGCCTCGGCGATAAGCCGGCCGATCTCTTCATCATCAGCGGAAATCGAGGCTACCTGGGCGATATCTTCCTTTGTCTCCACAGGCTTGCTCAAGGTCTCGAGCTCATCCACAGCCGCCTTAACCGCTTTGTCAATACCCTTCTTGAGAAACATGGGGTTCGCTCCGGCGGCAACATTTTTCAGCCCCTCGCGGATGATCGCCTGGGCCAGCAGCGTTGCCGTGGTGGTACCGTCGCCGGCAACATCCTGTGTTTTTGTAGCCACCTCCCTGACAAGCTGGGCCCCCATATTTTCAAAGGGATCTTCAAGCTCTATATCGCGGGCGATGGTCACCCCGTCATTGGTAATCTGCGGTGAACCAAATTTTTTGTCCAAAACAACGTTGCGCCCTTTGGGTCCCAAAGTAACGGTGACAGTGTTGGAAAGAGTGTTTACCCCCCGCTCCAGTGCGCGGCGAGCCTCTTCGCTATGTAGAATCTGCTTTGGCATTAAAGATTAACCTCCTTTACTTTCTTACTTTCTTCTTTTAATTGTTATCCCTCAAACGAGCTACCTACTGGACCAGCGCCAGCACATCATCCTGCCTTAATATGAGATACTCTTCGCCTTTGACCTTGACTTCTGTTCCGGCGTAACGGGAGAAAATGACTTTATCTCCTACTTTAAGATCCATATCCAGCCTGGTTCCGTTTTCCAGCACCTTGCCAGGACCTACCGCCATAACTTCACCTTCCTGCGGCTTCTCCTTTGCCTTGTCTGGCAAAACGATCCCGCTGGCGGTCTTCTCTTCAGCCTCCAGGACCTTGACCACAAGGCGGTCGCTTAGGGGTTTAAGATTCATCCTGTCTGCCTCCTTTGATTGTAATTAGTTTGATTAGCAGCACTCATTGAGGGTGAGTGCTAACAAGGCCTATAAAAAATATACCAGAATCGTTGATTGATGCAACTCTGATAAAGGGCTTTAAACAGGGCTGCAAGGGTTTATATCCACGCTTATCTCGTCATAGCTAATAATATCTGTCTATTTTAACGTATTACTCCAATACCCATCACAGTCTGCTAATTTCTATTATTAACCGCCTTAAACTGGATTATACATGAAGAGGGGGCCGGTGCCGCCACCGCCGGATCAGCCCCCTTAAACTGCCTTTCTGTGCCGCATGGGAGAGAACAGCCCCGCCCACCTGCTCCGCCCCCACCCCTCAGAAAAAGGTGAATTTAGCGCAGGCTTCTTTCTTCCCAGGGAGAGAAGTTCTAAAAACAGCCCAGCTGGCAGCCGTAAATCTTGATCTTCTCCTCATCGCAGATCTTTCCCACATCCGCGGGCAGACACTCAAACTCTTCCGCCAGAGCAAAAGCCTTTTTGCATGACAGCCTCTTCTCCGGGGCCTCCTCAAGAACCCGTTTCAAAAGTTTCTCTTTCATTTTCTCCTCCACTATTTTTCTGCTCCTTTCAATTCCGCCTCAGCTCAGATTCGCTAAAGGTAAATGATCTCGCCGTAAATAGTGCTCCCCGGGTCAATATGGAGAATGCCGTAAGAAGGGCGCCCCGCCCACCGCGGATCCGTGCAGGATCCGGGATTGAACATGAGTGTGCCGTCTTCCCTGTATTCACAAAGCGGCTCGTGGCTGTGTCCGAAAAGGATCACCTGCGGCTGTAAGTCCCTGAAAGCCTCTTCAGCCCGCTTGCGAGGTGCCCTGCGCATCCCATCGCCATGGATCAGGCCGATCTGCAAGCTGCCCAGCTGAAGCAGTTTCCTGCGCCCAAGCCGCTTATGCAGATAGTGCGGATCCATATTACCCGCCACCGCCACAAGAGGCGCCAGAGCCTCAAGCTCCACCAGGACGGTCTCGTCAACGAGATCTCCGGCATGCAGAATAAGATCCACCCCATCCAGTTGATCCAGCAAATCCGGCGGCAGGCAGCGGGCGCGCCGCGGCACATGGCTGTCCGAAACCACGCCGATCCGCTGCACCTCATCTTCAATCTTCACCGTAATAATGGATTTTTCCACTGCCTTGCCGGCTTTACGCAAAAAGTATCAATCCCCTCACAATATTCGCAAAATCAAAATGGCTGAACCGGGGCAGGCCATTACCGATACCGGAGCACAGCATCACAGCAAAACCGGTGAAATCATCTACTCCGCCTGGAGAAAATTATATAGCGAAGTGGCGTTCTATTGCAATAGCTTTCTCCATTCCCTTCCGGTTGAAAAGCGGTGCTGCCGGGCTTGCCGCCCCCGTTAAAGGTCCGAAACATGCACTGAAGCTGGCAGTTATCCCGCCGGTACAGAGTACAGCCATACTAAGAGCTGCCTGCCTTGCATAAACTCAGAAAGGGGAAATCAGTTGCCGGAAGGGATGTTTGGCGTGTCGCGAAGCAGGCGCAGTAAAAATAATCTTGAACAGCTGCTCTTTCTGGTCTGTTTTATTCTGCTGTTGTTAGCCCTTTCCAGAAGCCTGAACCGCTGCCGCAAACATCTTTCCAGCACGGAGGAAAATACTTTCATCCCACATCATGCCCTCTGTAAAAGAGACGATGAGGCTACTTTCGCCGATCATGAAGATTTGATCTGCTGGCTTCTCCCCTCCACATTAAAGGTGATCGAACCATCCCACTCAGGTGATGGAGAGTTGAATATTACACCCGGCATCACCATACAAAATGATGGCTCCGCCGGGTTTCTCTATGCTGCTCGCGGAGAATACGAATCGATCCAGCTGGTACTATACACAGATGGGGAAATCGCTCATCTGCCTGTCCAGTATCTACCCGCCGGCACAAAGCCCCTTCCTGAAGACTGGGTTAATATTTACCGGGTGCTCACAGTGAACACCCCGGGTGTTGCCAAGTGGGGCTTTCCCGAAAACAAACCGGAAAGACGCTGTACAGCCTATCCTGATCCGCTGCTGCCGCTTCAGGGGGCGCTCAGCCTTGAGCCCGGTGAATTTAAAGTTCTCTGGCTGAGCATCAATGTCCCCTGTAACGCCGTCAGCGGTGAATATACTGGAGAGATATCGCTGGGAGGCGCCAGGGTGCCGCTGCACTTGAAGGTGTGGCCCTTTGCCATCCCCGGGGCCTCCACTTTGCGTACTGCCTTCGGATTGGGTGGAAAGGGATTTGCCAGCCACCACCAGGTAGCATACCGGTCAGACGAATACCAGGAAATATACCGCCTTTACTATGATGCGCTGCTTGATTACAGGATAAATGCCTATCATCTCCCCTACGGCGGCGGGGGAGCGGGGGGATCCCTTCTCGATCCCAGGGCCAGGCCTTATCTAAAAGACGAAAGGGTGGGCGCATTTATCGGCTATTACCATCAAAATGAAGCCCTTATGGCAGAAACATGGGCTTATCTTGAGCAGCAGGGTGTCTTAGAGAAAGCCTGGATCTTTAACCTTGATGAACCGCTCACAGAGAAGGATTACTCCACCATCGAGAAACAGGCTGCTTACCTGGATAGGCTTATCCCAGAGATCCCCTATGGAGTGACCTTTCATACCGGCCCGCCGTGGGATCAACAGAGTTCACCTTTTGATTACCTCAGTTCCTCGGTAGACCGTTGGATAATCCAGACCAATTATTTTGTCCAGGGGCGGGGAAGAGAAGAAAGTTTTAAAGAACAGCTTGGCCAGGCTTATGAAGATGGAGATGAAGTCTGGCTCTATGTGTCTCTGGCCCCCCGCGAACCTTACTGCAACCTGCTGCTAAACAATGCAGCGCTGCAGCACCGCCTCTTACCATGGCAATGTTACAGTGCCGGTATTGTCAGCGGTTTCTTATACTGGCAAACCACCTTCTGGGAGGAGACCTCCGATCCCTACAATGATCAGGCAACTGTGAAAAAACACGATCCCCATCTCTACGGTGACGGCTCCCTCTTTTACCCCGGCGCAGCAGTGGGTATGAACGGCCCGGTAGGCTCAATCCGGCTGCATAACCTGAGGGACGGACTGGAGGATTATGAATATTTGGTGCTGGCCGAGCAGGCCTTCGGCCGTGCCGAAACAATGGAACTTGTTGAGGCGATAAGCCCCTCCTTCGGCAATTACATCGAAGACCCTTTTCTTTTTGAAACAGTGAGACAGAGCCTTGGGGAGAAGCTCTCCCGCTATTACGGCGGCGGCTAGCGACAATTAAAGACCTCTTGCCGCGCAACCTGCACGATGGCATTGAAAAAATTGAAAAGAGCCTCTCCCTGCATTGCGCAGGCAAAAGAGCCAACAGGAAAAATAAATCATTGCGGTGGGATAAATTATTTTCATCAAAAAGAGGAAAGGCCTCCGCCGGGGCGAACATTTACCTGTTGAACATATTATCATAAAACAGCAGGCGAAAGAGGTTTAAGATCCCTTGATCCTTGATTTTCTAAAGGGTATGGCTGTTGGAATTGCCTTTGTTCTGCCCGGCATAAGCGCCGGAACAGTCATCCTTATTCTCGGCTTTTACAAACAATTCATTGATGATATCTCCAGATTCCACCTGCGGCCCTACCTGCCCCATCTTTGCGGCGGTGCTTTGGCCGCCCTGGCCGGTGTTAAGATCATCGCCTATCTCCTGGAAAATTGCAAAGACCTGCTGCTCGCCTTTTTGCTGGGCCTGCTGGTTGCCTCTCTTCGTGTAAT
Organism: uncultured Syntrophomonadaceae bacterium; assembly: GCA_964464625.1. Taxonomy (GTDB): domain Bacteria; phylum Bacillota; class Dethiobacteria; order DTU022; family DTU022; genus JAAZIN01. The sequence goes on from CAYXKD010000002.1 coordinate 46,194, forward strand.
CCTGTTCCAGGAGGGTAAAATGATCAAATTCCGCCCCCTCACTGTTCTCGCCGGTATTGCCGGCTTTTTGGTGGCCTGGTTTGCCTTCAGCAATCCCGGCCCGGGCTGGAGCCCCTTGCCCGCCGTTTCCATCTATCACTTCTTTGCCGGCGGCGCCGTGGCCGGAGCCACCATGATCCTGCCGGGAATTTCCGGCAGTTCATCCCTGGTGATCATGAACATGTACGACGATGTCATCTTTGCAGTGAATCACTGGGAGTGGCTGAATCTCGCTGTTTTTACCGCCGGGGCGCTGCTGGGTATCTTTGGGCTGGCCCGCCTTCTCTCCGCCCTGTACAGGCGCTATCAGGAGGCCCTCTCCCTGGTGCTGACGGGCCTGGTCCTCGGTTCAATCCGTTCCCTTTTGCCCTCATCGTTTAGCGCCGGCGTCCTTATTGCAGCCCTTGCCGGAGCCGCTATCGTGCTGGCCCTGACTATCCCCCGCCGCCCCAAAAGCGGTGAAAAAACTATTTCCCCCTAGACAGACAACAAACAATCCCCTGCAATCCCCTGCACCCGCCGCCCTCCTTATCCGTCCCTCTGCACACCCTTTGCCCTCCCTCCCCAGCCGGGTAAATTCTTTGCGGCAACAGCATCACACTGTCAGGAAGCACTGCATTTTAATTCTTTTATAATAAAAAAGCCCCCGCAGGGGCTTCAGTTATCTATATTCCATATTTACTATTCTTGATAGCGCGGTATATCAAAAGTAAGACTGTAGCTGTCAAGCATGTCGTAGAGATTTCTGATCCGCGAAACCTGCTTGGCCGCCCAGCCCATGTCAGTGGCATACTGGTGTGTCCCCGGCGAATTGGGGTTCCAGCGCATTTTGTAAAGAGTATTCTGACTATAGGAGGGGTGATTCACGTAACTGGCCGAGGCAAACTTTGCCCCGCCCAGAATCGCCGCTTCCGGTGTGAACCAGCGCTCCTGGTAAGCCCTTAAAGCGCCGTAATAGTTGGGGTTGCTGTCGTAGGCCCCGATACCGAACATATTATAGACTTTCACAGTCCCTTGACCAGGGAAAAGGTTATCCTGATCGGGAAAGTCCGATCCGTTGGCCAACGCGCTGGTGCCGTTTCCTGTCTCATGCAGCGCCAGGGAGACGAGAAAGATCTCATTGATATTGTTATCCCGGCTCGCCTGCATAAAGTGAGCGCCTGTCCCATTGAGGATTCCCTTGCCGGAGAGAATCCTATCCAGATCCGCTACTGTCGAGCCTGCGCTGCCGGAAAGCAGCAAAAACTGAAACATGGAGGTAACAGAAAAAGATCCGTCAACAACCTGGCAGTATTTACCGCAGACCCATCCTTCCCTGTCGCTCACCCTGATCTTATACCAGACACCTTCGCTGCCCGGTTCGGTGCCCCCTTCAGCCTCAGCCTGTCCCAGAATGGGATAGACCTCGTTCTGCCATACGCTCATAAGATTGCCGCCGGCATCTTTCAGCTGGGGGCTCCCGGTGGTGGGCCGCTCCCGGAGCCTTAAATTCGGTTCGGCAAGAATGCGAATTGACGCCGCCCCGCTGCCGGTATAATTCATATCAATAAAGTTGTAGGGATCAATGTAGCAGGCCACATCCTCCCGCAGGGCCCTTTGCCAGCCGCCTCCGTAGCTATCTGTCACCGGCGGGCTTCCCGAAGCCATCTGGATATCAATCATCCGGTTAAGGGTATATCCGTAGCGGCTAAAATTGACTGTACACCCCGAACGGATGGAGACGGCGCCGAGATAAACAATGCGCTGCAGCTCTTTAAGAGAAGCAAAAGGCTTTAGCGGCAGTAGCCGCGAACCCAATTGATCCTGCTCCGCCGCCGTCAGGCTGAAACGTCCCAAACCGAGCCCGAGCACAGCATCATACTCAAGCAAGGCATTTTTCATATCAGCGGCGCTGGAAGCCCCATTCACCGCCTGCATGCCTTTATCCGCTGTGGGCTTTGCCGCCGCCACCGCAGCGTTGAAGGCGCCTTTAAACTGCTCCAGGGAGCCAAACCCCTGCCCCGGTCTTTGAGCCAGCACCTCATTTAAAACAGCAGTCTGTTTATCGCGGTTGAGCCGGTTATAATCAGCCAGGTTCAGGCCCAGCTGCGAGCCCCAGGAGATAACCAGCGCCTCCAGATCACCGGCGCTGGCAGCACCGTTCAGCTCAGCCAGGATATCGACTGTCGCATCAATTGTTTTCTCCGTAAACAATAGATTACCATCATCACCCCTAGTGACAACATAAATCTTTTTGGGCATAATTGCCATTTTTGACTCGTTGCTAGAAGTGTAAGCATTACAATCGAAAGATCTTTTGCTAAAGACGGCATCAATGTAAGCATCCAGAACATCTTCATAATCTATGTAACCCCTGGTACTGTCGAACAGCGCTACAACACCTGCTGTCTCACACTTGTAATACTCATAAAAAGGAGCAGGATCGCCAAGTATATATATCACATATGAATCTATAAGATCTTCATAATTCATTTCATAATATTTGCCGTCCTTACCCTTCAAAACATAATCCTCCACTGCTGCCAAAGCCGAAGTACCTGCTATAACCAAGAGCAGTCCAATTAGAATGGAAAGTATAATTCTAGGAATCTTATATCTAATCATTTTTTAGCACATCATTCCTATATGTGTTTGTCACTTAATGATAACGTTCTCTCTTCTGGCAAGATTCTCCGGCACTACTCCCCTAAAAACATTACTACTGGGTCTATATGTTAATGGTTCATCGTGACCCTTAATAAAAACACTATGTTTTTCCGGTTCATGTATTATTACGATTACCAAACGTTCACCAGGTAGGACTGGCGCTCCATCCTCAGGACCCAATGACTGAAAACTAATTAATGGATCTACTGGATCCACCGGCTTCGGATCTTTAGGCGGCTCCTGGGGAGCAGCCGGTGTCCCGGGTGACGGCGCCGGCTCCTCTTTCTTAGGTTTCTGTGCAGTGCTGTCCTTTTCCGTTGCCTTTGTCTTCGGCTTTTCAACCGGGTGCTCTTCCCCGCCCACCATCGCCTTGATCCCCCCGGCCAGCTCCACCTTGCCGGGCTTCTGCTCAATAGCAACGCCGGACACGTTGATCTTGACATGCCCGATGGAACCGCTGCCGGTGACCTCACCGGCGCCGTTAAACTCCATATATTCGGCCGCTGCCCCTTCTGGCAGGTGGATCATCACGGTTCCCTCCGAAGGATCTACAAACAGTGCATCCATATTGCCTGCAGCAAACTCAAGAAAGATCCCCAGTCCGGCGGCGCTGATTTTCTCCACATTGCCGGAAATCTTGCACAGTCCCGGGGAGTTAATAGTAATCTCTAAGATTGTACCCTCGCCGGACAGCTCCAAAGGTGCCCCCGGCAGCAGCGATTCGATGCTCACCCCGTCTTTCAGATCGATAAGAGCATCTTCCGCCTCTTTACCGGTGCAGAGGCTCTTCACCAGACCCGCCAGGAATGTAACCCTTGCTTCCGGTTCGGTCACGCAAACAGTTTCAAAATCCCCTTCAAGCTCAATTTCCGCCGCAGTTTCTATGTAAATTTCACCGACCCGCCCCTCACCGGAAAGAGCGCTCGCTGAAAGGGAGGATTCGCCCAGAATGGTGATCTTCTTCACAACGGTGTTCCCCTTAAGAACAACCCGCACCTTACCCCCTTCCCTGTTGATCACCAGATGGTTGATCGTCGCATCTTCAAAGACCACGGTATCTTCGCCGCCGCCCTGGACCATTACAGTATCTTCCACCACAACCCTGACCAGATCCACACAACCATCCCCGATGGCTGCCGTTAGAATAAGGTCATCTGTAACCCTGGTGTTCTGCAGTGTTACCCCGGGGGCAGTGATCATCAATGGGCCCTCCACTACTTCCATATCTAAGGGCCCATATGTACCTGGTTCTCTAATCTCCTTAAGCTGCTGCCAGCCCAGCACCTGGTCTACCCTGCTTCTACCGCCGGGACTGATTAATAAATAGAGGTTCAGGCAAAGTGATAATATCAGGAAAATATAGATGAACGGCGAATAATTAAATTGTGTCTTTTTTTTGCGCATGGCTTTTGCCCTCTCCTTAGAATTGGTCAGATCCATCCTTAGACACTATTAGACAATTTAAGACAGATCCCTGCTTTTTTTCAAAGTTATTTTCTTACAATAACTGGTGGGAGTTTAAACAGCAGAATAGTAAAGGAGTAAAGAAGCGTTCTAATCAGGCAAGCAATGCGATCAGCAAGAGAAGAGGGAGCTGAGAATGTTGACTTTCACTCACCCTCATCCTGTTCTCCACCCTCATCATCGTCCCCATTAGTAGGAGGGGGGTCATTATCCCCGGAATCTCCCGATCCGTCACCCTGGGAATTCTCATCCCCATTGTCGGGTTCGGGCGGGGGCCAGTATTCATCAGGATCGGGGCTTTCCGGGGGCGGCGCGGGTGGCGGACTTTCCGGCGCCGCTGGAGCCGGCTTCTGCTGCGCAGTTCCCTTACCCGTTGTTTCCTTATCCGAATCTTCATCGCCCAGATCCTCGCCGGCTACCACCGCCTTGATCCCCTCTGCCAGTTCAACTTTGCCGGGCTTCTGCTCAATAACAACACCGGACACATTGATCCTGACCTGCTCAATAGAACCGCCTCCGGTGACCTCGGCAGCTCCGTTAAATTCCATATATTTAACCGCGACAGCTTCCGCCAGTTGAATCATCACCGTACCTTCCGTGGGATCCACAGGATCCACAACAACTGTATCGAAATTGCCCGACGCAAAATCAAGAATTACCCCCGCTTCGCCGGCACTTATCTTTTCCACGTTACCGGAAATTTTGCAAAGACCCGGAGAGAGCACCGTAATTACTTTGATTGTTCCCTCACCTGACAGCTCCAGGGGCGCTCCAACCTCCAGCAACTCGATGACAACCCCATCTTTCAGATCGATAAGAGCATCTTCAGCGTCTTTACCGGTGCGAAGACTTTCCACCTCTCCCTTTAAAATTGTCACCTTCGCCTCAGATGTCTTCACGCAAAGAGTAGCAAAGTCTCCCTCAAGCTCAACTTCCGCCGGAGTCTCCACTGAGAGTTCACCTACCCGGCCCTTACCGGAAAGACCTGCAGTACAAAGGGAAGCCCCCTCCAAGATGGTAATTTTCCGCACAATGGTATCTCCCTTGAGGACAACGCGCACCCTGCCATCAACCCTGTTGATCACTAGATGGTTGATATCGGCATCCTCAAACAGCACCGTCTCTTCTCCGCCGCCCTGGACCAGAGCGGAATTCTCCACAATCACATTAACCAGATCAACAGAGCCGTCACCAATGGCTGCTGTAAGGATGAGGTCCTCTGTAACCCTGGTGTTCTGCAAAGTAACCCCCGGTGCACTGATCCTTAACGGTCCCTTCACAACTTCCATATCTGAAGGGCCGTACGTACCCGGCTCCCAGATTTCTCTGAGCTGCTGCCAACTCAGCACCTGCGCCTCCCCGTTTTGATTATAAAATTTGATTATGAAATAGGTATTCAGGCAAAGAGATAAAATCAGGAAGATTTGGAGCAACATCGAGTAATTAAATACAAACTTTCTTTTTCGCATAACTCTTTCCTTCTCCCTGGAAGTATCAGAATCCTCCCAGCAAATATTAGACATTTCCAGAAAGATCCCTGCATTTTCTTAAAATGTTACTCGATTTTGACTTCAAAGTCCTTGTCATATATGAGAGCGCACATTGACTCGATTTTATGACAAAGCTAACATATGATGTTTTGGAAAAAGCGGCACCTCTTTTGGGGTGTTCTGTGGAATACTTAACTGATGAAGTTATTTCAACAGGGGGCATTTGCACTGGAAACAGTAGTCGTTGGCGATACTGTTAAAGCTTCCGCAGGCGTTGCAGGGGAGGTGTTGCGACCCGCGCTTATCGTATTTCTCCAGCGTTTTCAGCCCTGCATGATGGCGCACCCGATCACCGATCTTGTAATAGTCGTACAGCGCTTCACCGGTTACTTTTACTCTATGCTTTCTGCCGCTGTCGCTGCGGACGTAGATAAAATACACAAGATAGCTGGAACCACCTTCGTGATGTTCATTCCTTCTCTTTATCTTTTTATCCTCCACCGTGCCGTCCCAGGTCTTGCTCATTTGACGCCCCAGAAACTGAAAAAAAGCGATGGCCAGAAAGAATATCCCGAAAAGGATCCCGATGATGATGGAGCCGGGATTGCTCATCCCGCTGCCGATCTCACCGTAAATGTAAAAACCGACAATAGAGAGAACTGCCAGGAGCAGCGCGCCTACAGTAAAGTAACGCCCCGTTTTTTTAAGGTAGCGGAAGAAAGCCGGATCGGTGATTTTTAACGAATAGCCTATACCGGGTCCTTTTGCGGCGGCGCTCATATAAAAACCTCCTTCATTAATGATATTTATTGATCGGGAGCAGCTCAATAGTCCGATTTTTGGACCTCAAATCAAAAATATCAGCCCGTCACGCCGGGGTCATCACCCGAAAAGGGTGAAAGTATAGAAAACACCTCACCTTTTTCGGGTGAGGGCGTGAGCTGCTCCCCTCCAGCCAGGGTCGCGTTGCAAATATTATAACATAATTAGATCCATCGCTAACCTGCTGAACATGGGGACCAACATCTTTTTGGGCAAGATCTCCTTCATTACCTCCTCCATTGCCGCAGCGATGCAGCTGGGGATTTCGCTGGATTACTCTATGACTAGCCAGCTTTTTTTTGACACCGATTGTCTTTCTGCTTTTTTGTGGGTAAAGGAGGAAAACATTTTATTTAAACTTTACCCTGGAAACAGCGGTGGCCCAAAGGGGTTTGTTATGTTATGATCACGTCAGCAATGGAATTGGTAAAAAAACGGACATGCGTTAAAGGAGAGCTATATTGCCAGTCGTAATGGCCGTATTCGGCACGCGCCCCGAAGCAATCAAAATGGCGCCTTTAATCCGGTTCTTGAAAGAAACTGCCGGAATCAGGATGCTTACTGCTGTAACGGCGCAGCACCGCGAGATGCTTGATCAGGTCCTGGAGCTTTTTAAGATCACTCCGGAATACGATCTTGACCTGATGAGCCCCCGGCAAACCCTGACGGATATCACCTGCCACACACTATCCGGAATGGAGAAAATCCTGGAAAGTGTCACTCCGGACCTGGTACTGGTGCATGGTGACACCACCACCACCTTTGCCGCCGCCCTGGCCGCTTTTTACAAGAAAATCACAGTGGGTCACGTTGAAGCAGGCCTGCGCACATTTAACAAGAGAAGCCCATTCCCGGAGGAGCTGAACCGCCGCCTTACCGGCGCCCTGGCAGACCTCCATTTCGCACCCACCAGCCGGGCCCGGGAAAACCTGCTGCGCGAAGGGATCCCCCCTGAATCTATCTTCGTCACAGGCAATACGGTTATCGATGCCCTGCAAACCACGGTGCGGCCTGATTTTGTCTTTTCCGACCCCCTTCTGAACGAAATAGACTTTAGCCGCCCTGTGCTTCTTGCCGAGGTGCACCGCCGTGAAAGCTGGGGCGAGCCGCTGGAATCGATATGCCGCGCCTTCAGGCGCCTTGTTGACGATCTGCAACTGCCCCTCATATTCCCCGTCCACCGCAACCCCGTGGTGCGGGAGACAGTGGAGCAGATGCTAGGCGGCCACAGCAACATCCACCTGCTGGAGCCCCTTGACACCGCCTCCTTTCACAACCTCATGCAGCGCTGCAAGCTTATTCTGACCGACTCTGGCGGGATCCAGGAGGAGGCTCCCTCGCTGGGCCGCCCCGTCCTGGTGCTGCGCGAGATCACCGAGCGCCCCGAGGCGGTGATTGCCGGCACCGTCAAAGTGGTGGGCACCGCCGAGGAAGCGGTGTACAGCGCCGCCAGGCGGCTCCTGGAGGATCCTTCGTCATACGCAGCCATGTCCAGGTCAAACAACCCCTACGGCGACGGCCACGCTTCCCTGCGGATTCAAAAAGCCATACTCTATCACTTTGGCATCCTTCTGGAGCGCCCTTCCGACTATCTGCCCGAAGATACCTTACCTCCCCCAGGTGATTGAAAGAACCTTTCAATGAGTTCGATGAGAGTAAAATAGATTCGTTTATTTGTAAAAACTAGCTTTTCAAGACCTGACCCCATTTGAGGTTCCTGTAACAAGAGAACAAACAAGCTTCTCCAGAAATTCTTTGTACTCTTCTGTGGAGGCCTGGGAGGCGATAGAGCCCGGCATCAGGGTGCTGCAGTGTTTTTCCAGAGCAATGGTACCGTCGCGCAGACGCTTCCGGACAGTCTTCAATGTGTAATAACAGGGCAGCCTGTACTCCCCCGAAAGGATAATTAGCGAAGGGCAATCGCCCTGCTCCTCTTTGGACAGCCTCAACTCTACCACAGCATTGGGGTTCAGATAACTGTGGCATCCATCGTTTTTCCCCACTGCCCGCCTTGTTTTTACCGGCACCAGGACCAGCGCAGGTGAAAGGGGCAGCGGCAGCCCCTGCCGGTAATGGAAATATTCCCCCTGGTTCCGGCGGACCGCCTCCAGGTCGACGCTGAAATGCCTTGCCAGCCGGCGCAGGTTCCACTTTATGGTACGCTTATCCTGAAAAACATCCCCCTTTTCAGTGATGATTAATGTGCCGTTGCCGCCCTCCTCATCATAAACAGGAACCAGAGCGGCCAGACAATCTCTCCATCGCTCCATAAGATCACCTCATCAGCTTCAGTAATGGCCTAATGACAAGCATATTTCCGGAAGAGGCTTCCTACCCTTATTGACGCTTACATGCAGTCCTGTACTGCATTCCCATAACCCCCCAAAGTTAGTAAACTTGGTGCCAGGCACCAAGTTTACTAACTTTGCTGTTTGGGGCTATTTTACAGGGATACCGGGGCTTTGGCTGGTCTAAAATAAGGGTAAATCAATGCCGGGAGGTTTTTTTATGTCCATGATACCCCGCGAACCGTTCCGCTATATTGAAGGCGCCCGCCGTGAAATGGAGCGCTTTTTCGGCTCCACCCTTTTCCGGGAGGAGCCCAGGATCGACATCTATGAAAAAGAGAACGAGGTAATCGCTTCCTGCGAAATGCCGGGACTGAAGAGCAAGGATGATCTCACCATCGAAATTAATGAGAACATACTCAGCCTGAACGGCACGATCAAGCAGGAGCATGAGATCAGGGAGGAAAATGTGCACCGCCAGGAGCGCTACTGGGGCAGTTTCCGCCGCAGCATCAACCTGCCCGCCCCGGTGCTTGCTGAAAAATCACGGGCAAGCTACCGCAACGGCATTCTGGAGATCACCATGCCGAAAGCAGATCCGCAACCGCGCCGGAAAAATATCCAGGTCGTTTTTCACTAGCGAAAGGGAAGGGAAATTAGTAAACTTGGTGCCTGGCACCAAGTTTACTAATTTTCTTCTTCTGATGCGTCGTTTTCGTCGGGGGGTGGGTCGTTTTCCTCACCGGGGGGCGCAGGTGTTTCGCTGTCAGGATCGGGATCGTCGTCACCGTCGGGGTCGGTATCGTCTCCCGGGGTTTCCGGGGGATCATCCTCTACCGGCCCGGGCTTATCATCAATATCGTCGCCGGGATCCAGCTCCAGCGGGGGTATGTATTCATCGATCTCCCATTCATCACCGGCCGGCAGCGGCGCCATGCCGGGACCGGGCAGTGTGATCTGCTCCCTGGCGGGAACATCCACACCGAATACCTTTTTGATGAGCTCCACCCTGGATTGCTCATTTATGACCACATAGGATATATTTAGCCCGTTTCGCGGGGCATACTGCCCGCTGCCCGTAAATACATCCATGCTGATGTCCTCCGCCTTGACCCTGAGCCCGAAAAGGGCCAGCTGGGCTATCTGCGCCGCATTCAGATTGGTCTCCACATTGTTCTGGACAGACCTGTACATCGCAGGGATATCCCTGAGTTTTCCCCTCTCCTTGATCTGCCTGAAAGCCTCCACCAGCACCTCCTGCTGTCGGGAAGCCCTGCCGAAATCACCGCCAATGCTGCGGTCGCGCACAAATGTCAGGAATTTTTCGCCGTCAAGAAGCTGGTAGCCCTGATCAAGCAGAAGGGCTCCCCGCCCAAAATCGGCTCTGACAGGATGTTTCACATCAAAATAGACGCCGCCCACCCGATCAACCACTTCCCTGGCTCCATCCATATCCACGATTACATGGCAGTTGACAGGTATACCGCCCAGAAATTCCTCAACAGTTCTAATGACGGTATTGACGCCGCTTTGATGTTTATCCGTAACCCCGGCCATATTATAGCCATACATATAGGAATGATTGATCTTGTCATATATCTCTGTCCCCGCTATCTTCACATAGCTGTCCCGGGGAATGCTCACCAGTGAAACACTCCGCTCCTTTAAATCCAGGGAGGCAATCATGATCGTATCGGGGCGAAAAATGGAATAGACACTCTCCCTCCCGGCATCGCGGTCAAAGCCGAGCAGGAGAATATTCACACGATTGGGAGTGATACTTTCAGTGGCGGAAGCATCGCTCCAGCCACTGCCGCCGCTGCTTTTGAAAAGGAGTGCCGGAAAACAGAAATAAGCAGTTGAAAAGGCAATCACCGCAATGAGCAAAGCCAGGAAAGCTGTTTGTCTCACCAGGGATCGTTTCTTTTTTTTCATTATTCACAACACCCTAACATTCCTTAGAATTTGCCTCCAGAACAAATTATAACGGCATTGCGAAAAATGTCAAATAAGGGCCTCCTGCAATTATTTCCTTTTGCAGAAAGCCCTGTTATGCCCCTGTGGGGCAGCATCAAAATATGCTGCGATATTAAAACATGCCTGCGGGATAGTTTAAGGAAAAACCTTCTTCAATTCATTTCAGGGAAAAAAACCTCTTTTATGATCTGCCAGTTGGCTTCATCGTCCAGAATAAGCCGCTCTTCATCATCGCCTTCAATATACTCACCCTGCAGGGTATAATCGTCCACAGAGTTGATGTCCAGATGCTCGCGGGCAAAGACAACAAGTGAAATGATCTGATTTAGCTGCAAATCCGTATCCAGACTATCCTGGTACGCATGGTAAGTGGGAAGTACCTGGCGAAAGCGCCCCATCTTTTTAAAATGGCTCAGTGTCGCCAGAAGCAGCTTCTTCTGCCTCTCTATCCTCATCAAATCATCCCTGCTGTCAGAGTCCAGGTAAGTAAGGTATTGCATGTAGGCGCGCCCGTCAAGCAGCTGCGGGCCCACATAAAGATCCTCTGCAGGGGTTGGCCCGGGAATAAAGATATCAACATCAAATTCCACCCCTCCCATGGAATCGATGAGCTGCTCAAAGCCCTTCATATCAACAGCAATATAGTAATGCAGGTTCACTCTCTTCAAAAGGGACTCCACGGTTTCAAGAATGCAATTAATCCCCTGCCGGTAATTCTTACCATCTCCATTCCCGCTGCCCAGCCTGTAAGCAAATTGAAGGCGCTCCCACCTGTTTTTTCCTGCTATCTTCACATAGGAATCGCGGGGGATGCTCAGCAGCGTTAAAGAGTCCCGGTCAAAATTAATAGAGGCAACCATAATCGTATCGGCCCGGTAGCCACTCTCACTGTCTCCATCATCAAGATCCCACCCCAGGCCGAGAATGGCTATATTTACGATTCGCTCACCAAAATATTTCCCCGGTTCACCCATAGCATCAAAATCTTCCCGGAAAAGATGGGCCGGATCAAAGAATACGCGATAGATCCCCACACCGATAATAGCCACCGAAACAACCAGGATCGTTGACACCACGGCGAGTGAGAAATAGATTTTTTCTTTTCTGGATAACTTTCGCAAATTTCAGCCCCCTTTCACCCTATGCAGGCGCTACCATATTCTATTCAGTTCATAAAGGGTAGCCTCCTCATAGATACCCCTGATTTCAGGAGGGTGATAATCGCCTTCCGCCAATCCCCATACCTTTAAAAGCTCATACAACACCTGCGAATAGGATTCGTTCACTACAACAAACACTCTTTTGCAATGATAGGATACATCCCATAAATATGAACTTGACAGCCCTTTTTCTCTCAGGTAGTACTCCAGGATTGCGTCTGAAGGAGCCGTAGCAAGGATACAGTCGCCCTCTTGCAACAGGGGCGCTACTGTTTCAACAATGGCCGGAGCATCTCTCAGGGAACCGGTCTCATTGGAATAGTAAATCTCCTTCGACCCCAAAAGCTGAATAGTGAGCATTGCCGACAGAGCCACCACTATAATAGCACAGACTGGGCCTTTATAACGAAGATTCTTAATCCTGCTCTGCTCTAAGAGATAATCCAATCCCGCCGCAACGGCTATAAAGAAGAAAAAGGCCCAGAAAATCCATGTCCGCGGCGGCGATGCCGCTCTCTGGATCAGCAGTAAGGGCAGAGGCGCAATCACCGCTGAAAGAAGCAGCAAGTTTAGCTTTCGATAAAAGATTACAGAGACCAGCGCCGCCGCAGCCAGTATTAGCTGCAACGCCGTCGGGATATCTCTCATTAACTGGCAGACCACTGCCAGAACAGTGTTTGGCCAGAGACGGCTCAAAGCAACCCAGCTTCGAGGCAGAACATAGGGGTTGGCTGCCAGCGCCTCCCATCCCGAAAGGATCAAAACCGGCAGGTAAAGTATAAACGTAATCAGTGCGATTAACAACAATGAACCAAAAAGCTCCTTCAGCCTGGAGAACCGCCGGGGATTATCTTTTTCCAGGACAATAGAGAAAAACAACCAGCAGAACACTATGCTCAAGGGATAGAGCATTACCGGGACAGTGTACAACCCCAGCGCAGCAAATAAGGCCAGGAGCACCCAGAGAAAGCGGTTATTGCTCTTCTGCAGATGCGAAGCCACGTAGAGAACGCAGAGAAAAAGAAAAACCATGAGCGTATAGCCCCTGGCATTTACAGAGTACTCCACAAGAATGGATGAAGAGGCGGCCAGCCCTGCAGCGATGAGAGCGGCATTGGCATTAACGAGGCGCCGCACCACGGCATAGGATGCCGGGATAATCAAAACGCCGGATATAAAAGCCGGCAGCCGGAAAGCCCAGGGTGCACCGCCGAAAATCAGGTATGCGCAACGCATCAGCAGGGAATGCAGGATATGGTTGTTAGGGGTGGCGTAGAACGAAGCTGCCGCTAAAGCGGGGCGTAAGGCATTGCATAAGAAACTGCCGGCCTCATCAAATTTAAGAGGCACCTTCAGATAATAGAGCCGCACCAGGAAACCCAATAGCAGGAGCAGCAGCAGGGTAACATAGTGCACTCTCTCTCTTTGAAAAGCCAGCTTTAAAGAGCGCTGCTTAAGTTTGCCGCTCAACAGTTTCGCAGAAATGATCACATCCCTAAAATAGATATTGATCCTTTTTCTGGCCAGATAAAGCAGGATTGCGCCCAGAAGGGCGGCTCCCCCGAAAAGTTTCAGGCGTCCCGAGATTATATGGTACCATGATTCGCTGAATATGGAAGCATCCCCGCTCGCGGCAAAGGCATCCAATTTGCTTTTTACAAGATCATAGGGGATAAAAGCGCCCGCGATCAAAAAGGTGCCGCCCAGAAACAGCAAAAGCACCAGTATCCAGGTGAAACAGCGAAAAGGTTTATCACTGGAAGAAAGCATTTTCAGCTCCCCCTAAAGGAAAAGTATTCAGGAATAATCCGCCGGCTGGTAGAAAATCCTATCTGGATAATTTTTCTTAAAGCTGTTTTTAAAGAGGGCAAAGGGCGACAGGGCCGCATCCCTTGCCAGGGCCATGCCCCCTCCCCTGACTCCCGCTGTGTTGCCCCTGAAAAGATTGCCCGAGATCTCCAGCACTGAGCGCCATGCGGAGATCCCGCCCCCGTACACCTCGGCAATATTGCCCTCGATAGTATTACCGGTCAATACGGGCGAAGCGGCCACAATATTGATCCCGCCGCCATGAACCGCCTTATTCTTGAAAATGTAGTTGTCCAGTATTGAAGGTTTCCCCCCCAGACTGACAGCCATGCCGCCGCCCATCTTTGCCTCATTGGCCTCGATGCGGTTGCCCTCCACAGCAGGATCCGCAAGTATACAACAGATCCCTCCTCCCTCGATGAGAGCGCTGTTACCCGCAATGGTATTGGCGATGAGGTGAGGCGCCGCCTCCAGAACGGCGACCCCTCCACCGTACCCGGGAACCTTGCCCTCGCCGGAATCTGTTGTATTGTTTTCGATAATGTTATTGGAGATTACCGGACTGCTCCCTTTCGCAACGAGAATGCCGCCCCCGAAACAACCCATAAACTCTTCCACCACCGTTCCCTGCCCTCCGGTAATGGTAAAACCGGCCAGAAGAGCACCCTCCCCCTCACCATTGCAAAAGGAAACAACCGATCTTTCCCCTGCGCCCTGAATGATGGTATGGCTGACAACTTCGGGATCTTCAGGATCGCTGCTCTGCACCGCAACCTCTTTGCCCATGAAGTCGATATTCTCTACGTAAATACCGGGACTCACAATGATCCTCTCCCCATTCAGGGAAGCCTCAATGGCCTTCTGGATGCTGCTGTATTCGCCGGGAACCAGTTTCTGCCCCCCTGAAAGTTCCCGATCCTTTTCGCCCAGATCATAAAGATAGATAAAAGCATTCTGGGAGCAATAAATATCGAGCAGCTCTCCTATTTGATCAAGATGCCCGGTGAACATTTCTCCTTCCCCAGGCACAACATGGGAGAAGAAAAACCAGATCCGCCCCTTTCCGACCATCTCATCCAGTTCATCAAGATACAACTGGCGGTTTCCCCTATAATTTCCCCCGGGTATATAAGAAACCTCCTGATTGTATGTGTAATACTCAAAAACCTTGAATGACTCGTGATAAACATAGATTTCATCGCCAGCCTGCTTATTATCAAAATAGTACTCTATAACGGGCCTGGACTCTTCATTCAGGCGCGGTTTTACCAGGTGATAAGCGCTGCGTAGCGCCGGTATGGAAAATATGACAACGGCCAAAACGACTGCAGTCACAGCGCTGCGGCGAAAAAGAGCGGCGCCAACATGGTAAAGCCCTTCCCCGATGACCAGGTAAAACAGAGGCATGGTAAACAATACCATCCTGTCTGCAATGGGATAGAAACGCATCGCCGACAGTGCCGCCAGCACCGCCAGCGGCAGCAGGATCAGCCCCAGCACAAAGCGTTCCTTTCTTGATTTCCACAGCATTGCGACCCCCGCGGTGATGATCACAAGAAGCAGGGCTGCATGGGGAATGCTGAACCCCAGGGGATTGCAAAACAGCTTGATTGCCGCCTGGGGATACCAGGCCAGCTGACTCAGTGAAACGGGAGGAAAAGGAATAAAATCATTCTCGAAAAATATATAGAAAGCTCCATTATTTGATGCCGGGCCGGCAATGTAATGATAGCTGATGGCAAAGCTTACGCCCCAGAAAAGGGCCATGGTTCCAAGTTTCACCATCACCGCTGTGATTTTTTCCTTCTGCTCCCTCAAGGCAAAGATAAAGAGAACAATGCCTGTACCGGCCAGGATAAAGACAGAGGAATAAGCGCACCAGATCGCCAGGCTGCCGGCAATGGTGAATATGATTGTTTCCCTCAAAGCGTAGCGGCGCCTGTAAAGGTTCTCCGCCAGCAGTAGAATGACAATGGTGATAAGCAGCTCCAGGCTGTACTGCTTAGCCTCATTGGAATAGTAAATGGCACGGTCTGCCAGCACCAACAAAGCCAGAGCCGGCGGCAGCGCTTTGGGGCCAAGGAATCTCTCTGCCATTTTCACAAAAAGAAAGAGAGCGGCAATCCCGGACAGTAAAGGGATAAGCCTGAGAATATACTCGCTATATCCAAAGAGCTCTGTAAGCAATTTTGTAAGCAGGAGATAGAGAGGCGGCGCAGCCTGCACATTGTCAAGAGGTGAAAGCAGCTCCAGGTATCCCCGCTCCAGTATATTCATCACCAGCAGAGACTCGTCAAACCAGATGGAGCGGTTGGATAGGTATTGAAGAAGACGCGTCACTATCCCGTAACCGAGAAGTACCCAGATAAGGACGCGGGAATAATAAATCCTCCGCAAAACCGGCAAAACCGGCAAAACCCTCTCTTTCAAAACAATCCGCCTCCCCAGAATTAGTAAACTTGGTGCCTGGCACCAAGTTTACTAATTGAAGATGAATTTTTTGCGGGAGAAGTAGTTCCAGAAGAATACGATTCCTGTGGCGGCGACTTTTGAGATCATGTAGTGCACCTGGAAAATAGAGACAAAGAGATAGAGAAAGAACTCGTTAAAAAGCAGCCCGATGAGGCTGACAAAGAATACCAGGCCTATCTCGAGGTATCTGGTGTGGCGGCCGCTGCTGAAAACACATTTTATCGAAAGTACATAGTTCACCGCTGTGGAGAAAATGAATGAGAGCGCCGCTGCAAGCAGGTAGTGCATCGCTCCGTATTTTACCAGGGCCCAGTAGAGCAGCCAGTCGACAAGCGCCGCTGTGGCTCCGACGAAGAAATATTTAATCAGTTGTGTCAGGTTAACCTGTTTTTCCAGGAAAAGGGCAACTGCGCCTTTTTCTGCGCTGTTATGCATTTTTGCAGCCTCCCCCAGCTAAATCTTTCTTTTAAAGAGGCCGTATTTCAAAATTACATATATCGCCCTGACCCCGTCTTTCCAGCCAATCTTCTTCCCCTCTTCATAGCTCCGCCCGTAATAGGAGATGCCCACCTCGTAGATGCGGCACTTCATCCTGGCGATCTTGGCCGTGACCTCGGGCTCGAAACCAAACCTGTCCTCTTTTATATCCACACTCTGGATGATTTCGCGCCGGAACATCTTGTAACAGGTCTCCATATCCGTTAAATTTAAATTTGTAAACATATTGGAGAAGAGGGTGAGAAAGCGGTTGCCCACGTAATGCCAAAAATAGAGGACGCGGTGCGGCCCCCCGCCCATGAACCTGGAACCGTAGACCACATCGGCTTTTCCTTCAAGGATGGGCTGCATCAGCACAGGGTACTCCGCCGGATCATACTCCAGGTCCGCATCCTGCACGACGACACAATCACCGCTGACCTCCTTGAATCCCGTTCTCAATGCGGCGCCTTTGCCCATATTCTTTTCATGGTAGAGAACCTTCTCCACAAGGGGTTCAATTTTCTCTTTCAAAATATCCCTGGTTCCATCAGTGGAATAATCATCGACAACGATTATCTCCAGCTCCTTAACAGGCGACTCCATGATGTCATGAATGATCTGCTCCACTGTATCTTTTTCATTATATACAGGAACAACGACTGAAAGTTTCATAAGCCTGCTCCTTTGCCTGATTTTAATCTCCCACTGAATGTCCTGCTGCGCCTGATGCTATTTCGGCGCCCCCCTCGCAGCAGGCTCACCCAGCTCGCTCTCAAAATAGGCAATAGTCTTTTTCAGTCCTTGCTCCAGTGGTACCCGCGGCAGCCAGTTCAACTTTTCGCGGGCCAGTGATATATCGGGCTGCCTGCGGCGGGGATCGTCCTGCGGCAGCGGCTGGAAGATCAGTTTCGACCTTGAACCGGTAAGCTCCACTATTATTTTCGCCAGTTCATGAATGCTGATCTCCTGGGGGTTGCCCAGGTTCACCGGTCCCGGGAAGTCAAAGGGGGTAACCATCATTTTAAGCAACCCCTCAACAAGATCATCCACATAGCAGAATGAACGGGTCTGCGATCCGTCACCAAAAATGGTGATATTGCGATTCTGCAAAGCCTGGACAATAAAGTTGGAGACCACCCTGCCGTCATCGGGATGCATCCGGGGTCCGTATGTGTTGAAAACCCGCACGATCTTCACCTTGACCCCGTTTTGATGATAGTAACCCATAAAAAGGGTCTCTGCACAGCGTTTCCCCTCATCGTAACAGGCCCGGGGACCCACAGGATTTACATTTCCCCAGTAAGTTTCATCCTGGGGATGGCTTTCGGGATCACCGTACACCTCGCTTGTGGAGCTCTGCAGTATGGCCGCCCCGGTCCGCCGGGCCAGTCCCAGCATATTGATGGAGCCGTTTATACTGCTCTTTATGGTTTTGATGGGGTTGAACTGATAATGAACAGGAGAAGCAGGACAGGCCAGATTGTATATTTCATCCACTTCTACATATAGGGGCAAGGTGATATCATGGCGCATCGCTTCAAAATTGCGGTTTCCCAGCAGATCTTCAATGTTTTTCTTCCGCCCTGTAAAATAGCTGTCCACGCATAAAACCTCGCCGCCCCCTTTGAGCAACCTTTCACAGAGATGCGATCCGATAAACCCTGCACCGCCCGTTACAAGTACCCTTTTCATGGCCAAACCTTCTTCCTACTTTATAGCTGTTCTCCCATAGACAGCGGAAATCCTCTGACTCCCCCCGGGGCTCACCAGGGAACAGCAATGGGGCTCTCCCCTCATCTCCTGCAATGATAGCCTCTTTCGCCGCCGCTCCCTAGACCCCGGGTGCATTGAAAAAGCTTTCCACCTTCTTGCCGCTGTAGAAACACTGGTCCGACCATAAATAATCCCATTCCCCGAACCTGCCGATGGGCAGGATATCCAGAGAAGCGAGATATTTATGGACCTTCTCCCTGCGCGGCAGCATCCCCTGATCAAAAACCACATTGCCGTAAGGGAGTATGCGAAAATCGGTAAGTGAAATATCATCCCTTGAAGCGAAATTCATCTTCCTGATGATATCGACAACATGTTCGATCATCGCTCCATCAGTGCCCGGCAGAGGCTTCTGCTCTGAAAAATAGATCTCAAACTGCAGCGAGCTGCAGCCCGCTGGAACATTGTCGGGAGATTTAATACTGGGCGAGTAGACCCGCGCGGGCAGCATTTCCGGATCATAGATATAGAACCAGAGGTGATCCCCGGCCCGGGGAACCTTAAATCCCACCGAAACAATAGCCACAGAGGTGGCCCAGAGCCGCGCCGCCGCCTCCCTGACCTCCCCGGGGGCATCTTTGATCATAGGAATCAGATCAGGCAGGGGAATGCTGGTGGCAAGATTCTCATAATAGCATTTTTCTCCATCTGAAAACTGCACATACTTTTTCGCCGCATCGATCAGAAGAGCCTTCTTCTCCGTCCGGATATCCAGTCCCGAGGCCGCCGCCTCCAGAAAAGCGCGAAATCCCCCTTTTTTGGGATAGCGCATCTTTTTAAAATAGTAGAGCGCAGGGGTCTCGTCAGTCATCGCCCCGAAAAGCACCTCGTCAAGATCCGGACAATACATGCGCTGCCCGATCCAGTCCGTTGTGAGCCTCTCCGCCCCCACTGTCCAGTATTTTTTGGTATAGACTTCAGGGTAACGCTCCGCAATTACCCCCCCATACTGCCCCAGCAGCCATTCCCGGTAATTGCCGGGCTCCTCAAAGTGCGGCCGCTCCACAAAACTGCGGATAGCCTCCACCTTCTCCAAAACAGGCAGCGGGTAAAGATTGTTCTGCACCGGATGTTTGAGCCATCGGCCCCGTTCATAATTATAGGGATTGGACTCATGCTCCAGGTAGTCAACGCGATAAAATATCTTGCTAAGGTAGGGATCATCGGTAAAAGCAAAATGGACGGCATGATCAAAACGGAAACCGTCAATTGTAAAATTGTCAGCCAGGCCGCCCCAGCGGGGCCGCGCCTCGTAAATCACCGCTTCCCTTCCCAGTTTCCCTGCATGGTAAGCGGCGGAAATCCCCGCCACCCCCCCTCCCAGGACCATCAGTTCCACCATTGCTGCCTCCTCCGGATTACATTTTAAGTCCCCTTAATTCCTCCAGATTCTTCCTATCAACCTCTTTCTGAAAGAGGCTCACCTTCTCCCTGATCAGCTGAGGCGGCAGGTCCCACCATTCTATCTGCAGCAGCCGCTCAATGGTCTCTTCATCAAAGCGGTATTTCACCGTGGCCGCCGGCACCCCCACGGCAACAGCATAGGGAGGAATATCCCCGGTGACAACGGCACCCGCCCCGATAACGGCACCGTGGCCGATGCTCACTCCGGGCATAATCACGCAATTGCATCCCAGCCAGACATCATGACCGATATGGACCCTCCCTCCGGCCGGGCCCATTTTTTCCACAAAGCCGTGCCTGGGATCATAGGGAAAAGAGTGGGTCGTCACAATTCCATGGGGATGATTTGTCGCCCCTATGGTTACATTCCAGGATATAGAGCAAAACTTGCCCAGCACCGCCTCTGCAACCCTGCTGTTTTTCCCCACATAACTGTAATCGCCGATAACAGAATTGATTACCTGCGAATAAGAAACAAGCCCCACATTCTTTCCCAGCACCGAATTCTCTATGTCAACGTAAGGATCTATGAACACACCGCTCTTGATATAAGCGCGGTATTTAATCCTCTGCCAGAGCGGGTTGGGCATGATATATTCCAGGATTCTCTTCAGCCTCATAAGCGCCTCCTTCATCCCCACCTTCTGCAGCAGAAAAAATCACCCTATATATTCCTGCCACCAGAGAGCAAAGTTCATCAGGTACCAGGCTTTCTGGGCCCGCCCCTCCTCTATAATCCGCTCTGTCTCCGCCCCGTCAAAGAAATCGCTCTGCTTATTCAATTCATTCATTGCCCGGCGGATCACCGGATCAAGGTAATCGTAGAACCATTCCGTAACCGGCAGAGCCAGCCCCTGCTTCTTCCTCTTGACAAGCATAGGGGGAAGAAGACCCTGCACCGCTTTCTTAAGAATATACTTCAGCTGCCCCTCTTTTACCTTCATCTTCTGGGGGATACTCAGGGCAAGGGTCACAAAAAGGGGGTCCAGAAAGGGGGCCCTCGCCTCAACGCCGCAGGCGGCTGTCATTTTATCGAGGCGCATGAGCTGCAGCTCCGGCAGGCGCAGATTCAGATCAAGGTAGGTCATCCAGTTGGGAACAGTTTTTTCCCAGGCCCTCTCCTCAAAACGGCGGTAAAGGGGCTGCAGCGCCTCCCAGGCGCTGTAGCCTTTGAATTCGCGGCGCAGCCGCGGCGAAAAGAGCCTCTCCTTCTGCCGGTCCGTGTATGCCTCCATGCTCCAGTACAGCGGCAATCCTTCTATGCCGCGGCGCAGCCATTCATGATAGCAGGTCTCATCCCGGCCCAGCAGCTCCAGGCCGCGCAGGCCCGCCCCCTTCAAAATGCGGGGAATGGGGAGACGGTTCAGCTTCTCCAGCCGGTAAAAGGTTCTCCAGCTGGGATAACCCCAGAAAAGCTCGTCAGCCCCCTCGCCCACCTGGCAATCAAAGGTGTCATTTTCAGCAGCCAGGCTGGCCAGGTAGTAGGTGGGGACACAGGCGGGATCGGCAATGGGCTCATCCTGCAGCCGGATCATCCGGGGAATAAAAGAGACAAGCTTCCCCTCATCAATGAAACACTCGTGGTGCTCCGTCCCCTTTGCCTCCGCCATGATACGGGCGTATAAGAATTCATTGTCAAAAGAGTTCCCGCCGCCTTCATAACCTACGGTAAAGCTCCTCACCGGCCCCCTCCCATCTTCGGTGAGCAGGGCTGTCAGGATGCTGGAATCAAGCCCGCCCGAAAGAAAGACCCCTGCAGCCTCTCCCTCCGGTTTCTGCATCAGGGCAACGCGGCGCAGCTCATCCAGGACCATGGCGGCAATCTCCTTTTCAGAGAGATTGCCCAGAGAGATTCTCTGATCCCAGGCATCCCAGTAAGGCCGCTCCACCATGGAGCCCTCTGCGCTCACCTTGAGCTCTCTGGCAGAGGGAAGCTTCTTGATCCCCTTGAACATCGTCTGCGGGGCCGGTGATATCAAAAAGGATAGATAATGAAAAAGAGCCAGCTCGTCAACTTCGCGAAGCTGACCGGGGTCTTGAAGCAGCGCCTTAATCTCCGATGCAAAAGTAATCCTGCCGTGATGGATACTGTAATAAAGCGGTTTCAGCCCCAGGGGGTCGCGGACCAGGAGCAGCTCTCTCTCCGCGCCGTCCCAGAGGGCAAAAGCATAGGCCCCCCTGAATTTCTCCAGGCAGCGGGCGCCCCACTGCTCATAAGCGCTCAGAATCACCTCCGCCGCGGAGCATCCCCCGGAAAAAGATCTGCCCCCGCTTTTCTCAATCTCCTCTGCAATGAAGGCGCGATTATAGATCTCTCCGTCGCAGGCGACCCAAAGGCGGCCCCCTTTGCGGCTCGCCGCAGGCGGCGCAGCCTCTGCACCCCCCCCGGCCCGGCCCAGCTGCACCAGCCCGAACTTTTTATCATCCGCGACGCGTAACCAGGAAGCGGCGCCCCGGTGGATAATGGGTCGGGCCATCTGCTCCAAATAGGGCTCATCTAGTTCAAAAGAGGAGCGCTCGAATACCAGCGCCCCGGCAATACCGCCCATTGCTGATCCCTCACAGCTTAAATTTATCTATCTATAAGTAAAACCCCCTGCTGCACCGGCATGCTCCGGCAGGCTCTCAGGGTTCCTCCTCCCCTCCCGGTTCCTGCCCGCCCGGATCTTCCTCGCCGGGCTCTTCTTCACCGGGCTCTTCCCCACCGGGATCTTCTCCACCGGGATCTTCCCCGCCTTCACTTACTGTAACCGTGCACTTTGCTGAAAAATCCCCCTCTTCGGTGAGAACAGTGATCACAGCCTTACCCACCCCCACAGGGGTCACCAGGCCATTAGGATCAACAACAGCCACGGCGGGATTGTCTGAAGACCACGTCACATTTTTATTGGCGGCAGTTTTCGGGCTCACTGTGGCGATAAGCTTCATCCCTCCCCCACCCATGAAGAGCGTTACAGTTTTGGGAAGCAGGGTGACACCGGTCACGGTGGTCCCGGTGGTCCCGCCGTCAGCCAGCGACACCGTTAAAGCGACGGGAGTCCCCTCGGCACGGAAGTGGCGCACCAGAAGCCGGTAAGTGTAAATCTTGCCCGCGGTAACAGCACTATCCTTGTAGAAGGTATCCTCAGTCCCCTCCGCCAGGAGTATCTCATCACCGCCGGCAGAGCTCCGGTAGAGATTGTACACCACCTTTTTGGTATCCCCGGGCGACCATGAAAGGAATATGGCCGGTTTGCCCTCCAGATCCTCAATGGAGTAGACAAATTCTGCCGGGGGCGGCGGCGGAGTATCCCGGAGCACATCGGTAGGCCACTGCTCAGTGTTGAAACCGAACACCTCCCTGATAAGCTGTACCCGGTAGCTCTGGTTGAGAGCCCAGTACCAGATGCCGTCCTTTGTCTGGCTGCTCCCCAGCAGCGTGTATGTCTTGACGGTATCTTCTGTCTTCTCAAATGTGCTGGCATAATAAGCCAGGGCAGCGATCTGCTTGTAGCTCAGGTTTGTATGAACATGATCTTTGTACACCCGGTAAGTAACAGGGATATATTTAAAGCGCCCCTGCTCCTTAAAGTGATCAAAAGCAGCCAGGAGCAAATCCATCTGGCGGTTAATTCTGCCGATATCCTGGCCCGTGGCATCTTCCCGGTAACGGGCATAGGTTAAGAAGCTAATCCCATCGAGATCCTGCAGCCCCTCGAAAAGGATCACATTCCCCTGTTTGTCGTAAATCCTTTTCTCCACCTTGTAATGAACACCGCCCATGGCATCAACAAGCTGAATTACGGCATCCATGGAGACAGAAACATAGTAGTGAATGGGGATGCCCCCCAGCACATGGCTTACAGTCTGAAGCGTTGTATTCAGGCCGGCATCATCCTTATCCTTGCCCGTCCCGTAAAAATAACCGTGGAAAAAGGAATGGTTGATCTTATCCTTCACGTTTCTGCCGTGTATGGGCACATAGGAATCCCGGGGAACGCGGATAAACTTTACACTGTTCTCCTTAAAGTCAACAGCAGCCACAAGGATGACATCGGGGAGGAAAAGATAGGCATATTCCTCCCGAAACTGGTCGCGGTCAAAGCCCAGCAGGGCAATATTGACGGTTTTCTGGGAAAACTGCTTATCCACATTCTCATCAGGGGCAAACTCATATTCAGGATTCCCCAGCACTATCTCCGGATGAACTATCTGGTATATATTTACAAGAACATAAGCCGCACCTGCAAGCAGTATAAGCCCCAGTGCCGCTCCCAGGATTATTTTTCTGTGCTTTTTAAACCAATTTTCCGGCACCGGCCCCAAATTTTTATCCTCCCCCCCATTTTTATCTATTGTATTATTTTTCTCTGTCAAAGTTAAACCCACCTTCCTTCCGGTGATTGGCCCCTTGCAGCAAACTACTCTATTTTACCTTTAACAATGAGATCCTGCCCTTTCCCAACCTTTACCCCCTGTGCGGAGCTCTTGTTGAAAAGAGCGGGAATTGTTGACAGGATAATTTTTAAATCCAGCAAAAGTGAATAAGCGGAAATATAATAGAGATCATAGCGCAGCTTATCCTTTGTTTCAGAGGAATAGTAGCCTGCCACCTGGGCCATGCCGGTGATGCCGGGTTTGACAAGATGGCGCAGGGCATATTCCGCAATCTCCCTGGTAAACTGATCCACAAAGTAGGGCCGTTCAGGGCGGGGCCCCACAAAGCTGAGATCGCCTTTCAAAACATTGAAGAGCTGGGGCAGCTCATCAAGACGGCTCGCCCGTAAAAAACGGCCCACAGGGGTAACGCGATCATCATCTTCAGTGGCAAAAACAGGACCGCTTTCCTCTTCAGCGCGATCCACCATGGTCCTGAATTTATAGAGCGTAAATATTTTCCCATTGAGCCCCACCCGCTCCTGGCGGTATATGACCGGCCCCGGTGAACTCAGTTTTACCACCACGGAGATAATGACGAGCACAGGAAATGTTATTATCAGCAAGAGCGCCGTGACTGCAAGATCAAGCACCCTTTTTGCAAATGCCTGGGGAAAAGAGAGCTGCATGAGATGGCATTCCAGCAGCGGTGTATCCTCAATCTGGGTAAAAGTGGACCGCGCCAGAATGATTTCATAAAGATCGGGAACGATGAAAACCTCTTTCATCCCGTCAAAACTGTAACGGATAATCCTGTTTTTAAGCTCCATATCGAGGCTCCCGGCGATCATAACGGCATCGATCCGGTTGATCCACCTTGAAATCTGTTCCCACTCTTCCGGTTCAAGAACCTGCACAATCTCAAACATGCCCTGCGGCAGTCCAATGAGCTTCTCAAGAGCCTGTTTGACCTCTTCAAAATGACCGATGACCAGCAGTTTTTTCTGGCCGTGAATCCACATTTCCAGGCGCCAGTGCAGCACCCGCCAGGCCAGAAGGAGCGCCGTCTGTAAAAGCAGCGCAATAAGGAAAACGGTGCGGGGAAAGGCGAACCCCCTTAACCAGAAGGTGATGACCATGCTGCAAAGGGTCAGCCCTGCAGATACCGTCAGCACGGCACGCAGGATAGGCATAAAACCGTTAAACTGCTTGGAGTAGAGGTCCAGGGCATGCAGCAAAATCACCGCCGCCAGGGAGAGCCAGGGCGCCATCTGTAAAAAAGGGCCCACATTAAATTCGGGTATATTGCCCAAGAAACGCATCGTAAAAGAGAGGTAAAAGGCAAGATTTACCAGTGCCACATCAAGGGCCATCACCATGATCACAGGGATACCCCTGATTTTTCTCCTTTGTAATCCCTTATCTTCGCCCATGGCTTAACTCTCACTTTCCAAAATCGCAAGCAGGGTACTTCTATTCCAGCGCTTTAAATTCCTTCCTTTTTACCTTTTTTGATCCCATAATTGCTCACAAATACCCAGAGCAGGCCAAAGAGCAGCCCCAGAACAGCCGAAGCAAAAATCACCAGGAGCAGCCGCGGCGGCTCCCTCTTCTCGGGCTGGTAAAGAGGGGTAAAATGCTTCTCAAAATACTCGTTATCATGTTTGCGCAGCTCAGAAATATATTTTCTCGTATCTGTAATCTCTTTTGTCAGAGTCTTTTTTTCCAGGTAGAGATCTTTAATCATGGGGTCAACATCTAGAAAAACATTGAGAGCGCCCTCCTTCTCCTCGCTGAGCAGCCTGAGCCACTGCCGGTAGAGATTATCATAATAACGGGCAATGAACTTATCATCCATAAGATCATCGATAACCGTTATCCGCTTCTCCTTGAGCCTGATGGACTCCCTCAGGTTGGCAATCCGTTCATCCCGGGATTCTCTCAGCGTTTGCAGGCCCATCTCGGTCCCGATCTCGGTAACAGAGGCGGCGTCGCTGCCTATATAGCCAAGGTGCACCATCTTTTTATCCTCATCAATGGCAATGGAAAGATGGCGGTTAATCTCCGCCACAGCCTCAGGTGAGGAATCCACCACCAACTTCCGGCAGACCTGTTTCACCACAGTGCGGCGGATGAGAATCTCGTAATTTTCCACCTTTACCCCATCATATGGGATTGAAATGCTCGTCTGGATACTGTACTTTGCCGGAGCCAGCAAATAGATTGCCGGAGCGACGGCGATGGCGAAGATTGCGCCAATAAGCAAAATTTTGTTTCTGGAACGCATGATCAAATCCCAGATCCCTTGAAGTGTGAGCCGCTCCATAACTTGTTTAACCCCCTTCAATGCTTTAAATAATCAAGAACCGCCCTCCCGGGCAGCGCTCTCCACCCGCCTGTAACGGGGAATAAACGGAGGATAAGCGCCCCACCCCGATAAAGCCTGTATGACCGTGCCCAGGTGAACCAGGTAAAAATACCACCTTTTTTGAACTGCAAAGTAGAGCGCCAGGAGACCGTTAATCACCAGGGGCAGCGGTTTCCAGATAAAAAACCCGGGCACCGAAAGCAGCAGGGCGCCGAAAACCAAAAAAGGTCCGGGATAGAAACGGATGAAGTTCCCCAGATTCTTCTGCCTCAGCCGTGACCGGAGAAGCTGGTTCGGACCCGGGTAGGCCCCCTTTTTCATCCAGGGCCAAAAATTCCGCTCCAGCTTCTTCTTCAGGGGAAGCAGGGCGGTATAGTGATCCGCCATGGGCAGGGGCAGCGCCCGGATATGAAAGCCGAGGCCCCGGATCCGGCTGTACAGATCGATCTCCTCAAGCATGGATACAGCAGGATTCCAGTTTCCGGCCTGCAGCACAAGCTCCCGCAAATAGAGCACAGCACCCCCGTGGTAATCAGCGGCTTTTCCCCAGGGCCCCTCCCTGCCGGAGAAGAGAGCCGGCAGGCAGACATTGTCCACAGTGGAAACAATATCGCCCTGCTCATCCATGAAGTGGCTGCGGGTCTTCCCCACAAAACCGGCTGCCTGCGCCGGCAGATCCCCCTCTTCTTCCCTGAGCCGCTCCAGAAAGGAATAAAACTCCCTCTGTAAAACCATATCCCCGTCAAGGTAGAGGACCCATTTGCCTTTAGCCTCCAGGGTGCCCGCATACCTTCCCGAGGCGGGGCAGAGCAGGGGATCCTCCTCCAAAGAGTAGACCTTTATGCCGTGCTCCAGGGCAATTTCCACACTCCCGTCGGTAGAGAGGGAATCCACAAAGATGCGCTCCACATCTCCGCCGCCGGGCAGCGACTGGAAAAGAGAGGGCAGCGTCTTCCCCTCATTGCGGCCGATCACCACAATGGAGAGCCATACCGGCCCGCCCCGCTCAGCAGGGCCTCTGCTGCTCTGCACAGCCCACCGCCCCCCTTTCGACCTGCCCTGCAGCGCCCCGCTCCCTTAAAAAACGGTACAGGGAGAGATAGAGCCCTGTAAAGAAGATAAATGTGAAATTCGTGGGCAGGATATGGTTAAAAAGGCTGGGGATGGAGGCGCAAAAAGCGACAATGAAAAGCATCTTCAGTAACCTGTATTCCCGCAGGCCAATAATATTTTGGCAATAGATGCGGCGCCCCTGCCACAGCGGAAAGAGCAGGACCGCGGCAAGGGTCGCCAGAAGGGCGAGCCCCAAAACATAGCCGAATTCAAAGAGATACTCGATGATAAAATTATGGGGGAAAATAGAGAGAAAAACATGAGAGGGCCAGGCTTCGGCACCGTAACCGAAAAGAAAATTGAAAAGCTTCCCCCTGAAAAGAAGCTGCAAACCCTCTGAAACCATGCTTGCCCGGCCGGCATCCCCGCCCATAAGGCCGCTAAAACGCAGGGAAAAGTAATCGTATTTGCTTAAAAATATGGCCAGCACCGCCAGAGCCAGCACCATGGAGATATAATAAATATTTTTCAGGCGCCTCTCCAGGTGGCGGAAGAGGAGCAGCCAGAAGAGAAAAATCCCCAAAGCCAGCATGACAAAGCCGCCCCGCGAACCGCTCCAGACAAGCAGGGAAAGCATGATCCCGATGCAGGCAAAGCATATCAGTTTTAACGAGGTGGCGATGTTTTCAAAAAATATAATAAAAAAGAGCACCAAAATGACCACAACGACATTCTTGGCAAACTCATTGGGATCGCTCATCATTCCCTGCGCGCGGTAATAAGGGGTCAGCGTAAGCATTGAGCCTGTTGTGTAGTAACTGTAAAGCTGCTGATAGGACAGCAGGGGGATCGCCGCCAGGCAAACCAGGTAGGCCATCCTCATCACAGCCTTCTCATCCAGAGAGAGAAAATAGAATAATAAGAGCAGAAAATGCATCGTTGCATAGGAAATAACCTTCAGGGCCCACAAAGCCGCCGGAGCAGAGGAATAGAAATAAGAGAGCCCCATCAGCGCGGTAACAAAGAGCACCCAGAGCAGCATGGAAAGCTCCCCACCGCTTAAAAGCGGCCGGCGGAACGGCCTGATTCCGGCGGATCTGCCGCCGAAGAAAAAAGCTATCGCAAAGACAAGGGCGGTGCAAAAAGCAACAGCGGCAAAGAGATAGCTGAAATTTATAGTATCATGCCAGATGCTCCCCCTGAGGGCAAATGTGGGGATAAATGCCAGGGCAAGAAGCAGGGCCGCTGCATTCTTCTTCACCTTAACCGTCCCGCCCTTCCATCAGAATTTCTGTTACACTCTGGAAGCGGCGCTCCCAGGTATGATCGCGCGCATAGTCAACGAGCTTTGCAGAAACCGCTTCCTTCTCCGCCACCGCCGCCTTCAGGGAGCGGCAAAACTCCCCGGGACCGTCGTATGTATAAAGCGGCCCCTGCAGCTCCAGCAGCTCGCGCATGGGCGAGGCAACAACAGGCAGGCCGCAGGCCAGATATTCATAGTATTTGATGGGATTGATGGCATGGGTCAGCTCCGTAAGCTTAAAAGGGATGATTCCGGCGGAGCAACGGTGCAAATAGAGCGGTATCTCTGCATGGGGGCGCCCCCCCAGGTATGTAAAGTTGTCACGGCGCTCCAGGGAAGAGATCTTTTCGCGGAGCAGGCGATCTTTTATGGCGCCGATGATCAGAAAATGATATTCCGGCATCTGATCCAGGGCATATTCAAGGGTCTGCCAGTCAAACCATGAATCAATGGTTCCCACAAAAACAATGACCTTCTCTGCGGCGGGAAAATCCCCGGGACTGGGGCCGCTCTGCCCAAAGAAATATTCGCTCACACCGTTGGGCAGATAATGCACGCCCTCCCCCTTGATCTGCAGGGCATATTCGTAGAGCTCCCGGGAAGTGGCCAGCACAGCATCAACGCGCCGGATCAGCTCTTCCTGCAAAGAGAGGATGCTCTGCGGTATCCGGCCAAACTGGTCCAGCCTGTCGGCCAGCCTGAAACAGCTTTTCCCATGCGGCAAAATATCGAGCAGCCCCAGGGCCGCCGGATTAGCGCACCAGATCAGATCGGGCTCGGCAAACCCCGCCTTCTCAAGGGAGCGCCTTACAGAGGGAAGGCAGAAGCGGTAATGATTTCTCCCTGCCCAAAGCGAACCGAAAAAGGGGAGCCGGTAATAAGGCATGAGCGTCATCGGCAGAAGCCAGGAGATACCCTCATGCTCTCTCAGCCCTCCAGCCCAGACCTTAAACCTTCTTCTATTGGCTCTGTCCAGCTTGAATAGATGGAGCGGACTCATGGCCGGCCCCATCCAGAGGCAGCGGCTGCCGCTCTCCCGAAACCGCCTGATATACTGGTGCGAACCAAGGGGATCGGCGCAATCCAGGTCATGCGTCTCCACAAACAGAACTTTCAATCAATGCGCCTCCTGCAAATTAAACTCCAGAAGCAGCCTCGAAACAGGAACTTTTACACCGTAAGAAGGGGAGTGGTAACCGCCCTTTATATGCCCCCTGACAGAGGCGCCGCCGCTTATAACTTCCATATAAACGCGCCCTTTTCCTGTCGACAGAATATAGCGCTGCGGCGTGATCTTCTCAACAGCCACACCCGGCGCCATGTTAAAAGAGAGGAAAAAGCTCCCCTCTGAAATTTGATCCTCCACGATGACATTCTCTGCCGCTATGTAAAAACTGCGCCGGTGAATGCTGCCGTAGCCCCGGTGCATCCCTGAAAAATAGCCGGGCCCAACGCCTGTAATCTCCGCCCCCGCTTTATCGGGCAGGCTGAAAAGCCCCTCCATCCCCGGAGGCCACTCTTTCTGCTCCCTGCCGGGCAAGAGCAGGCTGTTATGCGCCGCCGTGGCCCGAAAATAGTTGCGCTCTTCAACAGAAGCGGTGTACACATAGCTTCCCGGATCCACAATCAGATCATCGCCGCGGACATTTAACTCAAAAGAGAGAATGTCATTGTGCGAATGCACGCCCCATCCCCCGGCAGCGCCGCTGCTGCAGGAGATAACGGCATGAAAGGGCGGAACATTGAAAACAGCCACCCCTGCAGAGGGAAAACAGACCGGCTGCTCCCGGCCCCCCTCCAGTGCGGCGCCGCCCCCCTTAAAACCATCCAGGGTAAATATTGTGCGCACCGCCGGCATTTTTTCCGAAAGGGCAAACCCCTCTTCCGAAGCCTGCCCCGCTTTCACCTGCGGCCGCTCACCCCTCCCGGCGGCTGCACTGCGCAACTGATCCATAATATCCTCATCCACTGCTGCAGTCAACAGCTCCGCAGCGGGCCGGTAAAGTTCCGCCGCCGCCAATAGATCCTCCCGGCCGAATATGTGCCCGGCCACCGCTACCAGGGGCCTGAAATCGCGGTGCTCCTCCCGGTAAATAGCGCTCTCTTCATCAAGGGCGGCGGTAAGAATGAGCTTGTGGAAACGCCCGTTATCAAAATCGCCCAGCTGCGGCGCCCTCCCATCGGGCTTGAGCAGGGCAGCCGCATATTCAGCCGCCTTGAGCGCCCTCTCCCAGAAAGATGGCGAAAAGATCAGGGCGGCGGCGCGGCCCCCTTCACCCGCCCCCAACTTCTGCGCAATCTCCTCCCTGCGCCCCCGCTCCATCTGGAGCAGCAGCAGGGAGGCCGAATAAAATATTTCCGTTGCCAGGCGGTGGTAACCGGTGGAGCCCTCAAAATTGCTCCCATCAGGCTGAAACTGCCTCTCTATCTCCCGGGAAAATTCGCGGACAGCAAAGTTCAAGGAGCGGCGGCTCTGCGGCAGCCAGGGGCAGGCCGCCTCCAGGTAAATCTGCCCCGCCAGCCCCGCCAGGTAATGGTTGCCCACAAAAAGATCCCTCTTTTCAGGATTGCGCCGCAGGAAAAGGGCATGCTTGTACAGGCTCCAGTTTAACAGACGGCTGAACTCAGGAGTGAACACCTCAGAATCTGCAAATAGTTTGAGCCCCCAGAGCCAGTTCACCGCCCTGATCGCCGCCTCCATGGGGCAGCTCCAGTTTGCACCGCAGTAAGGGGCATTGGAGACAATCCAGTCTGTGAGCTGCAGCACAAACTCAGCCGCCAGCGCAGCGGCCCGCTGCGGCTCCTCTTCAAGCCGGTAAGCCAGGCCCATAGCCCCTAAATGCTGAAAGCGGGAGAGCTCCCAGGGCACCTTGATATCGGCCCCCTCTGTCCGCCCGATGGGGATATCACGGTACCAGGCCAGGGGATCCCAGCGGTAACCGGAGCGGAAATCCAGTTGCCAGTCAATGGGGCGGTAGCTCTGCAGCCGCTCATAAAGGATCTTCTTCCCCTCACTCCCGGGCGCCCCCGCAGCGCCCCCGCCCGGACAAAGCAGGCGGCGCATCATCTCCAACACAGCCCCCTCCGCCGCCGCCCCGGGCGACATCTCCATGCGGCGCCCGGCAAAGCCCGCTGCCTCTGTATAATAGCCCACCTCAACAGGTCCCGAGCCCAGCAGGTCAAAACGGTGCGCAGAAGCCTCAGCAGCATAATGGCTGATGAGCCGCCGCCTCTCCGGCGGCAGCGCCCCTGCAAGAGCGGCGCTGTCAACAGCGCCGGGCAGCCCCGTCAGAGAAAAATCGGCCGGCACCCCCGGCGCCCGGGGTACGCCTCCCTGCCGGAAAAGATTGCGGTAGCGCCCTGCAGCCGCCTTTTGCCGCCGGCGCAGAAAAGGCGAAAGCGCCCTCTGCCCCACCTTCAAAAAAATCAGGCGGGGCGGCAGCTCAAGGAGGCGGCGCAGCGAAAAACCCTTCAATAGCGCTCCCCCTTTTCATCCAGCCCCAGCAGATGGTAGCTAAAACCGTGCTCCTCCCAGAGCGCCCTCTCCAGGCAGGCTCTTGTATCCACAATGACATGGCGCCTCATGATCTTCCCCAGTTCTTTGGGGTAGAGATAGCGAAATTCATCGTGATCGGCCAGCAAAAGGGCGCAATCGGAACCGCTAAAGGCGGCTGAGAGATTGTTTGTCTCCTCCGGCAGGGTCACCACATGGGGATCATATATGCGGCAGTTAATTCCCCTGCCCCGCAGCGCCTCCAGGACCCGCAGGGCGGGGCTCTCCCTGGTATCATCGATATTGCCCTTGTACGCCACACCCATCAGTGTGACCACAGGATCTTCAATCCCCTTGAGCAGCTGCACAACAAGATCAGCCACCATGAGGGGGCGCTCATCATTGATCCGGCGGGCCAGTGCCAACAGCCTGGATTCTTCAGGAAACTGTGAAATCACAAACCAGGGATCAACAGAGATGCAGTGTCCCCCCACGCCCGGCCCAGGCTGGTGCAGATGCACGCGGGGGTGCAGGTTTGCCAGGGCGATCATCTCCCAGGCATTTATCCCCAGCTTCTCGCAGATGGCGGAGAGCTCATTGGCCAGCGCCACATTGACATCGCGGTAGATATTCTCGGACAGCTTGACCATCTCGGCGGTCCGCGCACCGGTGAGAATAATCTCTCCCTCCACAAAACTCCGGTAAAGCGCCTCGGCCTTCCGCGCCGATGCCTCGTCATAGCCGCCGATAATGCGGTTGTTCTCAATAAGTTCTTTCATGGTCCGCCCCGGCAGCACCCTCTCGGGGCAGTAAGCGGCATAAAAATCGCGTCCGCCCTTCAGGCCCCCCTGCTCCAGCAGGGGCACCACCAGCCCCTCCAGCGTCCCCGGGGGGGCCGTGGATTCCAGGATCACCAGATTCCCCTTTTGCAGATGGGGGGTGATTGCCTTCACTGCAGACTCCACATTGCCCAGATCCACATCGACGCGCCCCCCCTCCCTCTGCAGCGGTGTGGGCACGGCAATGAGAAAGACATCGGCGCTCTCCGGCTCAAGGGCGGCCACAAGGTTTCCCGAATGCACCGCCGCCTGGACCAGGGTGTGCAGCCCCGGCTCGTGGATGTGGACAAGGCCCCGGTTGATCCTGGAGACCAGCGTCTCCTCCAGATCCACCCCCAGCACCTGGAAGCCGCTGCTGGCCAGGATGCTCGCTGTGGGCAATCCAATGTAGCCCAGGCCGATGATGCAGATCTTCTCTTTTTCTCTTTTTTTCTTGGACATGGCTTTCACTCCTTCAGGCGTGCTTCGCCGCCGCCCCAACCTGCCCCTGAGACAGCCTGCTTCAGGATTTGATCCGGGAGAGCAGGCTGGAGCGGATTGCGCCGGCGTCAATATAGCCGGAGCGGTTCATCAGAAAAAGCATGGCCAGAGCGGCCAAAAGAACCAGAAACAGCTTAACGGCGAGACAGATCCAGAGCCCCTCAATGGCGGCCTCAACAAGAACGATCATCGCCGTGGAGGCGATGGAGATGAGCAGCAGCAGAGCCAGGTTGCCCCAGTCATAGGGCACAGGCCAGAGCTTTTGCGAGAGGAAAAGGTAACTCAGGGTGAACAGAAAATAAGATATCCCCGTTGCCGCCCCCGCCCCGGCGATACCCCAGTGCGGGATGAGGAAATAATTGAGAACAACATTGACTAAAGCGAAAATCCAGCAGGCAATCATGATATAAAGGGTTTTATTGTGCACCAGGATCCCCACCACCGTCACCTGAGCGGTCATGAAAAACATTATGCCCAGCGCCAGGTAGGGGATGGGCTGAAAAGAAGCATAGTAAGCGGGGGGAACCAGAATATAGAGCACCTCCTGGGAGAGAGCCACAAAGGCGACAACAGCCAGGCCTGCACCGGCTGTCAGATAGGTCATGGTCCGGGAGAATACCGCTTTTGCCTTTTCACGATCTTCTTCGTAAAGTTTGATCGCATGGGGCTGCCAGGACTGTCCCACCGCATTGTGCAGCAGCGAGAGCACCGCCACCATGGAGCTGGAGATGGCATAGAGACCCGCCTTTTCCAGCGAATCCATCTTGATGAGCATGATCCTGTCGGCATTGCTGAAGAGCCAGAAGGCCAGGGAGACAGGGACAAGAGGCAGACCGAAGAGCAGCAGCTTTTTCAGGTAAGCCCTTGATAAGTTTCTGGTGAGCAGCTCCCTGATGGAGTATATCCGCACCGGGATCATGATCAGGGAGGCGATCCCCGCACCCAGCAGGGCGCCCGTAATGCCCAGCCTGAAATTAAGAGCAAAAACCACAGATAAAATCAGGGTCAGCGCTGCGGTGATGACATTTAGAATGGTAAAGGCCCTGGCTTTGAACTGGTTGCGCAGCGCCTGGGAGAGAAGCATATTCAACATCGCTGCAGGGCTGAATGCCAGCGCTGTGATCCAGGCAAGCTTAAATATCTGATGCTCCAGCAGCATAACTGTAATAGCCCTGCTAAAAGGCAGCAGCGCCAGCACCACAAGATGGCTCCACACTGCCAGGAAGAGAAACCATGTTGAGGTTAAACTTTTTCGCTCCTCATCGGACTTGCATTCAAAATAATAGCGGGTATAGGCATCGTCTCCGCCCAGCAGCAGTATGCCCGTCAAAAATGCGATCACCGCCGAGATAAAGCTCCAGGCGCCGTACTCATCGGGGCTGAACAGGCGGGTAAATATGGGCGCTGAGATGAGGGAGAGCCCCTTGATCAGCATATTGCCGAAGCTGTAAAGAGCCATATCTCCAAAAAGCGCCTTGAAGCTGAACCCCCTGGCAGGCAGCGGTGCAGCCCCTTCCACTGTTCCCCGGTGTGCGCTCACCGGGGTGATGCTCCGGCGCCGCCAGGATTTGACTGCCCTTTGGAAGAGGCGGGGGCCGCCAGCCCCTCTTCGATTAAAGTGCTGATCTGCTCAATGCGCCGCTCCCAGGTATTGCTTTGGGCCAGCTCCACTGCCTGGCGGTAATAGTTCTCATCATAGGCCGCCCAGGCCGCCTCAAGCGCCTCCTGAATATCCTCTCCATCGCGGTAAAGATGGATAAACCTTTTCATCCCGGCAGGCCAGTCAAAGAAATCTGTGGCCAAAACAGGCCTCCCCACCGAGAGATATTCAAAAAATTTTATGGGAAAGCTGAGCTCGCTCTTAAGGGCAACATCATAGGGCATGAGCAGCAGGTCCAGCTGCGCCATATTCTTTCTCAGCTCATGGGGCGGCAGCGGGCCCAGATAATCAACCAGGGGGGAATGCAAAAAATTATCCCACTCTTTTCTCTCTTTTCGATCCAGCCGGTCCATCTCGATTACCGGGCCGGCCATGACAAGCCGGCAGCGCCCCCCCCGGGCAATCTGCTGCAGCAGCTTAAGATCAAGGCAGTCCCGGATGGTGCCCACATAGCCCACCTTTTTCAGCTCACCTTTGCGGTAGGGATAATCGTAAGGGGTAAAGCCCTCCACCCCGTGCATCACCAGGTGGGCCTTACCGCTGCCGCCCAGGCGCTCAAGCAAATTGGGCGAGGTGACCATGATCAGATCCACCGCCCGGGCTATCCTCTCCTCCTCCAGCCTGTGCTTCCCCTCCCCGAAAATATCATTGCAGTAGTAGAGCGTAAAGGCGCCCCCGGCCCCGAAATGGCGGACAAAGCGCCTTGAATGGGGGTCATGCGTCCAGAGGATGTCAGGCTTGAATCCTATTTTTTTAAGGTAGCGCTGCGTCTGCAGCAGCCGCCTGCCATCATTGGGCCCCCTGATGAGGCGGTCGGGGATGAACTTGCAACCCGGGTAATAAACAGAGAGATTTTCCGAGATCACTTCGCTGGCGGGCAGCAGAGCTTCGCTCTTCCTGCCGTAACGGTTCACCCAGACAATGCGGTTGCGCGCTGAGAGCCGCTCCATGAGAATATGCCTCCCCCGGTGAGGCTCATGCCAGAAACTCTGCGTCACACAGAGAATATTTTTGCCCTCAAGCACAGACCATGCCTCCCCCGTTCAGGATTGCTCTTCCTCTTTGACCGCCATAATCTTAAAAGGTTCCCTTCGGAAAAGCTTTTTTACCGCCAGGAAGAGAAAATAAAACAGCGCCGGAACGAAATGATAGCTCACAGCCAGGCGCACCTGCTTCAGGTGGGAGAGCACCGCCTTGAAGTTGCCCTGCCTGATCTTCCGGAGCAGAAAGCCCGTGGAATCGACGGCCAGCCCGTACTTGATCCTCTCCACTTCCCAACATTTAAGCTGCACATTGCTATACCTTTTCAGATTATCATATAACATGATATAACCCTCTGAAAAGGGGGTTCCCTGCTCCAGGCAGTAGGACATCCCCGAGCCCGGGTTCTGCCCGGTCCGGCTCAGCGGGCTGTGCACAAAAGCAAGGTCATAATCATTTAAAATCAGGTAGAAAAGCTCCGTGTCAGAGTGATAGAGATCGGTGCGGAAACCGCCGTGCCTTAAGAATGCCTCATGTGAAAGCATGAGCGAGGCCGGCGAAAATATGGTTTCCCTGGTCTCCTCTTCCAGCAGGAGCCGGCGCAGAAAAAGGGGGCCCCGCACCACAGTCTCCTCCGGGGAGAGCGATCCCAGGAGCAGCCTCTCGCCGTCGTAGCACTGCGAGGAAACAATGCCTGTATTTTCCCCCAGGGATGCCGCCTCAACCATCTTCTCCAGACAGTCGGGAAAAAGTATGTCATCGGCGCCGATATATTTCAGCCAGCGGCTTTCACCGGAGGCATAAGAGGCCACCTTCATAAAATTTTCAAGGCGAAAGATGGTCTCTTCATTTCGAAAGAGCTTGATCCGCTCATCTTTCGTATATTCGCGGATAATCTCATTTGTTCCATCCGTGGAGGCATTATCCACAATGATAAATTCGAAATCTTTAAATGTTTGTGCCAGAACACTCTCAATGGCGCCTCTTACAAAAGCTGCCCCATTGTACACGGGCAGCAGCACACTTACCAGCGGCATCTTATACAGCTCCTCTTTCAAGATAGCATCACTTACACTAGCTGCAGCTTCGGAATGGGGATAATAAATTTACCGCCTGCAGCACGGTATTCAGACTGCTGCTCCAGGATTTCAGCAGCAAAATTCCAGGCCAGCAGCAGAACATAATCGGGCTGCTTTTCTAAAAGCAGCCGCGGATCGCCGATGGGGATGCGACTTCCCGGCATATAGAGGCCCTGTTTGTAGGTGCTGCGGTCAACTACAAAATCAATGAGCTCCCCGCCGATCTTAAAATAGTTCAGCAGGGTGGCCCCTTTGGCCGCCGCACCGTAAGCGGCAATGGTACAGCCCTCCCCCTTCAGCCTTTCAAGCAGCTCGCAAAGCTCGATTTTCAATTTTTCAACGCGCCCCGCAAAATCCCGGTAATAGGCCGGCCGCTCCATCCCTATCTCCGATTCCTCCTGGAGAATCCGCTCCACAGAGCCGCCCTGCGCCAGGCCCTCATGGGCGGCAAAAAGTCGCAGCGAGCCGCCGTGTATGCTGATCCTCTCCACATCATGAAGCACCATCCCGTTTTTCCGGAAAAGGCGATGCAGCGCCGTCACTGAAAAATAGCAGAGGTGCTCATGATAGATGGTATCAAACTCCCCTTTCTCCACCATATCCCTTACATAGGGCACCTCGATAACCGCAAGGCCGCCCTCCTTCAAAAACACTTTCAGCCCCTGCACAAAACCGTTCAGGTCAGGCACATGGGCCAGCACATTATTGGCAAAGATGAGATCAGCCTGCAGCCCCTCGTCAAGAAGCGCCTCTGCAAAATCCCTGCCGAAAAATTCGCTCCGCGTGGGGATGCCCTTTTCCCGGGCCACCCCGGCGATATTCTCCGCCGGCTCGATCCCCAGCACAGGGATTCCCTTCTCCTTGAAGTTCTGCAGCAGGTAGCCGTCATTGCTGGCCACCTCCGCCACCAGGCTGCCCCGGTCAAGGGATCTCTCCCTGATCATCCGCCCTGCTATTTCAGCGGCATTTTTAAGGGTTGTATCGGAAAAAGAAGAGAAATAAAGATATTCGCGAAAAAGCTGCTCCGGGGAGACATTCTCCCTGATCTGCACCAGCGAGCAATCTGTACAGAAGAGCAGGTTCAGCGGATAGCGCTTCTCCGTAATGTGAAGATCCTCTTCGGCAAGAAGCATATTTGCCAGAGGCGTCTCTCCCAATGAAAGGACCATTTCCAGAGCAGACGATCCGCAGAGGCGGCAGCTCTCATTAGCGGTGTGCGCCATCATCAACCTCCAGGTATCTCCTGTACCAGGCAATGGTCCGCTCCAGGCCCTCCTCCATCTCAAAAAGAGGAGACCAGCCCAGAATGCGCCTTGCCTTGACGGCGCTTAAGTACTGGTGCCTGATTTCATGGGAAGCCTCGTTTAAAACAAGAGGCTCCAGGGGCGAGCGGAGCAGCTTCAAGATGAGCTCCACCACGCCGAGCACATCCACCTGAATCTCATTGGAAAAGTTAAAGGCCTCGCCGGCCAGCTCCGGCTTTTCAGCCAGCGCCTCCGCCAGCAGCATATAGGCGGCGGCGGCATCCTCAATATAGAAATAGTCGCGCACAAACTTACCGTCGGAGCGGATTACAGGGCGCTCCCCCTTTAGAACAGAGCGGATCGTCCCCGGAACAATGCGGTTCCAGTTCAGATCCCCCCCGCCGTAAAAGTTACCGCAGCGCGTTATAGCCACAGGCAGGCCGTACGTGGAGGCATAGCTCCGGGAGAGCAGATCAAAGCAGGACTTGCTCACATCATAGGGATGGCGCCCCTGCAGGGGAGCGCTCTCATCATAAGGCAGGTTTTCATGTTCGCCGTAAGCCTTATCCGATGAAGCCACCACAACCTGCTTGACCAGGGGGCTGCGCCGGCAGGCCTCCAGCATAGCCCAGCCGCCGCCGATATTCGTCTGAAATGTTGACACAGGATTGCGGTTGGCAATTCCCACAATGGTCTGCGCCGCCAGGTGAAAAACAGTCTCGATCTCATACTCGCCCAGAATCCTCTCCAGCAGGGGCTGATCGCAGATATCGCCCCGGACCAGCTTGACCCTCTCAGAGAGCCCCTCGCTGATGAGCTGCGATTGGGGGACCCAGTCCCGCACCAGGCAGACAACATCAGCCCTGTATTCCAATAATCTGCGGACGAGCCAGCCGCCCAGCAGCCCTGTTGCACCGGTGACCAGGGCGGGCCGATCCCGCCAGAATTTTTCCTTTGTGTGCCGCTCTACCATATCTTCCAGGGCGCCTCCCCGCTATTCCAGTAATCTTCCAGTATCTTTAGCTCGCGGTAGGTGTCCATGCACTGCCAGAAATCATAATGGCGATAGGCCATCATCTCTCCCGCAGCTGCGATACGGCGCAGAGGCTCCTGTTCCCAGGGCGGATCGCCGCTGATATAGTCAAAAATCCCCCGCTCCAATATAAAGAAGCCGCCATTGATCCACCCCTCTCCAGTCAGGGGTTTCTCCAGAAACTCCGTCACCCTGTCCTCCTGGAAATTCATGCTCCCGAAACGGGCCGGCGGCCGCACCGCCGTAACGGTAACCAGCCTGCCGTGGGAGCGGTGAAAATCGAGCAGCGCCGCCAGATCCACATTGGAAACCCCGTCGCCATAGGTAAGCATAAAGGTATCATCGCCAAGCCAGGGCGCAAGCCTTTTGATGCGCCCGCCTGTGTTGGTCAAAAGGCCCGTCTCCACAAGGTGGACCTTCCAGTCCTCCTTGCCGCTGTTATGGACTGTAACCCGGCCGTCGGAAAGGTCGATGGTGATATCCCCGTTCATGCAATAATAGTCATGAAAATAGCGCTTAATCACTTCACTTTTATATCCCAGGGCCACGATAAATTCTTTGAACCCGTAATGGGCGTAATGCTTCATAATATGCCAGATAATGGGGCGCCCGCCGATCTCCACCATCGGTTTCGGTCTGACCGCAGTCTCCTCAGCCAGCCGCGTGCCCATACCCCCGGCCAGAATTACCACCTTCACAAATCTTCTCCTCCCGTCCCTGAACACTGCTCTTGATTATACTATCTTCAACAAAAATATCGCCGAGTCCTTTAAGCCGCTGCCCCCAAATGGGGTCATCTCTTGAAAAGCTGTTTTCGCCATTTTAATGTTCCCTTTAGCCAGTAGACTCCTGCTTAGCGCCCCACACCCATATAGGTAAAACCGGCCGCCTGCAGCTCCTCTTTGGGAAGCATATTTCTGCCGTCAATAATCACCCTGCTCTGCATCTTCTCCCCCAGCGACTGCCAGGGCAGGTGCAAAAACTCCTCCCATTCCGTGAGGAGCACCAGCGCATCGGCATGGCAGGCCACCTCATCAATGGAGGGAGCATAATAAACCTTTTGGCCGGGGAAAGTCCTCCTGTAGTTCTCCATGGCCACGGGATCATATACCTTCACAGCCGCTCCCAGCTCCAGCAAATCTCCGATGACCATGATCGCCGGGGATTCCCTGATATCATCGGTGTTCGGTTTAAAGGAGAGCCCCATCAATCCGATGGTGCTGCCGCGGATAACCTTGATCGCCTCCTGCAGCTTTTTAATCACTATTTTCCGCTGCCTCCTGTTTACCTCCACGGCCGCCTCCACAAGGGGCATCTCATAGCCGTACTGCCTCCCTGTGCAGAGAATGGAGAGGGTATCCTTGGGGAAGCAGCTCCCCCCCCAGCCCACACCGGCTTTTAAAAAAGAGGTGCCGATCCTTTTGTCCAGGCCGATCCCCCGGGCAACCTCGGAAATGTCGGCGCCCACCTTCTCGGCCAGACCGGAAAATTCATTGATAAATGAAACCTTT
This sequence comes from uncultured Syntrophomonadaceae bacterium, assembly GCA_964464625.1. Taxonomy (GTDB): domain Bacteria; phylum Bacillota; class Dethiobacteria; order DTU022; family DTU022; genus JAAZIN01. Next base: position 87,418 of record CAYXKD010000002.1, read on the forward strand.
GTCGCCAGAAAGGCATTTGCCGCATACTTGGTCAGCTCGGCGCTGGTGGGGCTGGTGGTAATCAATACCGGCAGGGCATATCCCTCGGGACGCCTGATATAGCGCGGCGGTAAAAAGGACTGCTCCAGTATGGGGGTGTACATCTGCCGCAGCAGGTTGACAGCATGGAGATCATCGGCGCCGATGACAATGCGGTCGGGGAAAAATGTATCGTGCAAAGCGGTGCCCTCTCTTAAGAATTCCGGGTTGGAGGCCACGCTGATAGCGCACTTTACCCCCCTCTCCCCGAGCTTTTCATTGATCACCGTCTCCACCCGCCTGGCTGTGCCTACAGGAACGGTTGACTTGTTGACCACAACAATCTGCTGTCCCGGAGCCAGAGCCCCGCCAATCTCCCGGGCTACCGCCTCCACATAACGCAGGTCTGTGTCGCCGTTATCCTTTGCCGGGGTGCCCACGGCAATCATGACCACATCAACTGCATCAAGGCATCCTGCCAGATCGCCTGTAAAGAGAATGTCGCCGCCCGTTTCATTTAAGAGCTCTTTAAGCCCCGCTTCAAATATGGTGGGAATGCCCTGTTTCAGCCTCTCCACGATCTCCTCATTTTTATCCACGCATTTTACCCTGTGGCCCAGATGAGCCAGGGCCAGCCCCGTGGTCAAACCGACATAGCCTGTACCCACCACCACAACATCCAGCTTGCTTTTCTCTTTCATCTTTCCTCCTTCAGCCCCTTAACACCAGCCAAACACCCTTCTCCGGCGCTGCTTCCGGGGAAATCGGGCAGCAGGGATCTGATCAATGTGATGACCTCTTCCCTTGTGGCGCTCCACCCGTTGGCAGAGATACTTTGAAGCAGCCTTTTCAGTTCAATCTCATTGAAATTGTCGGGCCTGGCCACAAATATACTCTCATGGAGCGTCGCCTGGACACCCTCTTCACTGGTCAGAATCTCTTCAAAAAGCTTCTCTCCCGCCCTCACCCCGGTAAAAACGATGGGGATATCCTGCTCCGGCCTGTAGCCGGCCAGGCGGATCATCCTCCGGGCCAGGGAGAGAATTTTCACCGGTTCCCCCATATCCAGCACAAATATCTCCCCGCCGCGGACCATTGCGCCCGCCTGGATCACAAGCTGCACCGCTTCCGGTATGGTCATGAAATAACGGGACATCTCTTCATGGGTCACCGTCACCGGACCGCCCGCGGCGATCTGTTTTTTGAAAAGGGGCACAACACTGCCCCGGCTGTCGAGAACATTGCCGAACCTGACGGCAGCATAACGGGTTTTGCTCCTTCGCGCCACCCGCTGCATGGCCATCTCGGAAATTCGCTTTGTGGCTCCCATGATGCTGGTGGGGTTAACAGCCTTGTCGGTGGATATGAGGATAAAGACCTCCGCACCGTGATCATGGGCGGCGCCGAGGGTATTCAGTGTCCCCAGAATGTTGTTTTTTACAGCCTCTTCCGGGTACTGCTCCATCAAAGGAACATGCTTGTGCGCCGCAGCATGAAAGACCACCTCCGGGTGGAATCTTCCAAAAACAGCATCCATGCACAGGGCGTTCTTGACATCGCTGATTACAGGGATAACGTTAAGTTGGGGAAACTTTATGTCCAGATCCTGGCAGATCTCATAGATGCTGTTCTCACCATGCCCCAGCGCCACAAGCTCGCGGGGCTTGAATTCCGCCACCTGGCAGCAGAGCTCCGAACCGATGGAACCTCCCGCCCCTGTAACGAGCACGCTCTTGCCCGCCAGGTAACCGGCAATGGAATCCAGATCTGTCTCCACAGGTTCGCGCCCCAGTATATCCTCCATCCTGACTTCGCGGATCTGGTTGACCGAAACCCGGCCATTGATGAGCTCGTAGATACCGGGCAGTATTTTCAAAGATGCCGGTGTGGCCTGGCAGATATCCACAATATCGCCGATAACCCCCCGGGGCGCCGAGGGGATGGCGATAATGATCTCATCGATCCCGTATTCCTCCACCAGCTCCGGTATATTTTCACGGTTTCCCAGCACAGGCAGCCCGAACATCCCCATCTTCTGCTTACCGGGGCTGTCATCGACAAAGCCAACGGGATAAATCCGATCCTGGTTCTGCCGCTGCTTCAGTTCCCTGACCAGTGTGGCCCCCGCCGCACCGGCGCCGACAATGAGGATCTTTCTGCCCCCTTCCGGCCTGGGGATTCTGAAAAAAAGCCCCCTGACGAGACGCCAGGACATCCGCGACATGCCCACAAGAAATATGGTGAGCAGCCAGTGCAGCACCAGGACACTGCGCGGTATTAAAAAAGCCCCTTCCCTGATCGTGGTGGAAAGAATCAGGAAGTTTACCAGGGAGCCCGCCGTTACGGCGAAAACAATGGAAAAAAGCTCACCCACACTGGCATACTGCCACAAGCGGTTGTAGATTCCAAAAAGGAAAAATGAGAGCAGCAGTGCAACGGTAAAAAAGGGGAGCATCTGCTTGTAGGCAAGCATATAGTTCAGAGCAATTAAACCATCAAAACGCAAATAAAGCGCCGCGTACAGCGCCGCGCTGATGAGAGCGGCATCAATGATAATCAGCAGTAAACTCCAGCGTAATCTACCCATGTCTCATCACTCTCAAATCAGATAATAGAATATTCCGACAGGAGCAGCCTGCACCCTGATCAGGAGAAGGGATTCTCTTTCCACCACCTGATGGTCTCTTCCAGGCCCTGCTCCAGCGTGTATGCCGGCTTCCACCCCACCTGCCTGCGCAAAAGTTCTGTCTCCGCCACCAGGATAGGGGGCTCCCTCTCCGGTACGGGCCGTGCTCCGAGGCGGAGCAGATCTTGCCCGTCCAACTGATGGGCAATAGCATTGATAATTGTCTTTAACGCCACCGCTTCACCGGAGGCAATATTTACAGGCCCCTCAAAATCGCTTTCCAGCAATTTCACCAGGGCGGCGGCGACATCTTTGACGTAAAGAAAATCCCGGAGCTGCTTGCCATGGGTGCACTCCGCAGGTTCACCGCGCAGCAGGGAATTGATCACAGAGGGCACAAGGCGCCCGGGGTGTTCATGAGGCCCGTACAAAAAGAAAATACGGCCCCAGGCTGCGCTGAGCCCGCCCTCAAGGCTCAATGCATCCACCATCACCTGCAGGGCATGCTTGCCCGCCCCGTAGAGAGAGCGGGGCCCCGCCGGGGTCAACTCCTCAGAGCAGTACCCGTAGCGCCAGTCATATTCGGCACAGCTTCCGCTGACCACAACGCGGCGGCCGCCGCAGTTTATAAATTCGCGAAGCAGCTGCAGGCTGGCCTCAACCCAGCGAATGTTCTCCAGGGAGCTCCAGCAGGAACCGGGAGTCACATACCAGGCCAGGTGCAGAAGCTTTGTCGGAGCGATCTTTTCCATGAGCTTCCTCACATGGGCAGGTTCCGTCAAATCGGCACGGTGCCAGTGAAGGCCCTCCACATTATCGGAAAAACTTCTCGTGGAGACAGCGTGCACTTCATAGCCCTTTTCCAGCATAAGTTCCAGGCAGTGCCTGCCGATAAAGCCTGCCGCACCTGTAAGAAGCACTTTTGCCATCTTCTCTACCCCATCCCAAAGATCGCTTTGATCTCATAAGCCGCTTCATTCACTTCCTGCATTACCTTCCTGACCTCTTCCACCCCGCCTTTGCCCATCTTCCCCCCGGCATCGACGATCATGGTCAGGGAGTCATCCAATAAATCAACAGCCTCTACAAATCTCTTGACCACAGGCGCAAGAATTTCCCCCTCTATGTCCCATTTTTCATCTCCCCTGACCACGGGGACAGTCCAACTCTCCATCTTCTCATAAGAGGGAAATCTATTATTCAGATGCTTCTTCTGAATGGAGTGAAGCTTCTCTTTCCCTTCACCCAGCCAGGTGATCCTCTCTTCATCAAGGGGGTCGCGGACCCATCCTGTCAGATCGAGCATGATATCGCCAATAACCGGCAAAATCTCTTCAACATAAGTATTTACCCGCAGAAAGTCATCTGTGTTGTCCTGATCTGCTGCCGGTGCGCATCCTGCAAGAAGCAAAGTAAAAAGGAGCAGAGCAGACAGCTGCAATACTTTTTTCATAACATAGTTCTCCTTCATCAACAGGGTAACATTATTTTTATATTTCATCATCAGGAGCCAAATTACCTGCTTTAGAACCATTTTTACCACAAATATTGGTGTTTTATAGTATAATATAAACTGATTCGATCTGAAGCGCAAGCTGTCGCTTGCAGAGTAGCCGGCACATTGCCTGATGAATGCAGCAGGGGCGCTTTCATCCCGCCGCCAGGCCCAAAGCACTCCCACCCGGCGGAAAAAAAGCACATTCGCGGGAGCCCGGCCCCAACTGTAACCACTTAGCTCAGGATGACATCACAGAAGCTTTGTACAGCCTGGCTATGACAGGCAAAGAAGGTTGTTTATTTGCAAAAACTAGCTTTTCAAGAGCTGACCCCGCTTTAAGGAAGGAGAGCACAATTTGAAACCTTTTAAAAGTAATGGCAAACTAACAGCATTGCCGCTGCTGCTTCTGCTCTTTTCGGCGGCCTTTGTCGCAACGATCTGCGGCGCAACCCTTTTTCCGCCATCAGCGCGGGGCGAAGAGCAGCCCCTGGAGGCGGACCCCGGCAAGGTTCTTTTACCCGGGGGCACAAAACTGATCATCCCGCTGCCCTTTACCGAAGAATCCCCCTTATCCACTGTTGTCGAAAGCGCCCTGGTGCCCTCCCAGTCCAGGCGCATAGCGCTCACCTTTGATACGGGCTGTCTCAGGGAAAGAAGGCCGCCGTACGCCTACAATCTGGACTGGCTGGATGAGCCGGCACTGGCAGTGCTCCATGTCCTGGAGCAGTACAATGTCACAGCCACATTTTTCCCCCAGGCCACCTGGCTTGAGGACTACCCCCAGGTGGTCCGTAAAATCGTGGAGAAAGGCCACAGTTTGGGCAATCATACCCTGACGCATGCAAACTTTTACGAACTTGAATACGATGAAGTGATCCATGAGGTGCGCCAGTCCACGCGGCTCTTCGAAGAGGTTGCCTCTTTCCGCCCCTACATCTTCCGGCCCTCCTTCGGCTACTATACCGACTTTCACCGCCAGGTTTTTTCCCGGGAAGGTTACCCCTACACCCTGCTGTGGACGGTAATCACGCAGGACTCATTCCGCTTCGGTGTCTGGGACCAGATTGTCACGCCCAACTATATCGCCGACCGGGCGCTCACCTATGCCGATGACGGCGGGATCATTTTAATGCATTCCCTGCCGCAGACTGCCAAAGCACTGCCCATGATCATTACAGGTTTGCAGGAGCAGGGCTACGAATTCGTCACTGTTTACGAAATGCTGCCGCCGCCCCTGGAAAACCTGGGACAACCTGTCTACCACACAGTTGAAGGGGATACCCTGGAGAAGATCGCCGCCGCCTTTGAAGTTACCCTGGAAGAGCTTTTGGAGGTAAATATACCGCAGATTAGTTTCAGGGCTTTTCATGCGCTGAGAAAGGGCTGGAAACTGTAAAACACCCCTGGAAGAGCTACCTTTCCGGCGCCCTGGTGACGCTGTCCAGCCCCGCCCGGACAATGAGCCGGTGGGTGCCGCGGACATTTTTGGGGTGGCACGTCTGCAGGGTGAGAACAGGTTCTTCAGTGGTGTCTATGACGCTCCAATCATCGGGCTGCACAATCCTGACCCACTCGGTAAGGTAGATAAAACGGTAACCTTCCACATCAATATAGATCTCGTCACCCTCCACCAGCTGGTCCAGATCGGTAAAAAAGCCCCAGTAAGAGCCCCTGTGGGCCGCTATGGCCACATTGCCTGATCCGGTGTTGGGCAGATCGCTCATCTGGAAATGGACGGGCCCCTTGTCCAGAAGAACCATATCAAAGACATCGCCGATCTGAACAATGAGGTCAATATCGATTTTGGGGATAATGATCCGCATGGGCTGCCGTTCCGTTATGGCCACATCGCCAAAAGCACTCTCATCGGGAATTTCATAGAAAGTCTCATTGTATGCTTTTTTCAGCTGGTACTGATAATAGGCGATCTCCGCTTTTTGATAGATGTAATAGCCCAAAAGCGCCAGCCCGCCGCCGATAAGCAAAACCCCCAGCCACCGCCAGAACGAACTTCTCTTCCTGGAACCTTTCCCTTTTTCCTGAGCCAATTCAAAGGGCTCCTTTCCTGCCTTGATCCAATATTTACTGATGTCAATTTTACGGCTCATCCGCCGGTGAAGTCAAGTAATATTTTAGCTGGATGCCGCAATCGCTTCTTTTAAGCTTTCTACTACATATTTTGTCTGTTCTTCCTTCAGGTTTGTATGAAACGGCAGGGCCAGCACCTCCCGGCCCGCCTGCTCCGTTATTGGGAAAATGCCCTCCTTGAAACCGAACAGCTCCCGGTAATAAGGCTGCAAATGTATGGGAGTAAAGTAAGGTTTACACTGCACGCCGCGCCGCTTCATAAAAGCCAGTACCCTGTCCCTGTGAATTTCTCCATCAATACGAATGACATAGACAAACCAGCTCATCTCTGCATCGGCTGAAATGTAAGGTGTTGTTACACCCTCCACATCTTGCAGCAGACAGTTATACTCTGCAGCCACGGCAGTACGCTTAGCCAGTATTTCCGGCAGACGCTGCATCTGAGCCAGCCCTAAGGCGCAGGAAAGCTCATTCAAGCGGTAGTTAAAACCGAGCCTTTCGTGATCCAGCCAGCCTCCACCTTCACGGCGGCCCTGATTGCGCATGCTGCGACATAGGGTGGCAATCTCCTCATCGTCCACCACCACCATTCCGCCCTCACCCGTGGTGATCTGCTTGTTGGGGTAAAAGGCAAAGACAGATCCATCGCCAAAGCTGCCTGCAGCGCGACCTCGATAGTTTGCTCCAAGCGCTTCACAGGCATCCTCGATCACCCTGAGGTCGCGCCTTTTTGCAATCTCCATGATCGGATCCATATCCGCCGGCTGACCAAAGGCATGGACCGGCAGTATAGCTTTCGTGCGCGAAGTAATTGCCCCTTCAATAAGCGAGGGATCTATGTTTAGAGTCTGCGGATCAATGTCCACAAAGACAGGTTTGGCCCTTTCAAAAAGCATACAGTTGGCTGAAGCAATGAAGCTGAAAGGGGTGGTGATCACCTCGTCCCCATCTCTTATACCCAGCGCCCGGACAAGGAGATGCAGTCCGCTGGTCCCGCTGTTAACGGCAATACCGAAACGCCGCCCGGACAGGATCGCCATCTCTTGTTCAAATTTCTCCATCTTCGGCCCGAGGGCAAGATGTCTTGATTTTAATACTTCATTAACTGCTTCTATTTCTTTTTCTGTAATATCCGGTGCGGATAAAGAAATGAACACTATCTTTCCTCCCAGATTATATTCAATAATAAAACAAACGGATTTTAAAATATGCTCTACTCTTGACAGCGTTCCAATTTATCTTGGGTGATCAAGCGATGACGTGCAAAAAGAGCAAAAACCGATAACACCAGGCCAATTAGGAATGCAACAGCAATGTATATTATTTTATTTACAGGAATAATTTGAGCAGTTCTGCCGCTCCCATCCAGCCAAATATAATCGCTCAAGTTTAACTGCTCACTCAGCTCTAGTAAATTGAAATCTATAAGTTGGATCTGCAGCAGGCAGTCAGCTTTTTTCTCAATATAATTCTTATAGATAGGATCTTCTTCTAACAATTCTGTGATTTGCTCATCTCTGGACAGCAAATATTCAGCTGTAACTTCATCAAGATAGTGTAAAAGTTTTTGTTTTCTTTCTTTTTCCAGTATCATTTGTTCAAAACGATAATCAGACACAGCTTCAATAATGGCTTTACCCGTTCTTTCTACCATATTGACACAGACTTCGGGATCATTATATTTACCTGTGATCTGTAATACTGAATCGTTACCGGAAAAGTGATTCACCTTTATAAAAGGTGTTAAAAGATCCCTATCTTCAGTTATCTCTTTTTGTTCGATAAGTTCGACTACTTCCTTACCCTTGATCTGGTACGGAAGCAGGTTAAGAAGCACACTATATTCATAATCAGGAATAATTATGAACATGGTATATAAAAAGGCAGTCAGCGTAAAAATAGCAGTTACCGCTAAGACAAAGTATTTTCCGCGCCAAAGAACCTGAAGTATTTCCCTGTGATCTATTTCATTTTCCATTTTTATCCCCCACAGCAAAGTCTATTAATGTGTCCACAACCTAAATTATTCCACAGGTCACTTTTAACACTCAAACCCCCGTGGCCGACAGAATTTTACTGAACTTTTGAAATAAATCCCGGTAATCAAGTTCATCCGGAAGCACATTGATCAATTTATCAGGAGAGGTAATCTGTGTTGTCGCGAAAGCAATCGCAGGACTGGGTACGATAATCGAATCTGACCGGCAGTATGCCTTTAAAGCCCTGCGGCGCATTTGGAAAGAGAAAAAACTATTTAGTATACTATCTCTGGATTCACCATAAAAGTCCTCAACTCCCCGAATTTCCAAAATTAAAGGCACCTGGTAAAAGGAACTCAGCGAATAGGCACTTCCAGCCAAGGCGAGCGGAGGTGATGAAGCCAGTACCAGATCGGGTGTAGGAAGATTGCGAGCCTGCCGCACGGCCTTGCGGGCAAAAACAGATGATACCCGGCGCCGTCTGTTATCGAGGTTTAAGACGACTATGGCTGTGCCGCCTTGCTGCAACAGCCCGATCTTTTTCTTGCCCAATAATAGTCCCAACTCGGAATTACCGGTAATAACAGTAACCTTGTGACCCTGTTCCGCAAGGCGGCGGCTAATCTCAAAAAAACGCCTTCCCGGAGAAGAACCGTTAATTGCAAAGAACTGATGCAACATTAGTATATGCAGTTGCCCTCTCCCCCAGTTTAAGCCCTTTGGAACCACAACTACCTTTATTCCACAAAGGAAGTCATTAACCTGCCTGCTACATAATTACAGCTCAAGTTCACGATTGCATAAAGCATAGGCTAAATTAGTAATATCGCCAGCCCCCATAATAACAATCATATCACCTGGCTCTGCCCAGTCGAGGGCAAGACGCCCCAGTTCATCCATATCATCACCCGAATATATTTCATTGCCTCTTAACTCACCAATTCTGATAGCCAGGGTATTGGAGCTAATCCCCTCAATGGGCTTTTCACCGGCAGAATAAATCCGGTGTAATAAAACCAGATCTGCCCCTTCAAAAGAACGAGCAAACTCTTCAAAAAAATAAGCGGTTCTAGAGTAGCGGTGTGGCTGAAAGATACAGCAGACCCTTTTTGCAATTGAACGGGCTGCCTGCAGGGTCACCTTTACTTCCGTGGGATGATGAGCATAGTCATCAACAATGGTAACACCATTGACTACACCAATTGTTTCAAAACGCCGCTTCGCCCCATTAAATTCTTCCAGAGCGCCTGCACACTCTGCCGGGTTAATACCCAATTCAACCGCCGCAGCCAGTGCAGCTACCGCATTGCTCACATTGTGGCGCCCGGGCACCTGCAGTGTAACATCGCCGGTCATTAGCCCGTCGCTCCGGGAGAAAACGAATTTTGACCCCTGCCCTGTTAACATGATCTCACGTCCGGTATAATCGGCCCCATCAGCATCCAGGCCGTAGGTGATCGCCCTGCGATCAACCTTCGATGCCAATTCCCGGAGAAAAGGGTCATCGTAACAGAGCACCGCGCAGCCGCTATCAGGAAGATTTTGCAAGAATACTTCGTAAGCCTTCTGCATCAGGCCAAAGTCATTCTGATAGTGTTCCAGGTGATCGGCTTCCACATTGGTGATCACTGCGATATGCGGACGGTAGCGTAGAAATGAATGATCGCTTTCGCAAGCCTCGGCAACAAGGTATTTGCTGGTCCCGAAGCGCGCGTTGCTCTGAAAAGATGAGACGATCCCCCCTATGAGAGCGGTGGGATCAAAACCTGCTGCCTCAAGCAGCAATGCTATCATTGTAGAGGTGGTTGTTTTTCCATGGGTTCCAGCTACAGCGATGCCGTAATGACTGTCAAACAAGGCTGCAAGCAGCTTGGAGCGGTGCCAGACGGTAATGCCCCTCCGGTTGGCTTCCTGCAACTCACTATTTTCTGGTGAAATTGCAGTTGAGTGTATCACCAGCTCGCTGGCGCCGATGTTTTCGGGATGATGAAAAAGGTTAATGGCAGCCCCCTGAGCGGCAAGTGATCGAACAAGCGCTGAGTCATTGATGTCTGAGCCCGTAACCTGGTAGCCCATTTTTACCAACACCTGTGCCAGGGCGCTCATGCCGTAGCCGCCTATACCTATAAAATGGACCTTCTTAACCTTTGGTAGGAGCACTGCTGTTCCTCCTTAGATTTCTTCCTTTCCCATTGAAGCTGTGTCCATTAGAACGCTATTACAGCGGTAATTATATCAAAAACAGATGGGACCAACAAATTTAGAAAACAACAGGTGCGGTATATTTTTTAGGCAAATCGATCCAATCCCCCAGCATTTTAAGTGCTTCCTCCCTGTAATATGTTGCTAATCCCCCAACAGGGGTAAATGTCATTTCACCCAATATAGGCCTTTCTTCAGTATCATAGAAATCGACCCTTACAAAGGGGAACCCCTTCGCCAACCTTTTTGAGTATGCGATCATCTGATCAAGGTTATCAGGTCTGCATAGCTCTTCCATCCCGATTAAATATTCTTTTGCTAAATTCATCACTTTCCATTCCAAATCATAAAAATACCTTTTTGGGTGACCGCTTCCTCTTTCCGTGATTACTTGAATAATCCTGGGCATACCATTAAAGCAAAATATTTTATAATCGTTTGGCAACGCTTTCCCATCTGACTCGATATATCTTTCACAAATAACACGCGGTTTTATCTTTGAATAGTGGATTTCAGCATAGCACAAGCCGTAATCCGTCTTTAACCATCTACTCAATTTTCTACAGGCCTTGTTCTTATCGAGCGAACTTTTATCCCGACAAATGATATTTGTACCACAGCTGTTCGTAGTTTTCAAAACAAATTTTTCCGGTAATAAACCCCAATCAATTTGCCGCACATCATCATACACACCATACAATTCATTCAGTATTTCCTTACATCCGCGATCCCTTACATATTCCCTGACTTCATACTTATCAGC
>CAYXKD010000003.1:0-98373 GCA_964464625.1 uncultured Syntrophomonadaceae bacterium
GCTGATGCCGCAGAGGGTTTGGATTTTAATATTCTGTTATGCTGTTAAACTAACGGATTATGCCAAAAAAAGTGCGGATTAGCTGCTTGTCAGACACTTTAGGGTTGCTGGATTGGTGCAGCTTTTCCCCTATCCAAACTGCTGCGGGTTGTTACAGGTTGACCGAAATGGTCTATAATAGCATTATGGATATGGATAGTGAAAATAGCGATCTCCATTATATGGAGATCGCTCTGGCGCAAGCCCAGGACGCTTACTTGCATGGTGAGGTGCCTGTTGGGGCGGTATTGGTCAAGGGCGGCAAAGTGATTGCCGCCTGCAAGAACCGCTGTGAAGAGCTGAAAGATCCCACCGCTCATGCAGAGATCCTGGCTCTTCGCGAAGCTGGGCAGGCCCTGGGAGGCTGGCGTCTGCCGGGTTGCACCCTCTATGTGACCCTGGAGCCTTGTCCTATGTGTGCCGGCGCCCTTGTGCAGGCACGGCTAGAGCGGCTGGTATATGGGGCGGCAGACCCAAAAGGGGGTGCCTGTGGCACTCTGTACAATATTGTACAGGACAAACGGTTAAACCACCGTCTTACTGTAACCTGCGGCGTTCTGGAGAAGGAATGCGCCACGTTATTGCGTGATTTTTTCCAAAGCCGCAGGACTTGATACACTTTACAAACTCCTTTCTCCTGATATAATAGCAGATGGAGAGATGGCCGAGTCCGGTTGAAGGCGCTCGACTCGAAATCGAGTAGGGGGTGTTGAGCCTCCTCGTGGGTTCGAATCCCACTCTCTCCGCCATAGGCATACAGGACAAAGGGTTTCGCCATTGAAGGCGAAACCCTTTGTCCTGTTTTAGGATATTAATTGGGCGACAGCCGCCGGACTGTCGCCCCACGGCTAAAAACATTGGAAAATAATAACAAGATCTAGAAAAGCAGAATGTAATCCATTCGGACATTATCATAGTGCTGCTAATGAAGTCCCAGTATGCTACAGGTATCACTTACGGTCGCCACTTCACCGCCGCTGATTGCCACCAGATGGGCTGCACGTTTTACTAGCTGCGTATTTGATTCGGCTAACTGGTCGGGACCATAATAGATATTATCCTCCATGCCTACGCGTAAGTGACCACCTAAGGCAATAGTGGCTAGCATGATAGGCATATGCCCTTTTCCAATGCCCAGAGCTGACCAGGTCGCATCTTCAGGAAGCAGGCGACGTAAGTGTAGAAGGTTATCCACAGTCGCTTCTGCACCACCTGCGGCCCCCAGTACCAGTTGGAAATGTGCCGGGCTTTTAAGCACCCCCTTTTTCAGGTAGTACTTCGCATTGTTAATCATCCCTATATCGAATATCTCGATCTCCGGTTTGACACCGTTTTGAGCCATAACATTGCCCAAGCGTTCCAGAAAGGCGGGTGAGTTTAAAAAAACGCTGCTATTCATCCAGTTCATGCTTCCTGCATCAAAGGAGGCAAGCTGTGGCTTAAGCTCGATCAAGTGGGCCATACGTTCCTCGTCAGTAGCGCGGAGATCTCCTGATGTGGTCAGGTTCAGGACGATGTCGCAGCTCTGGCGGATAAGACGCACTGCCTGTGCAAAGCGTTTATTATCCATTGTTCCCAATCCTTCATCATCCCTCATGTGCAGGTGGGCTATCGACGCGCCTGCCTGGTAACAATCAAAAACATCTTCTGCGATTTCTTGCGGAGTCAGCGGAATGTTAGGATTGTCTTCTTTACTGGGCCATGCACCAGTTGTGGCCACTGTAATAATAGTTTTTCCCATATTTTTATCGTCTCCTTTTTAATCTATTAGCGCAACTGCCCGACACCAGGCAGCGCTTGCTTTTTTAATTTTCACTGGCAAGCAAATTACCTTGAAGCCCGTTAGAGGAAGCTGTTCAAGGCCAGTAAGTTTTTCGATGTGGCAGTATGCCTTATCACGTCCGGCCCGGTGTCCCTCCCAAATAACCTGTCTGTTTCTCGTTGCGTCAAATTCCCGAGCAATGTAAGGCAAGGGTACATCCCAGCTCCAGCCGTCCGTACCAACTACCTTGACACCGCGGTCCAGCAACCACATGGTGGCTTCATAACCCATACCGCATCCCGCTGTGAGGTATTCCGCTGTCCCCCACCTGGTTGAAGCCCCTGTGTTTACCAGCACAATATCTCCAATTTTAGGTTCATAACAGGCCTTTTCAAAGTAGCTTTCAAAATCTACTGCCATTACTTTGTATCCGTCTGGCTTATCACGGAAATCCACCTTTACACCATTGCCAAAACACCATTCCAGAGGTATCTCATCAATAGTCCAAGCGCGTTGTCCACCATTCATCGTAGGATAGAAGTGGTATGGAGCATCCAGGTGGGTGCCAGCATGGGTGCACACATTCAGCAGTTCGATTGCCCAGCCGTTGCCCTCAGGCAAATCATCTACCGTTGCTGTACCAAAATAAGAGGCCATCTCAGCAGCTGTGTCCTTGTGGTTCAGGTACTTGATTTTAGGAATTTGAAAAGGCGGGTCGCTTGGCAGACCATCCTCGATCGCAATAGAAAGGTCTATAATTTTCAAATGAACAACCCCGTTTCTGAAAGATTTAGCGGAAACTACCGTGCTCTTTGTATTTATATTAGCAAAACATATGCCATCAGCCAAATGTTACAGAACAACCCGAAAGGCACAAAACAAATTTGTAAATCAAAATATATTTCTAAAGAAAACATTAATATTCGTTTTATGATTAGGGCGGGTTCATGTAAGTATTTCTTAACATGCATGTCGGGGTATATTACAATAATCTTGTATTGACAAGAAGGAGGAGCACACATGGAAAACAAATTATCACCCGAACAGGCACAAGAATTTATCGAACAGATGATCATGGCTGTGCTGGATGAGAGTGGGCGTTATATTTATGTAAGCCCGCTTTGGGAGCGGGCTATTGGTATATCGGCTGAAAAGGTTTTGTACCGTTACGTATGGGAAATCATGCCTGATACCCATGCAGAAACCGCATTAAAAAGTGGTGATGTAGTTGTAGGCATGTCAGTCCAGGCGCGGGGCGAAACGCTATTTACCACCTATGTGCCTATTTTGGGCAAACAAGGTGAGGTTGAGGGACTGTACCTGTACACAGTTATCAACGGCATGAGGGAAGCGCTAAGTATAGCAGAGCGAATCCGTAGCCTTCCTGTTGGAGCCACAATCTGCCATCAGAAGGAACAAACGAATAAAAGCGGTACCAGGTATGATATCGAAAATATCCTGGGCGAAAGTAAACCAATACAGGTACTTAAACGCCGTATCGGGATAGTCGCGAAATCCAACTCTACCGTTCTTATCGAAGGTGAAACTGGCACTGGAAAGGAACTTATTGCTCATTCCATTCATGCGTCTAGTAGTCGTCGAGCCGAGAATTTTGTAAGTGTAAACTGTGCCGCTATTCCAGGTGAGTTGTTTGAATCTGAATTTTTTGGCTATGCCGGTGGTGCTTTTACGGGCGCCGACAAAAGAGGTCGGAAAGGACGGTTTATGCTGGCTAATCATGGAAGCATATTTTTGGATGAGGTGAACCTGCTTTCTTCTGCTATGCAACCGAAACTGTTACGTGTTTTACAGGAGATGGAAATTGACTTAATAGGGGGAGAAAAAAATATTCCCATCGATGTGCGGGTTATTGCAGCCTCCAGCACCTCACTGGAAAAAATGGTTGAGTCCGGTGTGTTTAGGGAGGATTTGTACTATCGTCTGGATGTAGTTTTGTTGGAGGTCCCTCCATTACGCGAGCGCAAGGAGGATATCCCCCTACTGGCTGATCACATTCTTAAGCAACTGAATCGCCAGATTGGAACGATGGTGTTGGAGTATGAACCAGATGTGATTCATTTGATGATGGCCTATAACTGGCCTGGCAACATCCGCGAGATGCGGAACATAATTGAAAGTGCTGTTAACGATTGCGATGGCTATGTTCTAAGGAAGAAAAATATGCACCGTCTCAAAGAACGGCTGAAAAAGCAAAGGGGAGGAACAAGAAATAAATACGGGGCGTCTACTCTTCGTCAAGCCCGGTATAACATGGAACGACAGATGCTGCTGGATGCGCTGCGTAGTGCGCAGGGTAACAAAAAAAGGGCAGCTGAAGCACTGGGGATATCCCGACCGGCATTGTACGATAAAATAAAAAAATATGGCATCTCCGGAATATAACATATACACTATTTTTAAGGGTTTCACGCCAGGAAAACGCAGATAACTTAGAGCGAAATGCCAACAATTAATTGGCGTTATTCTTGGCATAAATTTTGCAATTGCAATTAACTGCCGGTGCTGTTAGAAAAACTAATTGTGCACCTATGGGGATAACAGCGCTGGTTAAGCCTTTGTCAGGTGGGGAAAAGGCTGATGCATCGCCTGATAATTTTATAGGGGACATGGTTAAAATATAACAAAGAAAGCAGGTGTTTATAGTTTATTGGTATTAGGATTAGAAGCAATGATCGGAGCAGGGGCAAAGGGGATAGTCTACAAATGTTTAATACTGGAGGTATATTAAATGACAGAGGAAATACTGGCAGGTTTAAAAAACGCGGTATTAGATTTTGAAAGCGAAGAAGCAATAAAGTATGCAGCACTGGCGATAGAAAATAATGTGGATCCAATTGAAGCGATGGATGTAATGGTGGAAGCAATAAAAATAATTGGGGATGGTTTTCAGACAGGGGAGCTGTTCCTTCCAGAGCTTGTGGGGGCGGCAGATGTAATGCAAAAAGCCACCCCCATTATTGAAAAAGCAATACGAGAGCGTGGCGGTAAACGCCAGACACTTGGCACGGTAGTAATTGGTACTGTTTTTGGTGATATCCACACTATCGGTAAGTCAATGGTAGCAACTCTGTTAACTGCAGAGGGTTTTACAGTACATGATGTGGGTATCAATGTGGCAAGCGACGATTTTATGGATGCAGTTAACCGGTACGAACCGGATATATTGGCCATGTCTGCCCTTCTTACAACAACAGCTCCAGAAACCATAAAAGTGATAGAATCGCTTAAAAAAGCGGGTAAAAGAGAACTGGTTAAAGTGATGGTAGGAGGGGGGGCAATTTCTGAAGAATTTGCCAACCATGTTGGTGCTGATGGATACTCGCCGACAGCACCTGGTGCCGTTAACACAGCGATAAAATTACTTAGTTAAAGGAGATTATTAACATGAAAGGTTTTAAGAAGGCCTTCGATCATTTTGAAATTATCACACCGCAACAGGTTGAACAAATACACAAAAGCATAATGCGTGTTCTTTGGGAAACAGGTGTTACTGTTGAAGACGACGAAGCTTTGCAGCTGCTATCAGAAAATGGTTGCAAAGTCGAAAGGGGCACCAAAAGAGTAAAAATACCAGAGGAACTGGTAGAAAAATGTCTTGCAAATGCCCCAAGCTCTTTCGAAATAGTAGCCAGGGACAGTAAAAACAATTGCACATTTGCCAGTGGAGGTCCCACTTATTTCGCGCCATCAATCGGCATGAACACGTTGGACCTGGATACATGGAAACCGAGGAGACCTACACGGAAAGAATATTACGAATATGCCAGGATTCTGGATTCGCTGCCTAATGTTCATTCCATGATTGCATTCCCCTGGTTTGGGTTTGAAAATGTCCCCCAGTGCATGTGTTTGCTGGAAAGCAATGCCGCAAAAATACGTTGTTCCACGAAAATCCAGCAGGAGGGCACTGTTCTCGGAAATGACAAGTGGAATATCGAAATGGCTAAAGCTACTGACCAGGACCTGCAGCAATTACTAAATCCAGCAGCGCCTCTTTCATTACAGAAAGAAACTGTAGATCAAATACGTTTATGCACTGATGCCGATATGCCTTTTCATTTTGCGACAGGTACCACAATAGCAGCTACAGGACCCGCCACATTATCTGGCTCCATAGTAGTTGATACCGCGGCTTCTCTTGCCGGCATTGTTTTGGCGCAGCTGATCAAACCGGGTGCGCGGGTTTGGGTGGGTGGTATGATGATGGTCCAGAACATGAGAACGGGTTCACCTGCTTTCGGCAATATTGGTAATTCCCTTGCAGATATAGTATTTAATCAAATCTGGCGAAAGTATGGAATACCCACCTGGACCAGTTCTTCGGCCTGGACCAGTTCCAAGGCCATTGACTTTCAGGCTGCTTATGAAGTAGCAACGGGGGCACTTCTTGGAGCTCTGGGTGGTTCAACTGTAGTGATATTACATGGTGGTTTAACAGGTGAACTGACTGCACACCCAATTAAAGCGATACTTGACGATGACATCGCTGGTATGATCGGCCGCTTACTAGAGGGAGTAACTGTTAACGAAGAGACTTTAGCTGTGGATTTAATTAACGAGGTGGGTCCGCTGCCGGGTAACTTCTTGACGACAAAACACACCAGAAAATGGTGGAAGTCAGAGCAGTATGTGCCCTTGGTTGCAGATACATTGACTTATCCTGAATGGGCAACACTTGGGCATAAAAAAGCAATAGATCACGCCAGGGAAAGGATGGAGCAACTGCTTAATGAACATAAAATTGTGCCGCTGACCGATACACAGGAAGATGCGATTGAGACCATACTTAAAGAAGCAAGAGAGTACTACCGGAAAAATGGTCTTATTTCGGATCATGAGTGGCATCTGTACCAAAAAGATATAAGCTCTCCAAATTACCCCTTTGCATAGAATCTTTGAGTGAGCTACTCTGTGCAAGAGGTATTTTTCACTCAGTGTGAAATGATAAACAAGGCACAATAAGATGGTTGCGGATATCCTGGGGGGTTGCCTAAGTGGCAAGCCCCCAGGATACCTGTAAGGCTTAGTCTTCCTCAGGTTCAGCACAGGTCGGCGTCCTGTAATGCCAATCAAACAGTGGATAGATGATTTTCCCTGAAATCGGTGGCAGCGCTATCACATTCCGAAATTGAGTGAAAGGCGATGAGACTACTCATGGGTTTGAGTCCTACTCTCTCTGCTATTTTGTTAACATACAACCCGCGGCGATGCGGGTTCAAACTTTCGATTCTGCAAAGGGTTATCCTTCATCAAAACGGGGGGATTCACCGGTGGATTTGTATAAAAAGCGGTTTTTATAACAAACTGTAAATAAGCTCTCTGAAAATATTTGATCTTTATTTTCAGTTGTGGTAGTGTACATGTTGGTGTTGAAAAGACGGGTCAACTTAAACGATCTTAAACTGCTTTAAAGTCTGAAAAGGGGTTTAATGTTGTTCCGCTTTTTGATTCAAATAACTTTAAGGAGATTTGTGAAACATGCAAGGTAAGGTAAAATGGTTTAACCCGGAGAAAGGCTACGGTTTCATTGAAACCGAGGAGGGCGGCGATGTATTTGTACATTACTCCGCCATCCAGACTGAAGGCTTTAAAACTCTGGAGGAGGGCCAGGAGGTTACCTTTGACGTTGTCGAGGGGAACCGCGGGAAACAAGCGGAAAACGTTGTGCCTCTATAAACTAGGTTAAAAGAAAACGAAAATCAGAAGGGCATTTCCACAAGCGGAAGTGCCCTTTGCTATGGTGCGCCCGGCATGGGCGATGGTCTGGCGGTGGGAGTTAAAAAGGAAATCATATTGTAACAGGCAGGTTCCAAACTATTAACAGGGTTGACCGAAATCAGTTGAATCCGGAACCAGGGGGTGCTGCTGGTCAGGGTTCTTGAATTATTTCAAGGATCTATGTATAATATGTTTGAGAACTTAATTGATGTTCAGCTAAATGATGGATCACACTGGCGTGGAGAGATGGCTGAGTTGGTCGAAGGCGCTCGCCTGGAAAGCGAGTAGATGGGGCAAAACCCTGTCTCGTGGGTTCGAATCCCACTCTCTCCGCCATTTTTTTGATTTGGCCGTGCTAGACGGGGAGGTAGCGGTGCCCTGAACCCGCAATCCGCTAGAGCGGGGTTGAACCCCTGCCCCCGGTTTCGCAGCTTTCAGGGTCAGCACCGGGTAAGTAGTGTTGAAGGCCCGGTCCCGTGCGGCGCAAACTCATGAACCCCGTCAGGTCCGGGAGGAAGCAGCGGTAAATGAGAACTTGCGGGTGCCACGGGGCTACCGGGTTGGAGCCAACTACCCGGCCGGCGCCTGGGGGCGGAGATCAAAGGCAGGTGCACGGCCATATACAATCATCCCCGAAATGGAAGTGTCTTTTCTGATGGCCTACCTGAGCCTTTACCGGCGCCTGCGTCCCCTGAACTTTGCCCAGATTACAGGGCAGGACCATGTAACGCGAACCTTAAGCCATGCTCTCTCCCGCGGACAGCTTGCCCATGCTTACCTTTTTTGTGGGCCCCGGGGGACGGGAAAGACCACTACAGCCAAGATCCTTGCGCGTGCAGTCAACTGTCATCGCTATCCCATCCCTGAACCCTGCGGAGAGTGTTCGCCCTGTCGCAATATCGCTGCCGGCGTTTCCCTTGATGTAATCGAAATGGACGCCGCCTCGAATCGGGGCATCGATGAGATCCGCGAGCTGCGTGAGAGAACCCGTTATGCCAGTGGAGAAAGTCGTTACAAAGTCTACATTATTGACGAAGCGCACATGCTTACCAATGAGGCTTGCAATGCCTTTTTGAAAACCCTGGAGGAACCTCCGCCAGGGGTAATTTTTATTCTGGCGACAACGGATCCTTCGCGTCTTCCAACGACAGTTGTCTCTCGCTGTCAGCGTTTCGATTTTCATTTACTAACAGTAGAGCAGATTGGTGAACGGATCCAGCAGGTGGCTTTAAATGAGGGTTGGGATATAGAGAAGGAGGCTCTTCACCTGGTGGCACGGCTTGCTGAGGGCTCTTTAAGAGACGCCCTGGGGCTTCTGGAGCAGTGTAGTGCTTACGGCGAGGAACGTATATCAGCGGAACATGTCCGCTCGATAACTGGGGTTACCCGTGTTGAAACCATCGGCTCTCTTGTTGAGGCGCTTGCAGCCGGCAATCTGGATGCAGGAATGCAAACGCTTCAGGAGATCATATACAGCGGTCGTGATCTGACACTGCTGTTGCGAGATCTGACTTTTTTCTTTAGCCGGTTGCTCCTGGGGGGGGGGCACAGCAGGCTGCAGCTTGAAGAAAATTATTATGGTTTCGGGGCTCTCCTGAAGAAATACCGGGGTCTCTTTCATCGAGATCTTTTGCTAGAGCTCATAGAATTGCTTCATGGTCTGGCAGGCGAGATGCGTTATGCTCATTATCCCCAGTTTGTTCTGGAAGTGGCCTTGATCAGGATGATGCGTATACTGCACCGGGAAAAGGAGCAGGCAGTTGCTTCTCCACCTCCACCAAAGGTTGAACAGCCGCCAGGCAAAATAGCGTCAGAGGGCCCCGCCGTGGATAGGGTTGATGCCCCCGCATTAGAGCCTGTTGCAAAGCCCCCGGTGGAAAGAGAGAAAGCCGCTGTTGTTTCGAAATCCCCCCCCAGGGTCGTTAAGGATCTCCAGGATGCGGACGCGGACTGGTGGGAAGAGCTCCTTAAAGAGGTCAGGGCGCAGCACGGGGCTATTTACAGGCATCTTAACGCGGCTCACAGGCATGTTTTAGAGGGTAACTTGCTGATTTTGACATACTATCCCGGCGATTTTGCCGGAGAACGGATTCTTGAAAGAGAGCACCTTAGAATTGTGGAGGAATGTTGCCGCAGCCTGCTGGCCAGGCAGGTGCAGATCAGTGTTCAGTACGGTGGGCAGCTGCCGGAAAGCGATGCCGGAGAAGAAGAGATTGTGTTGGAGATGGATTCTCTTCCAAAAGAAGAACCTTACAGTTTTGAAGATGTGGCAAAACTTTTTCCCGGGGAAGTATTTGAGGTCTAATTTAAAAGGGGGGCTGCAGATGAACGGTGGCATGGGTAAAATTATGAAACAGGTGCAGAAGGCACAGGCAAAAATGACGAAGATGCAGGAGCAGCTTGGAGAGAGGACTCTGCAGAGCAGCAGCGGCGGGGGTGCGGTACGGGTTGAAGTGAGCGGACACAAGAAACTGCTGGCGTTGCAGATCGATCCCGATGTGCTCAGTGAAGAGAACCGCGAAATGCTTGAAGACCTGATCCTTGCGGCGGTCAACGAAGCTCTGAAAAAAGTTGATGAGATGATCAATGACGAAATGCAGAAGCTTACTGGTGGGCTTAATTTACCTCCAGGAATGTTTTGATAGACAGGGTGCTAAAGGAGCAAACCATCGCTGATGAGCTATCCGGAACCGTTGCAGAAGTTAATTGATGAATTTTGCCGTTTTCCCGGTATTGGCCCGAAAACGGCTCAGCGCTTATCCTTTTTTCTTCTAAGTCGGCCGCGTGAAGAGGCAGCAAGCCTGGCCAGAGCTGTTGTCGAGGCGAAAGAGAAACTCCTTTTTTGCTCGCAATGCGGTTCTTTAACAGAAAAAGAACCCTGCCGCTACTGCAGCGATCCACGCCGCGAACAAACACTTTTTTGCGTAGTCCAGGAACCGCGCGATGTCCTGAGGCTGGAGCAGACAGGTCATTACCGCGGTCTCTACCATGTGCTGCACGGAGCGCTCTCTCCACTGGACGGACTGGGTCCCGAAGAACTCCGCCTCCCGCAGTTGTTAAGGCGTCTCTTTGAAAAAGGGGCCGAAGAGCTTATAGTGGCGACCAATCCCAATGTGGAAGGTGATGCCACCGCCGCTTACATTGCAAGCCTTGTCAAACCGCTTAAAGTCAAGGTGACCCGTATCGCTTTTGGCCTGCCTGTGGGTGGAGATCTTGAATATGCTGATGATCTTACATTGAGCCGTTCCCTGGAGGGGCGGCGGGAGATGTAAGGCCTCTTTCTTAATGGTGGATCTGCGCCTCATCCTCCCATAGATGGTCGCAGCAGACGGCGCCGTGCACCGGAGCCAGGTTATCCAGCCGCTCTAGAATGCATCGTCCCTCTCTCTGGTATTTGCATTTTTCCTCGCATAACTGCCCTTTATTTTCCATAAAAACAAATCACCCTTTCTTTAAGTAGTTCTCCCGGCACAGATTATAATAACCATCTACATTTTTTTTAAGCCCGGACATTATTGCTTTCCGTTAAAGCAGAGACCTTTCCAGGAAGGGATCCTTCCCTTTTTACCCCCTCTCTTTTTTAAGGTTTTGATTTTCAGCCGCTCCGGAAAGGCCGGGCTAAACCGGGGTAAAGCTTTGAAGTGCGACAACAGAAATTGTCTTTCGCCCCGGGTAAGAAATTAATAGCTGCCGTAGCAAAAAGAGGGGTGGCTGCATAGATCTTCCATCAAAGGGGATTAATATTTGCGATGATCCCGGCATAGAATTTTTAGGAGGGAGAGCATGTTAGAAAGGGTAGCGGAATTATTTATTAAAATCTCGGCTTACTTTTTCCCCTTGGATGATGATGTGCCTTTGCAGCAGAGCCAGGATTATTTTTTTCTGGTGGAGCAGGCCCGGCGGGAATGGCAGAGTGCCAGAAAAAGGTTTAACGAGATTAGCGATCCCGATCTCGTTGATCATGCCGTCTACAACATAGAGGCTGCGGAGCGGCGCTACATTTATCTGCTGAAAAAGGCAAAAGAGGAGGGAGCTACTCTATACTCTGCCTCAGATGAAAGATTGGGGAGGTGGCAAAAATGAGCGATGGACTGGACTGGAATCTCCTTGCAGCGGCTGTATTCGGTCTGCTCATGTTTCTTTTACTCTCGCGGATATTTTTCAAACCTTTAAAATACATTTTGCGTACTTTGCTCTGGACAGCCCTGGGTGGGGTGATTATTTACCTCTATAATTTTGCCGGAGCCCTTTGGGGGCTGGCTATTGGGCTCAATATTATCAGTGCCTTTGTTGTTGGGATTATGGGCCTGCCAGGTCTGGGGGCGCTGATTGCGCTAAAATATCTTTTTAGTTGACAGCCAATGTTTCACTCGTTGTTTTTATGTCAGGGCGCCCCTGACTTTTTTATGTATTTTATCTGCTGTACGGGAAAGAATCAAAAAGGAGCACTTTTCAATAAGGGGCGATCCCATTTCATGAAAAGAGCAGCTACCCTGGAGCGTAGCGCTTTCATGACCGGAAACGAGGTCATTGCCCGGGCGGCGCTGGCTGCCGGGGCGGATTACATGTTTGGCTATCCCATAACGCCGCAAAACGAGATCATGCATTACTGGCGCAGGCTGGCGCCGGAACATGGCCGGGGATTCATGCAGACCGAGGATGAGCTTGCCGCCGGGTTTGCTGCTATCGGAGCAATTATCAGCGGCAAGGCGGCTTTTTCGGCAACTGCCGGGCCGGGTTCCGTTCTGTTTCAGGAGCCTCTTTCCATGGCTGAGATGATGCGCCTGCCGGTGGTGGTGGCGATACAGCAGAGAGGCGGCCCTTCAACGGCAACGGTAATATATTCTCAGCAGGAGCTCAACCTGACCTGTTTCGGCGGGAATGGGGAGGGGATGCGCCTGGTCTACTCTACAAGCAGCCACCAGGAACTTTATGATTATACGATTAAGGCCTTCCATAATGCCTGGCGCTATCGATTCCCCACTTTTATTCTGGGTGACGGCTACCAGGCGAAAATGCGGGAGCCGCTGCAACTTTATGATCTCGCTGAGCGCGGTATCGGTCCCATTCCCAAAGAACCTATTCTAGGCCAGGTGAAACCGGGCAAAGCTAAGCCGTTGCTGCACCTGCGCAATTCTTTCAGCGTGGAGGAAGAGCTAAGCGAAGTGCTGCGCAGACATCTGGAAGATTATACCCGGGCGGTTCCCCAACTGGTTGAACATGAATCTGTTGGAGAATCCGGCGGTGATCTGCTTGTCGTCGCGCATGGCATTGTGGCACGGGCAGCACGGCAGGCAGTGCAGGAACTACGCCAGTCCGGAATGCGGGTTAACTATTTCCGTCCCATCACAGTGCGCCCCTTTCCTGAGGAAGCCTTTCGAAAGATGCTGCAGATGAGCGGTGGTGCCGTGCTTGTAGTTGAATCGGCGGAGGGGCAGCTGGGAAGGGAGGTCCGCCTGGCGGCTTCCGGGCAGGGGTTACCTGATTTTCGGAGTTACTACCGCCCCGGGGTGGGGATCACTGCTGAAGAGATCAGGGAGGCGGTTTTACAATGAGCGAACTCTCCATGCCGCACTGCTGGAACCGGAAAAGTAAACCGCACCGTTTCTGCCCCGGCTGCGGACACGGCCTGGTTTTAAAAGCACTGGGCCTGGCCATAGATGAGCTGGGGCTGGAGAAGCGGCTTATTTTTGCCTGTGATATCGGTTGTTCCCTTCTGGCCTGGGACTTTTTTACTTTTCCCTGCATGCAGACGCACCATGGGCGCACTATTCCGGTGATGGTGGGACTGAAAAGGGCAAGCCCCGGGCTTATTGCTGTTGCCTATATGGGTGATGGGGGTGGTTATGCCATCGGGCTGCAGCACCTTATGAGTGCAGCGCTGCGTGACGATCCCATCACCGCTGTCCTGGTCAACAATACGGTCTATGCCATGACTGGCGGACAGATGGCCCCGACAACCCTGCCGGGGCAAAAAACCGAGACAACGCCTTTCGGGAGAGATGAGATAGAAACTGGCAGACCCTTCAAAGGACCGGAGACCCTGTCTGCAGTGGTTCACCCTGAGGCCTACCTGGCCCGGGGAACGGTGGCGCAGGTGCTCCGCCTGAAAAATGAGCTTAAGCGAGGGCTTGAAAGACAGCTTGCCGGCCACTTTTCTTTTATCGAGGCGCTCTCTACCTGTCCCACCAACTGGCGGACAAACGCCTCCGACACCTGGTCATTTCTGGAGCAGGATATGAGCGTCTGTTTTCCTCCAGGAGAGATCACACTGCGGCCGCGGGAGGGGGGTTAAAATGCACCACTGGAAGATAGCCGCCGCCGGTGAAGGGGGACAGGGAGTCCAGGCACTTGCAGAGACGCTGGCCCTGGCAGCATACCGGTCTGGACAAAATGTCCTCTATATCCCCAATTTTGGAATTGAGCAGCGCGGTGGGGTCTCTTTGGCTTTTATCCAGATTTCGCCAGGAGAGATCGGCTCACCCAAATTTTTACACGCCGACCTGGTGGCAGCCTTAAGCCCCCGCTCATTGCAACGCAGTAAAGATTACCTGGATGAAAAAACAATTATTCTCTACGACAATTCTCTCGCCGACGCGCCGGAGATCTCCGATATGGTGGTAGGCCGGCAGAGTTACAATACCATTGCCCCGGAAGCCTTTGCTGAAAGAATCAGCTATCGCGACAGAAGGGCTGCGGTGGAGAAGCCTTCCCGGCGTTTTGTTGCAGTGGCAGCTTCGGATCTGGCGAGGCGCCAACTGCACCCGCGCGTTTTTAATATGATTATTCTGGGGGCGATCGTTGCTCTTACTGGTGTGGTCACACTGGAGCAGGTTAAAAATGCGCTGGAGGAAAAACTGAACCGCCGTTTTAAAAAGGACCCCAGGTTAAAGGAGCATAATTATGCGGCGCTGGAACTGGGTGTCGCTGCTGTGAATGAGAATGCACAGCCACAGGAGGAAGGATATGAGCAAGACCTTTCGCCGCTTCGAGGCGGCCAATGAAAAGGCGTTTTTTTACATATCCCCCGATCTATGCAAAGGCTGCGGCCTTTGCATAGAAAAATGTCCTTCCCAGGTTATTGACTGGTCCACACATACCGGTGTTTACGGCACCCCCATTGTTGAGCCAAAGAGGATGGAGCGCTGCACAGGATGCCGGCTCTGCCAGTTTTTCTGCCCCGATGCCGCTATTGACATCCTGCGAAAGGAAAAGTCAAAGGTGCTCTCGAATTAAGGGAGCAGCCGCTGTTGGCGTTTTTCTAGCGGGGTTCAATCCCGGTGTCGCTGCATTGCTTCAATAAGCAAGGCGGGGAGGTGTGCATAGTCCTCCGTTGGCAGGTAGGAGGCAGCCCGGGCGTCAAAAAGGATTGCTGCCGAAGGCGGCAATTCCTCGTCCCCCGCCCAGAGAGTAAAATTAAGCAATACCCGCGGGAAAACAGGGATAATCATTCTGGTGCCGCTGCCCTCAAGCCTGCTTCCGCCGAGAGCGGAGGCGGCGCGCACGAATGACTCCGGTTCGGATCCGAACGCTTTCAAAAAGGGAAGCACAGCGCGGCGGCGGAAGGGCTCAGTGTAGATGTCCCCGCCTGGAAGATGGCGGAAAGAGATCCACTCACCGCTGAGTGGGCTTCCGTCAGCGGTTATGAGGTAGTGCAGGATGAGGATGGATTGATAGACAGGGGCCTTGCCGCCGGGGCCGGTGATTTCACCGCCGGGATAGTAGACTTTGTATGACTGGTTGATAAATCTAACGGTGAAAGAGCTGTCCTGCTCCAGGTAGCCAACGTCTGCATCCCGGGAAACAGCTTCGGGATTGCGGGCGGCCAGTTTTTCTATTGCCTGGCTGCGGGTCACCTCCAGGTTTAGAAAACCGCCCTCGTGGGGGATCGGTTTCATAAAAAACACCTCCTGAATATTGCAAATCATAGAGCTATCGGGGAGAGAAGAATGCTTAAAAAAACCTATCTTGTCAGCGCCTGTCTTATGGGGCTGCCTACACGTTACGACGGCAGACACAACTGCAACGCCGCTTTGCAATCTTTGTGCCACCGCTGCCGGGTGATTCCTATTTGCCCGGAACAACTGGGCGGCCTGCCCACACCGAGACTGCCGTCGGAGATTTGTGGCGGTGACGGCTCTGCAGTGCTGCAGGGGAAGGCCCGGGTGATAGATAAAGCCGGAAAGGACGTGACATTGCAATTTCTCCGGGGAGCTTACGCCGCCTTGCGGCTGGCGCAGCTGCTCGGGGTTGACGGAGCCATCCTCAAATCAGGCAGCCCCTCCTGCGGGGCGGGCCGCATTCACAACGGTTCTTTCTCCGGCCGCTACCGTGCAGGGGATGGCATTACCGCAGCCCTTTTAAAAGGTCAGGGCATTCCGGTATACAATGAAAAGATATTGTTACCGAAGAAAAATCTCATCCGGCGCCGGTTTTTTTTAAAAAAGAGGCAATAGCTTCGTTAACCCCTGTTGGCGCCTCCAGCATGACCATATGCCCGGCCTCTGCCACCTCCACCAGTTCCGCCCGGGGCAGCTTCTCAGCCAGGTAGCGGCTGTATTTGAGCGGCGTCATTTGATCAGCTTCGCCGCAGATGATGAGCGACGGCACTTCGATTTCGGAAAGCCTTTCTGTGCAGTCAAAGTTGTTACAGGCGTTAAAGTCCGCCAGATAGGTCTGCGGCGGAACCGCAGCCATTTCCTGCCGTGCGCTCTCCAGTAGCTCTGCCGGAGCAAGCGGCCCGTAGGTAAATTTTACTAGTTCTGGCGGCACATTTCCTGTTCGGAATGCCTCCAAAAAGAGCGGTGTTACCCGCAGGCGTGCTCCACTGGCTGCAAGGATGAGCCCCTTCAAGTCATCGCTGTAATGAAGAGCATAATCGAGGGCGATAGCTCCGCCCATGGAGTGTCCGGCCAGGATGAATTTTCCGATGCCCAGGGCAGCGCTGAAATCTCGCAAAAATTCGCGGTAAGCGGCGATTTCGGAAGCTGGTGTTCCTCCTGAAGCACCATGTCCCGGCAGGTCTACCGCCACTGCTGCGGTTTCCTCTTTCAGCCCTTCTATCTGATAAAGCCAGTGCCGGTGGCTGCCCCCTGCTCCATGGCAGAATACCAGCGGCAAACCAGGCGCAGCAGTGCTGCCGGCATAGAAATAATATTCTCTATTTATTTTAATGCGGGGCACATTTTCACCTCCCTTACCTTTCATTATTTCTGCTTTACTTGAGAAATTCCTTTTCGGTTTATCCTGCAAAGTCAGGGGTGGGCGATTAATATTTAATCTTTCTTTAACCTTTCGTTTACTTTTTATACTCATCCGGGTTGACACGGGTGGGGGGTAGTTGCTATCATGTTTTCAATTACAAGGGGAGGGAGATCCCGGGAGGGAATAAAATGCGAGACGATAAGTTTGTCAGGGAAGGTTTGACTTTTGATGATGTGCTGTTGATCCCTGCAAAATCGAGGGTGCTGCCCCGGGATGTGGATGTTTCCACCGCTTTAACCCGCGGGATCAGGTTGAATCTGCCGCTCATGTCGGCAGGCATGGATACAGTAACAGAATGCCGGATGGCCATAGCTTTAGCCAGGGAGGGCGGCATCGGGGTCATTCACCGGAACATGTCTGTGGAGAAACAGGCTGAAGAGGTAGACAGGGTTAAGCGTTCCGAGCATGGTGTGATCACAGACCCCTTTCATCTTACCCCGGAGCATACACTTAACGATGCCGCCGACTTGATGGAGCGCTACCGTATTTCAGGCGTTCCGGTAACGGTGGGGGAACTGCTGGTAGGGATCATCACCAACCGCGATCTGCGTTTTGAAAATGATTTTAGCCGTCCCATTGGCGATGTGATGACAAAGGAAGGGCTGGTTACAGCCCCTGAAGGGACCACCCTGCAGCAGGCGCAGGAAATTTTACGCCGGCACAAGGTGGAGAAGCTACCAATAGTAGACGCTGATTTCAATCTAAAAGGACTAATAACCATCAAAGATATCGAGAAGACAATTCAATATCCCCGCTCTGCCAAGGACAGCGGCGGCCGTCTCCTGGCAGCGGCCGCTGTGGGTGCAGGCAGCGAAGAAATGCAAAGGGCTGAAGCGCTTGTGGAGGCAGGAGTTGACCTTATTGTGATCGACTCGGCCCACGGGCATGCACAGTCAGTGCTTGATATGGTACGCAATCTGAAAGGGCGTTTTCCGGATATTCAGCTTGTTGCCGGCAATGTGGCCACCGCCGGTGGAGCTCACGATTTGATCAAAGCCGGCGCCGACGCAGTCAAGGTCGGCGTGGGGCCCGGTTCTATCTGTACCACCCGGGTGATCGCCGGTATTGGCGTGCCCCAGGTGACGGCTATCTATGAAGCCGCCAGGGTTTGCCATGAGGTTGGAGTTCCTGTTATTGCCGATGGGGGGATTAAATACTCTGGAGATATCACCAAGGCTATCGCTGCAGGGGCGGATGTGGTTATGATCGGCAGTCTCCTGGCAGGGACCGAGGAGAGCCCTGGTGAGTTCGAGATTTATCAGGGACGCAATTATAAGGTATACAGGGGTATGGGCTCTCTTGGAGCGATGAAAGAGGGGTCACATGATCGTTATTTTCAGGAGCAAGAGCAGAAGATGGTTCCAGAAGGGATTGAAGGGCGAGTTCCCTTCCGGGGCACCGTCGGTGATATTGTCTATCAGCTCAGCGGCGGCCTGCGGGCGGGGATGGGTTACTGTGGTGTGAAAAACATCAGTGATCTGCAGCAAAAAACAAAATTTATCCGCATAACCGGCCCGGGGCTTATTGAGAGCCATCCCCATGGAGTCCAGATTACCAAGGAGGCGCCCAATTACAGTTTCTAGGTTTTAACCTGTTTCTTTTTTTAGGGGGAACTTGAGGGCGGAGAAAGGCTGAACAGAGCCAGGTAATGCTGGCGGCGCCCTTTGTTTGACAGGCAGTGGTTTTGGTTTTTCCTTATCAGCTATTTTCGTTGGCAAAGAAATAACATATTTTAGAATATCATATCATCAGGATCAGAAAACCCCGATGCCTCCGCGCTTGTGGGGTTTTTTCCTTTGCTAACCAAACTGTAAAAGTTAGATTTAAGGGGTTTTTGACATTGCACCTTTAAAATTCAGGCTATAATGTTGCAATTAATGCAGATATTTATTTATGCTATAATTGATCTGTAAGGCTGAGGTTAAAAGAAAGGGAGAGACTTTGAGCGGTTTTCTGATTACTTTGGAAGGTATTGATGGGTGCGGCAAGACCACCCAGGCTAGCCTGCTTGCGGAGCGGCTGGAGCGGGAAGCGATCCCCCATCTGTTGACTCGCGAGCCCGGCGGTACTGCTGCCGGGGAAAAGATCCGCCGGTTGTTGCTGCAGAAGGACCATTCTCTGACCGGTGATGCTGAAATTTTACTCTATATGGCGGCGAGGGCGGAACTTGTTACTTCTGAAATCAGGCCTGCGCTTGCTGTGGGGCGGGTTGTGATCTGCGACCGCTACCTGGATTCCAGCGTTGCCTATCAGGGTTTTGGTGGCGGCGGTGACCGGGACTGGATTGGCGCTCTAAATGATAAAGTAACGGGGGGCCTCCGGCCCCATCTGACTTTTTTATTTGATCTCCCTGTTGAAGAGGCGATTCGCCGGCGCGGCAGTGGGGGGGATCGCATTGAAGAGCGCGATCTTTCCTATCACAGAAGAGTGCGCCAGGGTTATCTGGCCATTGCTGCCGCTGAACCTGCACGGGTAATCCTCATTGATGCTGCCGCCCCGGCAGAACAGCAGCACAGGGCCCTCTGGCTCAGGGTGCGCTCTATTCTCTCTTCCCCTTTGGGGAAAGGAGGTCCTGATGCGGTTTAAGGACCTGTACGGCCAGGTGGAGTTGCGCCGTGCTTTTACCGGGATGCTTTCTGCCGGCAGGGTGAGCCACGCCATGCTTATTTGCGGTCCCCCGGGCAGTGGAAAAAGAAGCTGGGGTCTCGCTATGGCCGGAGCGCTGCTCTGCGCAGACCGTAAGGACGGAGAAGCCTGCGGAGGCTGTCGTTCCTGCCGTCTGTTCCAATCAGCTTCACATCCGGACCTGTTTCACATACAGCCGCAGGGCCGCCGTCTGGGTATCGATCAGTTTCGAAGCATCCGGAGCAGCTTTTATCTGGAGGGCGGTAACAGGGTTTGTCTTATCGAAGAAGCTGAGCAGATGACTCCTGAAGCCTGTGCTTCACTTTTAAAGATACTGGAAGAGCCGCCGCCCGCTCTTTACTTTATCCTGCTCACCGGGCGGCTCCGGAGTCTTCCCGGCACAATAGTTTCGCGCTGCCAGCGTTTTACACTCCATCCCTTAAACAGTGCCGAGATCCTGGAGTTGTTGGAGCACCGAAGAGGGCTTCCACCTGAGAAGGCGTTTTTATTGTCGCGTCTTAGCAAGGGGCTACCGGGGTTGGCTTTAAGGATGGCTGAAGATCCAGCTTTTGAGGAGTGCCTGGATGAGGCCTTGGAGCTGGCCTGCAACCTGACGGCGGACAAACTTTCTTCAAGAGAACTTTTGTCTATTGCCAATTCTCTTGCCGGTAAGGAGGACCTTCCTTTCTTTTTGGAGCTGCTCTGCATTTTCTACCGTGACGGTTTGATTTATCTGCTTTGCCGTAATGAGGCGCTGCTACTCAGTCCGGCAAAGGTTTTGCAATGGGCAGCCGGTACTGTTACACCCGCCGCCCTGGAGGGGGCGATGTCTCTTCTTCATAAACTAAGCCAGGAGCTGGGGGGCACCAATGTTAACCGCAGGCTTGCCCTGGAGGGAACGCTCTTTCAATTGAAAAGGAGGTTTGCTTCATGCCAATAGTAATTGGAGTCCGTTTTCGCCGGGCTGGGAAAGTCTATCATTTTGATCCCGGTGAGATTAAAATAGATCCCGGAGCTGGCGTTATCGTGGAGACAGCCCGGGGACTGGAGATGGGTGAGGTTGTATTTGGTCAGAAGGAGCTGCCTGAGAATGAATTGGTGATGCCTTTGAAGAAAGTGCTGCGCATTGCTCGCGATGCCGATTACCGCCGGGTGGCTGAAAACAAGAAGAAAGAGGATGAGGCGCTGCCCAAATGCCAGACTCAGATTGAACGTCATTCCCTGAACATGAAACTTGTGGGCGCAGAATATACTTTTGACCGCAATAAAGTCATCTTCTATTT
This sequence comes from uncultured Syntrophomonadaceae bacterium, assembly GCA_964464625.1. GTDB lineage: Bacteria > Bacillota > Dethiobacteria > DTU022 > DTU022 > JAAZIN01. The sequence continues at coordinate 20,713 of CAYXKD010000003.1, forward strand.
TACCTCGGACGAACGCGTTGACTTTCGTGAGCTGGTCAAAGACCTTGCTGCCATCTTTAGGACGCGTATCGAGTTGCGCCAGATTGGTGTTCGTGATGAGGCCAAGCTAAAAGGCGGCATCGGCCCCTGCGGGCGCAGTTTCTGTTGCACCAGCTTTCTCGAGGATTTTTCTCCTGTTTCGATACGTATGGCCAAGGATCAGAACCTCTCTCTGAATCCTACGAAAATATCAGGTGTTTGTGGCCGCCTTATGTGCTGTCTGCGCTTCGAAATGAGCGCATACGAGGAGGCACGCGGGGAGATGCCCCTGCCGGGTGAAGAAGTGCTGACACCCGATGGGGAGGGTAAGGTTACAGGGCTGGATCGGTCCAAAAAGATAGTTCGAGTTAAGCTCCGCGACTCGGGTTGTATCAGGGAATTTCCGGCAGAGGAGGTTGAAGGGGTGTAAAAAGGAGCCGGATCATAACATGATCCGGCTTCCAGAGGATGTCTGTTTTACGGCCTGCCAGGTCTTTATTTAATCGGATGCCAGCTGCCTGATACATTCGTAGCAAACGATTCTGTTGTTGAAATGCTTGACATTGTCTGCATTGCCGCAGAAGATACAGGCTGGTTCGTATTTTTTAAGAATTATTTTTTCACCGTCAACGTAAATTTCCAGAGCATCTTTTACATCGATCCCCAATGTTCTTCTCAGCTCAATTGGAATAACCACCCTGCCCAATTCGTCTACCTTGCGCACAATCCCTGTTGATTTCAAGTTCCAGTTCCTCCTTTTTTCTACAGCGTGCGACATTTTACGCGCGAGATTATTATACCAGTAATTTACATGGTAAGTCAACTATCTTTTTCCGGTTTTTTGTTATCATTACAATAATTATTTTTAAGACAAATTGACAAAGTAAGTGCAACAGGGCATTAAGTGACTGTTGCAATACCTTCCAGAGCCGGACAGTTGCGGTCAGGTCTCTAAATCATTTGCCTGGGTTTTCTTGACTTGAAGGGGGTTTTTGGTATAATAACGTCATCGTTCCGCTTGCCGGAGGAGGTTTACTATGGTGGGCAAGAAGGTTTATTATATTACCACACCGATCTATTATCCCAGCAATAAGCTTCATATTGGCAATGCTTACACTACTGTTGTAGCAGATGCCCTGGCCCGCTTTAAAAGGACAACGGGTCATGATGTTTGGTTTCTTACCGGTACCGATGAGCACGGACAAAAAATCGAGCGCGAGGCAACCGCTGCGGGTAAAGAACCCGGAGAATTTGTTGCTGAAATAGTAGCCTGGATCAAAGAGCTTTGGAATGAGCTTGACATATCTTACGATGATTTCATCCGGACCACAGAGGCGCGGCATTACGAAAAAGTCCAGAAGATCTTCACCCATTATTATGAGCAGGGCGATATATATAAGGGAAAATATGAAGGATGGTACTGTACTCCCTGTGAGGCTTACTGGCAGGAGCGGGAACTTCTGGAGGGAGAATGCCCTGACTGCGGACGGCCTGTAGAGCTTATTGCCGAGGAGGCTTATTTTTTCCGTATGTCGAAATATGCCGGCCGCCTGCTGGAACATATCGAGACTCATCCCGAATTTATACTGCCCTCGTCGCGTAAAAATGAGATGATCAACAATTTTCTAAAGCCCGGCCTGGAGGATCTTTGTGTTTCAAGGACTTCCTTTGACTGGGGTATTCCTGTTCCCTTTGACTCTCATCATGTGATCTATGTCTGGCTTGATGCGCTGAGCAATTATATTACCGCCCTTGGCTATGGTGAAGGGGAAAGCGGAAAGATGGATCGTTTCTGGCCTGCCAGTCTACAGCTTATCGGCAAAGATATTCTGCGCTTCCATACAATCTACTGGCCTATATTTCTGATGGCACTCGATCTGCCGCTGCCGCGCACCATATTTGGTCACGGGTGGCTGCTCATGGAAGAAGGGAAAATGTCGAAGTCAAAGGGTAATGTAATTGACCCCATGGTTCTTTCGAGCCGTTATGGCTCCGATGCGGTGCGTTATTTTCTGCTGCGGGAGATTCCCATGGGCCAGGATGGAGTTTACAGCCTGGAAGCGTTGATAAAGCGGATCAATACTGACCTGGCAAATGATTTGGGTAACCTGGTCAGCCGCACTCTGACGATGGTGGAAAGATACTTCGACGGGATTCTTCCCGGGCCCTCTTCCCAGGCTATGGGTAGTGATGCTGCCCTGCAACAGCTGGCTCTGCAGATGCCTGGACTGATGGAAAAGCATATGGATAACCTAAAGATCCACGATGCGCTTGCTGAGCTTTGGAAGTTGGTCCGGCGCAGCAATAAATATATCGATGAAAACAGTCCCTGGAACCTGGCTCGTGACCCTGCGGACCGGGAAAGACTGGGAACAGTTCTCTACAACCTGGTAGAGAGCATCAGGTTTATCGCAGTACTGCTGGAACCTTTTATGCCGTGCACGCCGGCAAGAATCTGGGGCCAGCTCGGGCTTCAGTCGGAAGCGGGGTTGTGTCACCGGGGCAGTCTGCGGGAGTGGGGGCGGATCAAACCGGGAACGGTGGTGTGCCGGAAAGAGGATCTTTTCCCCCGCCTGAATCTGGGCCGTGAGTTGCATCGAGATGCGCTTGAAAGTAAAGGGGATAAAAAGAAGGATCAACGGCAGCACAGTAGGGGAAAGGAAACCTCGCAGAAAACTACTCAGCCTGAAGAGGATCGGGACAGCCTCATTACCATGGATCATTTTTCCAAAGTGGATCTGAGAGCGGTGACTATTGTTGCCGCTTCAGAAGTGTCAGGCACTGATAAGCTGCTGCAGCTTACGGTGGATCTCGGCGCTGAAGGTCAGCGCCAGGTCGTAGCCGGGATAGCTGCTCATTATTCCCCAGGCGAGCTTATTGGACGGCAGGTCCTTTTTGTTGCAAACTTGAAACCGGTGAAAGTGCGCGGTGTTCTCTCCCAGGGGATGCTCCTTGCTGCGGAAGATGATCGGGGAGAGCTGGCACTGACGATGATTGATAAACCGCTGGCTTCGGGAAGCAGGGTGCACTGAAATGGCCCGTTTTATCGATACCCACGCTCATTTAAATTTTCCCCAGTTCCGGGCCGATCTTGAGCAAGTGTTAGCCCGGTCCCGTGCAGCAGGGGTCGGCATGATCATCAATGTAGGCAGCGATGAGACCAGCTCTGAAACGGCGGTAGCGCTCAGCGAAACCAACCCTCAGCTGTGGGCGGCTGTGGGGATCCACCCTCATTCAGCTTCGGGAGCCTCTTCACGTTACCGGTCCAGGCTATCCGGACTGGCTGCAAAAAGGCGGGTGCTGGCCATTGGTGAAATCGGTCTTGATTTTTACCGTGACCTCTCGCCTCGTCCCATTCAGGAGCGGGTATTTCGGGAACAGCTCGAGCTGGCTGCAGAGCTGAATATGCCTGTAATTATCCACAGCCGGGAGGCCCATTCTAGGACGGTCCAGATTTTACGCGAAATGTCGACGCCGAGGGCCGGGATAGCTCACTGTTTCTCCGGATCAAAAAAGGATCTGGATGCTTTTCTAGAGCTGGGTTTCTATATCTCCATTGCTGGTCCGGTTACCTACCCCCGCTCTCACGCTCTGCGGGCCTTGCTAAAGGAAATACCTGCAGAGAGGTTGCTTTTGGAAACTGATGCCCCCTACCTTTCTCCACTTCCCTACAGGGGAAAACGAAATGAACCTTCCTTTATCAAGGCAACTTATGAACGTGTAGCCCTGGTTTTGGAGATGGAACTGGACTCCCTTGCCCACCTTGTCCAAACTAATGTCACCCGCCTCTTCTGGCCGTAAAACGGTCATGCAACAGAGTATATCTGAATACATATAATAAATTGAATCACAGATAGAAACCGAAACCAGGAGAGGGGGGAGAGCTATGTCCGGCTTTGGCCTTCACTGTAATAAAACCGGGATAGCCGGTTTATGGCTTCTTGCCATGGCAGCGGCTTCGGGAAGTGTTTTTGTACCGCGTGGCTTTTGGGCAATGGAAGAGACAGGAATCGAAAGTTGTGAAAGCTACCTTGAAAAAAAAGAAATCGCCCTGGGCAGCACGGGGCGCCGGCAAGCATTATTCATCTGCCCGCCGCCGCAGGGTCCTGAAAAGCAGCGTCAGGCAGAAGCTATGCCTTCGCGGGGAGAACGCCCTGCCCGCTTCATGCAGGGCCTGGCTTCCTGGTACGGGGGAGATGATGGCCTGCAGGGGGCCCTTACGGCAAGTGGGGAGATTTTCGATCAATCCGCTTTTACTGCGGCTCATCGCACCCTGCCCTTTGGAACCAGGGTCAGGGTAACCTTTTTAAAAACAGGAAAGAGCGCAATCGTCCGCATTAATGACCGCGGACCTTTTATTGCCCGTCGCATCATCGATATTTCTCTCGCCGCTGCGGAGGAGATCGGGTTGCAGCCTTACGGTGTGGGCATGGTTACAATAGAGATCTTGCCTTAGAAGTTTGAACACTGCTCCCCGCTATAAAGTGAAAGAAGGGGTTCGCTTCTCAGGGAACCCCTTCTTTGAACCCGAAATTTTCCTGGTGGGCAAGAATCTTGATGTCACCGGAAATATGAAATTTGACTCCGGTGATATATTTGCTTTCTTCCGAAACCCGGAAGAGACTTAGTGTACTGCATCAAAGATCTTCTATCTCTATTTAATGCCAGTACTCCCAACACTGCAGGAAACACTACTGGCCCTGGCCATTATCCTGCAAGACCGAACATCAAATATCCGCTTGGAAGCTTTAGCCAAGCAGGCTTTGCAGCTTCATCGCCAGAGACATATCGCCTTTGACCTTCAGCTTGCCGGCCATAAAGGCGGAGGTGGCGTTAAGCTTCCCATCAATCAGGCTGTCAAAATCTTCGTCGGACATGGTAATGGTAATGTTGGCGTCATCGGAAGCACCATCGACCACTTCGGTGGCACCGTCGGCTACATTTACATGGAAGACTCCACCGTTGTCTCCGGAAAGGTCAAACTGATATACTGCATTCATCCCTTTGATCTTCGCCGGATCCGCGCTCTCCAGCTTTGTGCGCAGTTTTCCGACTAGTTCCTGTAGGCTTGCCATCTGATAAAACGCCTCCTTAAAATTTGGTTATTGCCTTTTTCCATACGCTTAATCTCGTAAAGCCCTTCTTTTAAGCACTGCCTCCTTTCCGAAAGAATTGCTTAACTGGGTTAAATATTACCCTACTTAAGTTCATTATAAAGCATTTGGACCATTTTGTCATTATTATTTTTATTTTCGCCGGCTGCACCTTTTTTATAGGCATAAGCGGCACTTGTTCAGGCTATACTAAATATTGCCCCAGCCGTCTGTAAATTGACAGTTATTGCGGTAAGGGTTAAAATGTGTTCTGGCGTCAGGAGGAGTGATAATGAAAACAATGCCTGTTCGAAAATCGAAGCCTTTCCTGAACCTTTTACCGGCGAAAAAAAGCTTTTTGGATCTTGGTCGTACAGTGGCTGGTCTCTGCAGAAAGCAACCACTGGTTATATTTTATGGGTGCTTGATCATCCTGGCAGCTTTTGTTTACAGGTATGCGCAGCACAGTGTGTTTGTCTATGTTGATGGTGAAGAGCTTTGTTCGGCTGCTACATTCAGCCGGACAGTTGAGGAATTTTTAAATGAAAAGGGGATTCAGCTGCACCCTTGCGACAGGGTTTCTCCCCATCGCGGGACGGTATTAACTCAACAAACGCGTATAGATGTGCAGAAAGCTTTTGAAGTTGCCGTAATTGACGGGAACAATCTCTCTTTGATCTTAACCCCGACGATTCCAGTAGAGGAACTTCTTGCCGAGGAAGGTTTTGAACTTGGGCCTGACGACAGGATTGAACCAGGGGATCTATACGAGGCTTATGATGGTGCAGTAATCAGAATAGTCCGGGTAAGGAAACAATATGCCGGCATTCGCAGCTCCTATCCCTTTGATGAGATTGTTCAGGAAAATCCCCTGCTGGATCGTGGTCTCACCCGGATAGTCCGGGAGGGCTGCCCCGGGCTTCAGGAAGAGCTTGTTGAAATTACAATCGAAGACGGGGTAGAGGTAAAAAAAGAGGTTGTAGGTTCCGTCATGCTGGAGGATCCGCTGGATCAGATTATCGAACACGGTGCCAATACAACTCTGGAGCGCGAGGGCTGTGTAATGCAGTTTGACCGTGTTCTCATCATGACGGCGACCTCCTACTGTCCGGGTACGCCCCTTTCAGGCTGTCCTCTGGATAAAAATGGTCATTCCTTTTGCACAGGAAAGTACAACAATGGTTACACTTATACTGGCAAGAAAGCCCTTCAGGGTCTTGGCACGCTTAGCTCGCCGCGAATGATTGCAGTTGATCCGCGGGTGATTCCCCTGGGCAGCTTGCTTTATATCGAACCCATACCCGGAATTGGCAAGATAGGGTTTGCCAGGGCTGAAGATATCGGCGGAGCGATCAAAGGGCACAGAATGGATCTGCTTTACGACTACCACAGCGATGTGGTCAGGTTTGGGGTGAGGCGTGGTGTGAAAGTATATCTCCTGAAAGAATGAGGATTGTTTATACTTGAAAGTAGGAATTAAGATGCCCGGGGAAAGGGAGTCTCTTGATATAACATCGCCGCGCCGCTTGCAGCTTTACCTGAGGCGGAGAAATCTGCGTCCACTGCGCAGCCGGGGGCAAAACTTTTTAATTGACGGGAATGTTGCCCGTAAAATTGTCGATGCAGCGGGGCTTGGCCCCGGCGATAGAGTTATGGAGATTGGGCCCGGCGCAGGTGCCCTTACGGAAATACTGGCTCGCCGAAATATTGCTGTTGTTGCCCTGGAACTGGATCGGGGGCTGGCTGTTGCACTGGCGGAGCATCTATGCCATTTTCCTCATGTTAATGTGCTGCAAGGAGATGCGCTTAAGGTGAAGTGGGCGGAGCTAAACTGCCGCCATTTCGGGCCCGGTTCAGAAACGGTCCTTATTTCCAATCTTCCCTATCATATTTCCGGTCCGCTGCTCTATACTCTGTTTAAGCAAAAATTTCCCTTTAAAAAAGCTGTACTAATGTTTCAAAAGGAGGTTGCCGCGCGTCTGACCGCCGCTCCTGGCAGCTCCTCCTATGGAGCCCTTTCAGTGTTTAGCCATTACTACAGCCCGGCACAAATACTTTTCCCTGTTTCCCGTCATGTCTTCTGGCCCTCTCCGAAAGTCGATTCAGCGGTAGTAAGGCTGCGGCCGCGGCGTGACGGTCTTGATGCGGGTGCAGAAAAACTGTTCTGGGAAATCGTACAGCTGTCCTTCCAGCAGCGCCGTAAAAAACTGGTCAACAGTCTTGGGAGTGCTTTTCCAAAGAACAGGGATAGACTTTATTCCCTGCTGCAGGTTGTCGGAGTTGATCCGGCTGCCCGGGCGGAGATGCTTTCCATGGAGCAATTTGCAAAGATAGCTCAAATCGCTTACAATTGTACTAATATATATGAGTGAAAGGTCGTATTAATCAATGGACTTCCACAGCCCGACCAGGGGGATACTCTCCTTTGAGGCTGTATTTAAAGATATGATCCGTTTTTCCAACGAGAACCCCGAAGATAAGTATAAGCTCATTATCGGGACAGATTCTCACTCCTATACAAACAGAAGCGTTGTCTTTGTCACCGCTATTATTGTGCACCGCATCGGCAAGGGTGGACGTTTCTATTATCGCAAACAGAGAACACGTTACATGGAAAGCCTGCGCCAGCGGATTTACTATGAGACTTTTCTCAGCCTCGAGGTGGCGGCAAAGCTTACGGAGAAGCTTGCGGTAAACGGAGAAGAGGATCTGAACGTAGAGATCCATCTTGATGTGGGAGAAAAGGGGGAAACCCGGGAGATCATTAAAGAAGTGGTGGGCATGGTTATTGGAAGCGGTTATGACGCCCGGATCAAACCCGAATCGTATGGTGCCACGACCATTGCTGACAGGTTTACCCATTGAGCTGCAGTGCCCATATGGCTAAAATCCGCTATTTTCTTGACAAAACGCGAGAATTTGTGTTAAAATATATTAAATAGTATACACAAGGTGGTTTTTTTGGTGTCTAAAGACGTTCTACTTGAAATACGCAAAAAACTTGAACCTCACGTCGGCGAAAAAATAAGGCTGAAGGCCAATCGAGGAAGGCGAAAGACTTTTGAAAAAGAGGGTATTCTAGAAAACACCTACCCTTCGATTTTCGTTGTCCGGATTGATGAGCCTAACTATTTTCAACGGGTTTCATTCACTTACGCCGATGTTCTTACTGAGACAGTCGAGTTGAGTTTTCACGAAGAGAAAAGGTATCGTTCTGTAGGCCTATAAGCTGTTTTGTAAAAGTAAAAAATGAAAAACCGAAACCGGGATGGAAGCGGTGACGGTTTTTTGCTAAATAAATCACATTGCTCACAGCACCTCCAGGAATCAGATCGTTTAAAAATGATCCATCATTCGCAAAATAGGAATGCCGTCTATCTTATATTAATATAAAAGGAGTTGGTGCTGTGGCACGTCGCCGTCGCCCGGTGATGTCTGAGGAACTCAAGTATGAGCTCGCTGCTGAACTGGGGATCCAGGATCTGGTCCGCCGTGAAGGGTGGGGCAGCGTTAGTTCCCGCCAGTGCGGCAACCTGGTCAAGAAGGCCATTGAACGAGCCGAACGCTCGCTCCGGAAGGATTCATAAGACGGCAGGTATGCCCGCTTCGGCGGGCATACCTTTTTAAAAAAAGGATAGAGGCTTTTGTTGTGGAATACTTTTTAAATTAATAAAAATTTACATGGAGGCTTACCTATGAGAGTGCTGTTGATTATTGATATGTTGAATGACTTTATTAAACCGGAGGGAGCGCTCTATGTCGGTCCGGCGGCAGAAAAAATTGTTCCAGTGATCAAAAGACGGCTGGATCACTTTCGTAAAAGCAAAGAACCGGTAATATTTATTTGTGATCGCCATCGCCAGGGTGATCTTGAGTTCGATATGTTCCCCCCCCACTGCCTGGAAGGTGATCCTGGCAGCGATGTGGTTGACGAGCTAGCTCCGGAGCCCGGAGAAAGGTTGATTTTCAAAAGGCGTTACAGCGCCTTTTTCGGGACGGAACTTGATTTGACACTGCGGGAATATGGAGCAACGGGACTTGAATTAGCCGGTGTGGTGACTAATATCTGTGTTCTCTACACAGCTGCCGATGCCCGAATGCGTAATTATCAGGTTTTTGTTAATTCTGCCGCAGTGGCCGGAATTGAAGAAGGGGCACATCGTTTTGCTTTACGTGAGATGGAGAAAACTCTGGGAGTGACCATGCTTTAACTAATCAGGGGGGAGAAAAGGATCGTGGATCTGATTTCGTTAGCTGATATTAAGAATGCTCCACCGGAAATTGCCGGCAGGCTGCATACTGCTTCTCATGCTGAGATTGAAAAAGGCTGGACCACAGATCTCTATTTTGTGCGTACCAGGGATCTTCTGAACAACTTGGGTTTGGGACAAACAGAAGTAACCGCCGAAATATTTGCCTCGCGGGAAGGACTTTTTGCCGGCAGTGAAGAGGTGCTTTACCTGCTGCGTAATTCAAAGGTGCAGGTCTGGAGCCTTCCCGAAGGGGAAAGTGTGGCAAAAAAAGAGGTAGTCATGCGCATAAAAGGGCATTACGGGGATTTTGGAATTTATGAGACACCGCTACTGGGCATGCTTGCCAGCGCCAGCGGGTGGGCTACTGCCGCCTGGCAATGCAAAGAGGCTGCCGGGGAGCGAACTTTGTTCTGCTTCGGGGCGCGCCATGTTCATCCCGCTGTGGCGCCGGTGATGGAAAGAGCTGCTCTTATCGGGGGCGCCGATGGCTGCAGCTGCATCCTGGGCGCCCTCCTGGTGGGGGAAAATCCTTCCGGAACAGTCCCCCATGCTGCTTTTTTAATTGTTGGTGATACGGTGAAGCTGGCCTGCGCTTATGATAGTTTTGCCCCTGCGGAAGAACCGCGGGTTATCCTTGTTGATACATTTAAAGATGAAGCCGAGGAGACACTTCGGGTAGCCCGGGCGCTGGGTAAAAAATTGGATGCAGTCCGTCTGGACACGCCTGCTGAAAGGGGCGGAGTTACACCGGCACTGGTCCGGGAGGTGCGCGCACGGCTTGATCAGGCAGGGTTTAACCATGTGCAAATTGTTGTCTCCGGAGGGCTTAATCCCGAAAGGATTTCCATCCTGGCTGAGGTGGGTGCTGATTTCTTCGGCGTGGGCAGCTACATCTCCAGGGCTCCGGCTATCGATATGACCATGGACCTGAAAGAAATCAGGGGTCAGGCGGTGGCAAAAAGGGGGCGGATCCCCGGGATAACAGGTAATCCCCGCCTGGTCAAGATGACCTGAGAATGAAAATTAAAAGAATCATGAAGATTAGGGCGCCAGCAAAGATAAATTTGGGCTTGAATATTACAGGGCGCCGTCAGGACGGCTATCACGATCTTCATTCTGTCATGGAGCAGCTTTCGCTATCCGACTACCTCCTGCTCCAACCGCAGCGGGAGAGAGGATGGCGTTTTTTTTGTTCCGAACCGGCACTTTCCGGCAAAGATAACCTTGTTTACCGGGTGGCAGCCTATCTATCGAAGATATCGAAGGGAAGGGAGCTTCCAGGAGTTAGAATATCGCTTTATAAAAGTATACCCCGGGCAGCCGGCCTGGGAGGAGGGAGCAGCGACGCCGCAGCGGCCTTGAAGGGGCTTAACTCTTTCTGGGATTTGAAATTGAGCTCTGAAGAGCTTATGGAAATTGGGACAATTTTAGGTTCTGATGTACCCTACTGCTTGCAGGGAGGGACAGCGCTGGCGCGGGGGCGGGGGGAAAAACTTGAACCGCTGCCTGCACTTCCCTTCCACTGGGTGGTTCTGGCCCTTCCATTGGGAATGCATCTTTCTACGGCAGAGGTTTATGGAGCGCTGAAGCCGGCGCACCTGGAAAGTCCCAGGCTGGGAACTCTCATCACTGCGATAAGGGATCAAAATAGGGAGCTGCTGCACGAATGGTTTGCCGGCGGCATGACCAATACGCTGGAGGTGGTGGCAATGTCGAAGCATCCCCGCCTGCAGCTATTGAAGGAGCAATTTATTCATACTGATCTCTACCCGGCCATGTCGGGGAGCGGGCCCTCATTTTTTGCATTATGCAAAAACTTTTTTACTGCAAGGGCTGCCGCCTCCGCCCTGCATGAGGCGGGGCACAGGGTTTTTTTATGCTGGACCCTATCTGACCTGAGCAAGCAGAAGGAGTGAAAGCCATGTTTGATGCAGTTATCCTGGCCGGTGGTGGCAAAACTGAACCACTTACAGAGCAGGAAGGAGTTTTCAATAAAGCATTTATTGAGATCCACGGTCGCCCCATGATCAGTTATGTCATCAACGGCCTTTCCGGGTCTCCCTCTATCGGAAAGATCGTTGCTGTCGGCCCGGAGAAAGAACTGAGGGAGCTGCTTACAGCGGGATATGAATTTACACCCGTTCCCGAAGAGGGAAGCCTGCTGGATAATGTTGCCGCCGGATTGAGGGGCCTGGAGGGGGATCGCCTCTGCCTGGTGCTTACTGGAGATATCCCCCTGATAGAGAGGGTTGCAATAGAAGGGCTGCTGGCTCTTTGCGCGCCTTTTGACGGTGATTTCTACTACCCTATCCTGAAGCGGGAAAGATGCCAGGAGCGCTTCCCGCAGATGAAACGCACCTATGTCCGTCTGCGCGAGGGATATTTTACTGGCGGCAATGTGGCTTTGCTCCGTCCGGACTGGTTTACCCGCTGCCGGCCCCGTCTGGATCTTTTTGTGACCTACAGGAAAAAACCGCTTAAGCTATTCCGGATTTTACCAGTAAGTTTTATTTATAAATTTTTATTGAACAGACTTACTGTAACCGATCTGGAAGACTACCTTGCAGGGATGATGCAAGCCAGTGTTCATGCAGTTCCCTGTAGTTTTGTGGAGATCGGTACAGATGTTGATAAATCCAGCGACCTCGAAATTGTCCGTTATGTTCTGAAACAGAAAGAAAAATAAGAAATCATCCCCGATCAGGCAGGATTTTATTGAATGATTGTTGAATAAGTTTCATTATTAGGAAGAAGGCTACCCTTTTGTCATTTTTAAAAACCGGGAAGGTGGTTCTACATGAGGGTGACAGATGTCCGGATCCGTAGGTTTAACGAGGAAGGAAAGATGAGGGCAATCGTATCGGTTACTTTAAACGATCAGTTTGTAATCCACGATGTGCGGGTGATCGAGGGGAACAACGGCTTCTTTGTGGCCATGCCCAGCAAGCGTACACCCAACGGCGAGTTCAAGGACATTGCTCATCCCATCAATACCGACGCCAGGCAGGAGATCCAACAGGCTATACTGGATGTCTATTTTAGAGAGCTGGAGTTGGAAACTGTTATGGGATAAGCTAGGGAAGTATATTTTGTTACTCCTCCGCTGCCTGTAGTATAATCGAGATGTAATTTGTACTTAAGGAGGAGCACCTATGGGAGAAATATGGGCTGTAATTTTGGCGGCGGGGGAGGGCAAAAGAATGCTTTCCAGGCTGCCGAAAGTACTGCATCCGCTTTGCGGCCGGCCTATGCTGAGCTATATCGCCGGTAGTGCTGCTGCGGTAGCGGGTGAGCGGGTGATCATCGTAACCGGTCGGGGTTCACAGACAGTCCGCAAGGCGATGGGGCCCCGGTGGAAATACGCTTTTCAAGAGGAACAGCTGGGGACAGGACATGCCCTCATGCAGGCGATGCCACTCCTGCCGGAGGAAGGATCCCTGCTAGTTCTTTGCGGTGATACACCGCTGCTTGAAAAAGGTCACCTGGAGCAGTTGCTCCTGGATCATAGAGGCAATGCGGCAACGGTTATGACCACAGAACTGGCAGACCCCTTTGGGTATGGCAGGGTTGTTCGCGATTGCAGCGGAGGTCTGCTCGGGATTGTTGAAGAGAGCGATGCCTCGGAGGGGCAAAAAAAAATCCGTGAGATAAATAGCGGCACTTATTGCTTCGATATAAAACAGTTGCAATTATTTTTACCCCGCCTTTCTTCCGCCAATGTTCAGCAGGAATATTATCTTCCCGATATATTTACCCTGATAAGAGAGCAGGCCTTGCCCACCGGAATCTGCACTGTCGGTGAATGGCAGGTAGCCCTGGGGATTAATGATCGCCGTCAGCTTGCCGTGGCGTCGGAAATCATGCGTGAACGGATCAACGCCTCTCTCATGCTGCAGGGTGTAACCATGATAGATCCCTCCTCTGTCTACATCGATTATGATGTGCAGATCGGGCCGGACACGGTGATTATGCCGCAGACATTGATTCAGGGGCGCACTGTGATCGGCTCGGGCTGTTGTATAGGCCCCGTTGCGCAGATCATCGATGCAGAGATAGGTGACGGGGTGTCCTTCCGGCAATCGGTGATTGAGGAGAGCGTCATCAAAAATGAAGCCCGGGTGGGCCCTTTTGCTTATATACGCCCCGGTTGCACCATCGGACCAAAAGTGAAAATTGGCGATTTTGTTGAGGTTAAAAATGCCCAAATCGACTCTGAAGCCAAGGTGCCCCACCTGAGCTATGTCGGCGATGCGGACATCGGGAGCGGAGCAAACCTGGGAGCGGGGGTACTGGTGGTTAACTATGACGGACGAAAGAAACATCGCACCTCTATCGGGCGGGGAGCCTTTATCGGCTGCAACAGCAATCTTGTCTCCCCGCTGGATGTAGGCGCAGGCGCCTTTGTTGCCGCCGGATCGACCCTGACCAGGAATGTGCCTCCCGGCGCTCTGGCAATAACCAGGACAGAACAAAAAAACCTACCCGGGGCGGCGGAACGGCTGCTGGATAAAGCACCTCAGCAGCAGGAAAAGGGTGGGGCTAAGGAGAATGGTTAAAAGCGCAGTTATAATAAATAGGGGGTAATGGGGTGGGCAATAAAAGGATCAAGCTTTTTTGCGGCAGTGCTAATCGCAGTCTGGCGGAGGAGATAGCCAGTTGCATCGGGATTCCCCTGGGGGAGGCGGAGGTGGGGCGCTTTAGCGACGGCGAAATCCGGATCGGTATCCGGGAAAGCGTCCGCGGCACAAACGTGTTTTTGATTCAGCCTATGAGCAATCCCATTAACGAGCACATTATGGAACTATTGATCCTTATCGATGCTCTTAAAAGGGCTTCTGCCCGCTCGGTAAATGCGGTCATCCCCTATTACGGCTATGCCCGGCAGGACCGTAAAACACGGGCGCGGGATCCCATTACAGCGAAGCTGCTGGCCGATCTGATTATCGCTGCCGGAGCGGGCAGGGTGGTGGCGATGGACCTGCATGCCGGCCAGATCCAGGGCTTTTTTAATATTCCTTTTGATCACCTCACCGCCATGCCCATCATAGCCAACTATCTCAAACAGAAGAATATTTCTGAAGGGGTGGTCGTTTCACCCGACCTCGGAGGGTTGACCCGTGCCCGTGAGCTGGCCAACAGGCTGGGGTTGCCCATTGCTGTGATCGACAAGAAAAGGCCAGCACCCAACGAAGTTGAAATAATGAACATAATAGGCAGGGTAAAAAACAAGGTGGCTATTTTAATTGATGATATTATTGACACCGCGGGAACCATGGCGTTGGCTGGGCAGGCCTTGAAAGACGAAGGGGCGCTGCAGGTTTATGCTTGCTGTACCCACCCGGTATTTTCTGGGCCGGCTGTTGAACGTCTCAGCAGCGCCCCCATTGAAGAGGTCATCTATACAAACACCATACCTGTAGAGGCGGCGCTGCCGCGGACAAAATTTCATGTGCTTTCTGTTGCGCCGCTTATTGGAGAGGCGATCATCCGGGTTAATCAGGAGCGCTCGGTAAGTGAACTTTTTGATTGAGTTGATACCATCTTCCATCATGGGTATACTTGACGTCGAGGAGGTAATAGCATGGATCGAATGTTGCTTGAAGCAGAAAAACGTGATTCTCTGACCAGGGGGGAGCTAAACCAGCTGCGCCGGGAGGGGAAAATTCCAGCGGTAATCTATGGCCGGGGTAAGGATACTCAATCGCTGTTCGTTGATGGCCGCCTTTTAAGGCAGGTGCTGGCCGCGGGCGGGACCAACGTTCTCATAGATCTGAAGATCGGTGGCGCCTCCGGGGCCCAGGCTGAGACAGTGATGCTTAAAGAAATTCAGAGGCATCTCTTGCAACAGGACCGGCTGTTGCATATCGATTTTATTCGCATTTCCATGGAAGATGAAATTGAAGTAGATGTTCCGTTGAACTTTACCGGGGATGCTGCCGGCATTGAGGAAGGTGGAATTCTTCAGTATCTCTTGCGTGAGGTAAGCATTAAATGTCTTCCTGGGAATATCCCCGAGTTGTTTGAAGTGGATATATCCTCTCTGAATATAGGGGAAGGGCTTAGCGCCTCCGCTCTCACTCTTCCGGAAGGGATAACACTGCTGACCGATCCCGATGAAGCACTGGTCCAGATGCTTGCCCCGGCAGCGGAAGAGGAAGAAGAGCTGCCTGAAGATGAAGAAGAATTAGAAGAAGAGGCGACCGAAGAGGAAGAAGGGGCAAAGGCGGATCTGCCGGGTGGGGAGGAGGCCGGAGAATAAATTTATTACCGTAAACGGTTTAAAGAAAAGTATCTTTTTGCCGTTATCGGCCTGGGTAATCCCGGGGATCGTTACCGCGGAACAAGACACAACTTAGGCTACCGGGTGGTGGAAGCTTTCTCCCGGAAGATTAATGCTGGGAAGACATTCCATTTATGCCACTCTATCTGCGCCGCTGCCCTTTACCGCTCAAAGCCGCTGCTCCTGGTTCAGCCGCTTACTTATATGAACCTGAGCGGCCGGGCTGCTTCTGACCTGATGCGGCGCTATCGCCTTGAGCCTGAGCAGATGGTTTTAATCTATGACGATCTCGATCTGCCCCCCGGCCGGATAAGATTACGGCGCAGCGGCGGCAGCGCCGGTCACAGGGGTGTCCAATCCGTCATCAATGCCACCGGGACAGACCTTTTTTTGCGCCTGCGCATAGGTATAGGCAAACCGCTCTGCGGGGAAAGTGCAGATTATGTTCTAGCGGTCCCGCCGCCGGAGGAACAGAAGCTGCTTGATAATGCCGTGGAGCGGGCGGTAGAGGCCCTTGCAGTTCTCATTGATACAGGGCTGGAAGAGGCGATGAGCAAGTTCAACCAGTCGAATTAGCGCTGTTGCCTGTAAAGGGCTGGCCCGGATTAGATTCCGTCTTCTGCAGGCGGAATTTTGTTTTGCGCTCTTTCTCATCCACAGGATGGCCCTTATGTCATGGTAAGGGCAAAGAGCGGAGGAGTTCAACAGCAGCTGTGCTGCTGTATTACTGTCAGGCTTCCGGATACAATCGTTCCCGTCGGGGAAGCATAAACATAGATCTTGCTTGAATATGATGGTGGGAGAGTGAATGAAGGTTACTTATATATGTGATCGCTGCGGCACGATCATCGGCTCGCTTGGCCTGACCAGGGATGAGCTGCAGCAGATGGGTCTGGAGACGTGGGATTCAGATCTGGATGAAGATATCATTAAGCCGGCCCCGACCGGTCCCCTTTTCATTTACTCCCTTTGCAATCATTGTGTTGATGCCGCTTCTGTTCATGAGATTAAGTGGATATGCCTGAAGTAGCGGGGTACGCACCGGCTCCGCAGTTGTTGATGTGGTACATAATTCGCAAGATTCATACACCGCCAGGGAAGGGGGCAGGCTATGCTATTCCACGATTTTTTGACAGAGTGGCCTCGTGATCGATCCTTTGCCGAATTGCTTAAACTGCTCTCTGCCGGGGAAAGCTGCCGCGCTTCGGTTACCGGCCTTGATGGAAGCGCCAGATCTTTCATGCTTGCCGGGATGCTTCTGAATGGCTGTTGCCAGGCAATCGTCATTACCCCTGATATGGCGCGTGCAGAAAAAATATATGAGGATCTCCTTGCCTTCCTACCCTCCGGCCTGGTCAATCTTTTACCGGCACGGGATCTTTTTATGACGCCCCACCTTCTTACCCGAAGCACGGAGCAGCGGTGGCAGCGCCTTGCTTTTATGGAGTGGCTTCACCGAAAAGGAGAGGGGATCTATGTCGCACCTTTTACCGCCCTTATTTCCAAAGCATTGTCTCCGGAAACCTGGCGCAGCGTACTGCTCACGCTGCAGGTAGGTTCTGAAATTGACCGCGAACAGCTGCTGGAAAGGTTGATTGAAAGCGGATATGAAAGAGCCCCTCTTACCGAGTTTAGGGGCCAGTTCAGTGCCCGCGGTGAAATTATTGATATCTACCCTCCTGGAGGGGGGATGCCCTTGCGTGTAGAGCTCTTTGATCGCGTTATAGAATCTCTCCGCCTCTTTGATCCGGCAACGCAGCGTTCAACAGAACATCTCGGGGGAATTGACATCCTGCCTGCTTTTGAGCTGGTTTTGCCGCGAGAATATTATCTTGAGGGCAGGCGGCGGATCCAGAGTGAAATGGAAGGGGTTCTCTCCGGGCTGCGGCGGCTAGGCGAACAGGAGAGGGCAGCGGAGCTGAAAACAAATACAGGGCAGCACCTGGAGCGCCTGGGCGAACCGGGTGGTCTGGATCTGCTTCCCAGCTATTATAAATATTTTTATGGTGGCGGCGCCTCTCTTTTGGACTATCTTCCTCCGGGATCCGTTGTTTTTGTCGATGAGCCTGCTGCTGTTCAGGAGCAGGCTGAGGCTTTGCACCGGGATCTTCTGCAACACCATGACACCGCTTTTGCCGGAGGCGGGCAGCTGCCGGGGCACCTGGATTATTTTTGGAAAATCCAGGATCTTTTTTCCCGGTATTCGGGATCCATCATTGCCCTGAGCCTTTTTCCTTCTTCACCGGATTTTCTGGAGATAAGGGGGGAAGTTCCTATAAATGGGGTTAATATGACTCATTATCACGGGCAGTGGCAAACGCTGCAGGAGGATTATTTGAAATGGACTTCTGCAGGTTACCGGATTCTTTTTTTGGCAGCCTCTCCGGAAAGGACCGCAGGGCTGCAGCAAATCTTAATGGAACAGGATCTTGCCGTAGGCATCGATTCTGATTCTTCCTGGTCTTCCGGTGAAGCCCGGGTGGCAGCTGCGGGGCTGGAGGAAGGTTTTCTCATGCCTTCGCTTTCGCTGGCTGTAGTTACGGAGCATAATATTTTTCCACGTCGTCGCAAGAGGAGACGTCTGGCGCAGCAGGAGGGGGTCAGGCTGCGCGATTACCGGGAACTGGCAGTGGGAGATTACGTGGTACATGAGCAGCACGGGGTTGGCAAATATATGGGTTTAAGCACGCTGGAGATCGATGGGATATGCCGGGACTATCTGCTGCTTCACTATCGGGGGACCGACAGGCTCTATATCCCCATAGAACAGATCGAAGTGATTCGGAAGTATATCGGGTCTGAGGGGAAAAGGCCGCGGGTGCACAGCCTGGGCAGCGGTGAATGGCAGCGGGTGAAAAACAGGGTCAAAGAATCGGTGCAGGAGATGGCCCGGGAGCTGCTCGCCCTCTATGCTTCCCGCGAGATGGTGTCCGGTTACACTTTCAGTTCCGATCACCCCTGGCAGCTCGAATTTGAATCGCTGTTTCCCTATGAAGAGACCCCCGATCAACTGCAGGCTATCGCCGATGTGAAGGCAGACATGGAGAAAGAGCATCCTATGGATCGCCTCATCTGCGGCGATGTGGGTTACGGCAAGACAGAGGTGGCTCTACGGGCCGCCTTTAAAGCGGTTATGGAGGGGAAGCAGGTAGCTCTGCTTGTGCCCACTACGGTTCTGGCGCAGCAGCATTTTCGGACATTTTCAGAGCGCTATGCCGAATTTCCTTTCCGGGTGGCCCAGCTGAGTCGTTTTATTGCACCGGCGGCGCAGAAGGAGATTCTAAAAGAACTGGCTTGCGGGAAAATAGATATAATTATCGGAACACACCGGCTGCTTTCGGGGGATATTAAATTCAATGATCTGGGGCTTCTGATTATAGACGAAGAGCAGCGTTTCGGAGTGCGTCACAAGGAAAGATTAAAGCAGCTTCGCCTCTCCGTAGATGTTTTAGCCATGACAGCCACCCCCATACCCCGGACGATGCACCTTTCACTCGTCGGGGCAAGGGACCTTAGCGTTATCGAGACCCCTCCGGAGAACCGCTACCCGGTACAGACTTTTGTTGCTGAATATTCCGAGCACCTGGTTAAGGAAGCGATCCAGCGGGAGTTGAATCGCGGGGGCCAGGTCTATTTTGTGTTTAATCGAATTTCAGGGATCAATGCCATGGCCCGAAAGATTCAGGATATGTTTCCAGGTAAAGCGGTAGCTATTGGCCATGGCCGTATGCCGCTGGAGCAGGTTATGAGCGATTTTATTGAAGGAAAATATCCCATTCTGGTCAGCACGACCATTATCGAAGCGGGGCTGGATATCCCCAACGTGAACACACTGCTGGTTTACGATGCCGATCAGTTTGGACTGGCTCAGCTTTACCAGCTGCGCGGGCGGGTGGGGCGTTCACACCGCCTTGCTTACGCCTATCTCACCTATCGCCGGGAAAAAATGATCACAGAAGATGCAAAGAAAAGGCTGCAGGCGATCAAGGAATTCACCGAGCTAGGATCAGGATTCAAGGTGGCGCTGCGCGACCTGGAGATTCGCGGGGCCGGTAATATCCTTGGCGCCGAGCAACATGGTTTTATGGTTGAGATTGGATTTGACCTTTATTGCCGCCTGCTGGAGGAAGCAGTGGCCAAAATCAAGGAGGTCCCGCTTAAAAAGGATGAGCCTCAACCGCGGCTGGATTTGAAAGTGAACGCATATTTACCCTCATCCTATATCACCAATCAGGACCAGAAGATTGATTTTTACCAGCGCATCTATGCTTCGGATTCCGGCGAGGAGTTGGAAGAAGTAGAAGAGGAGATGCGTGATCGTTACGGGGCGCCGCCCTCTCCTGTAAAAAATCTGCTTGAAGCAGCCTCCTTGCGCCTTCTGGCCAGGCATCTGGGGATCGTCTCCCTGCAGCAGCATGACGGCACCGTGGATATAAGGTTTCACCGGGACCGTGGATTTGACACTGTTGGGCTTCATTCAGCGGCGAAAAAGTACCGGGGTCGCCTAACCTTTACTGCCGGGCCATCACCCCGGATCAAATTTCGGGCCGAGCTCCGTGAAAGGTTGCTTTCCGAGCTGCTCGTATTTTTGGGCGAGCTAAGTGGTGAAGCCGCCTTGACCCTGTCTGAACTTGAGTAAGGAGGCGACAATATGCCCGGACTCAGAGGTTTTTTATCGCTGGCTACCTGGCTGCTTCTGTTGATCTGCTGTGCAGGCTGTTTGGCTGCGGATGTCCCCGCAGCCAGGGTAAACGACGTTATCATCTCGCAAAACGATTTGAACCGGTTTATCAGCCTGATGGAGCTATGCAATCCCGGGACAGTTGACCTGCGGGATGACAACCGGCCAAAAGAAAATGAGCGGGAATTTTTACATCTTCTCATCGGCTTCGAACTGGTGGATCAGGCGGCGGCAAATGCCGGTGTTGTTGTTGCTCCCGGGGAGCTGGAAGTTAAAATGGGGGAAATGCAGCAGAGTCTTGTACAAAGAGGTTACGCAGGTTCGCTTGCTGAATTTCACAAAAAGTGCAAGGAGCTTTGCCTGGACCCCGGCGATCTGGCTCTATTTTCTCGTTACCGGTTGCAGGTGGAAGCGCTTTTTGAACAGATGGGCTCAACAGTTCAGGAAGAAGATCTGCTTCGATTTGTGGGA
This sequence comes from uncultured Syntrophomonadaceae bacterium, assembly GCA_964464625.1. Classification (GTDB taxonomy): domain Bacteria; phylum Bacillota; class Dethiobacteria; order DTU022; family DTU022; genus JAAZIN01. The sequence continues at coordinate 41,509 of CAYXKD010000003.1, forward strand.
GAGAACCCGGAAATTTTCATGCAGCCTGCTGCCGCGGAACTGTACCTCTACCGTTTCAACGATGAGCAGGAAGCAACAGATTGTCTTGTCCGGTTGGAGCGGGGAACTGCTGCGGAAGAGATCGCAGCCTCCGGGAATGCTCATCGGTCCAACCTGGGGTGGGTTACCGGGGATGACCCCTTTCTGTCGAAGAAGGTACGCGAGCAGATATTTCCCGCTCATAAAACAGGGAAAGGCTGTCTTATCCGATCCTCCGGAGAGTATCATCTTTACTGGATTCAAAGGGTCAGGCCTGCAGGGCAGCTCGACTTTACAGATGTAAGGGAAGAAGCATTTCAACTAATAAAAAGCCTTCTTTACGAGCAATTTTACTACACTCTATGGAAAGAGGGGAGAATTGAACTCCACTGTCGCTAGTTTTGGGAATGCATAAAACCTCTATCGAAGATAAATACTAATTTCAGAACAGAGATTTATTGCCTGGAACTTCACAAAGGAGGAAACAGTGTTGAAAGCAACCGGTATTGTCAGGCGCATCGATGATCTCGGCCGGGTTGTGATTCCCAAGGAAATTCGCCGTACATTAAAGATCAGGGAAGGTGACCCTCTGGAAATTTATGTGGACAGGGGCGGAGAGGTTATTTTAAAGAAATACTCCCCCATTGGTGAGTTGGGTGATTTTGCACAGGAATATGCCGATTCTCTTCATGAATCAATGGGCAACATTTCATGCATTGCCGACCGGGATACAATTATTGCGGTGGCCGGTGCGCCCAAAAAAGAATTTGTAAACCGTCCTTTAAGCAGTGCTGTTGAACGGGTCATGGAAAGCCGGAAGAGTGTGATGATCAACAATACTGCCGATCATCAGTATTACGAGGAGACGGATGAAATGATGGGGCCCCGTTTTGCCAATGAAGTGATTGCGCCGATAATCTCTGAAGGGGATCCCATAGGCGCAGTGATCATGGGTAGCAGGGACCCCTCCATCAGAATGAGCGATCTTGAATTAAAACTGGTTGAAACAGCAGCCTCATTTCTGGCTAAGCAGATGGAGCAATAGTTAAAGGCGACGCAGAAGTTAGAGATGTAGATCGTCTTAGAAGATGCTGGTATAATACAGACATTATATATTAGGGGAACGGAAGAGGAAGGAAGGAAGGGCTTTGTCCAGCCACAGCAAGTTTATCAGGGGTGCGGCCATACTGGCTGTGGCCGGAGTAGGCGTACGTTTTGTCGGCGCAGCAATGAAAATATTGCTTGTGGGAATCATCGGAGACGAAGGCATCGGGCTCTACCAGATGTCTTATCCAATTTACTCCACCCTGCTGGCTATCTCCACGGCGGGGATCCCTGTTGCTGTATCCAAACTGGTTGCTGAAAATGTTACGGTAAAGGACTACCGCGGGGCAATGCGTGTTTTTCGCATGGCCCTGCTGATCCTGACCCTGACAGGGCTGGCCGTTGCCCTGTTTCTCTTTTTCTCGGCAGAAAGGATTGTCCAGATCCTGGACAGCGATCCCCGGGCAATTTTAGCGATTATGGCCATTGCTCCGGCAATTTTCTTTGTCACCATAATGTCGGCGCTGCGTGGTTTTTTTCAGGGACAGCAGTACATGCTTCCCACTGCCGCTTCCCAGGTGGTAGAACAGACAGGTAGGCTTGTTGTTTCACTGGCGCTGGCGATAGCCCTGCTCCCCCGGGGGCTGGAATATGCCGCAGCAGGCGCGGCTTTCGGCACGGCTGCCGGAGGCATTTTGGGGCTGCTTCTGCTCCTGCCTATTTACTATCTACGCCGCCCCGCATTCATGAAAAAGGTCCGGGCTCAGCCAGGAACGGAACCTGTGGCGGCGGGTAGGATTATCCGACATATTTTTGCGCTGGCCATACCCATCACTTTTGGTTCTCTCATTATGCCTCTTTTGAGCCTTATTGACTGGGCTATAGTTCCCAGCAGGTTGAAGGCGATTGGCTATGTTTATACAGAGGCTACGGCGCTCTTCGGCCAGCTTACGGGGATGGCCGGTTCGGTGGTCTATTTCCCCAACGTGGTCACCCTCGCCCTGAGCATGAGCCTGGTGCCGGCAATCTCTGAGGCGCTGGTTTTGCGGAACAAGGCATTGATCCGGAGCCGCTCTTCCGTTTCGATTAAGTTAACCACACTTTTCTCTCTGCCGGCGTCGGTGGGGCTATACCTGCTGGCAGAGCCGGTGATCGTGGTCTTATTCGGCCCTGAAAATGCCGGAGCGGGTTATGCCCTGGCTTACCTGTCATGGTCGGTAATCCCCCTGGGGCTCTATGTATCGACAACGGGGATTTTACAGGGGCTGGGAAAGACGGTGACACCGGTTGTGAGCATGGCCCTGGGTGGAGCAGTGAAATCAATTCTGGCCTGGTACCTGACGGCTGTACCGGCACTGCATGTGGGCGGTGCTGCGCTGGCTTCGGTAATCGGTACCGGGGTGGCCGCAGTGCTGAATCTTTATGCCGTGGCCCACCATACTGGATGGCGCTTCCGAATAGTGGAGCTGGTTTTGCTTCCGGGATTTTGTGTGGCATTGATGGCGGCGGCGGTAAAATTGAGTTATCGTCTCTTCTTTTCCCTGGCTGAACCCCTTTTTTCCGCCAGGTTGGCCTGTAGCGCTGCTGTTTTCCCGGCAATTGTCATGGGGATTGCTGTTTACAGTGTTGCCTTGTTACTTACCGGCAGCCTCACGCGGGATGAACTGGAGCTGATTCCCCGTATCGGTCTGCGGCTGGCCGAACTGGCGGGGCGGTGGAAACTGCTAAATAAGTGAGGTGACTTAATGGGTACAATTGTGATCATCGGGCTGGGGCCTGGAAGCCCCCATCATCTTACTGCAGCGGCAAAGCGGGCGCTTCGCCGCAGTAAGCCTCTTTATTTTCAGGATGGGGGACATCCTGCGGCCCGTTACTGCCGGGAGCGGGGTTTGCGCTTTCACAGCCTCGACCGCTTTGCCGCGACGTCGCGGGTTGCTCTCTCCATCCTCTTATCTGCTGCTGCACGGCACTTGCGGATTGGATACGCTGTTCCCGGAAACCCTCTAGAGGGAAACTCTATGGTCAGAAAGCTGTCATGCCGGGCACCGGCATGGGGGCACCGGATTAGAATTATTCCCGGAATCTCTCTTGCCGTACCAGGAAAAAATAGATCTTTGCAGCGTCTAGAAAGGATCATGACCCTGTTGCGTTCACCCCGGGGTTGCCCCTGGGATCGCCGACAGACTCACCACAGTTTGCGGGGCTGTCTCATTGAAGAGGCCTATGAGGTAATCGCTGCCATAGAAAGGAAGGACGTTGTTGCGCTGGAGGAGGAGTTGGGGGATCTTCTGCTGCAAATTATTTTTCACAGCGAAATCGCCCGCGAGGAGGGTTTTTTTGATCTTAATGCCGTGATTGAAGGACTCATTGACAAGCTGATACGCCGGCACCCCCATGTATTTGGAGCAGCCAGGGAAACAACACTCGCCGGTGCGGCTGTGCGCTGGGAAGAGGTCAAGGATCTGGAAAGGGGTAAAGGCGAGGCAGGCCGCATGCAGGTCGATCCCGCCTTGCCTGCATTGCTCCGCGCATATAAAGTCCAGCAGCGGGCGGCGGCTTTCGGCTTTGATTGGCCTTCGCTGGAAGGCGCAGTGGAGAAATTGAAAGAAGAAGCGGCTGAACTGGAAGATGCATATAGCCTGGGGGTTTCGGACAGAATAGAAGAAGAATATGGGGATTTTCTCTTTGCTGCAGTCAATGTGGCTCGTTTTCTAAAGATAAACCCTGAACTGGCTCTGGGAAAAGCATTGCAAAAATTTCTTGCCCGTTTTTCTCACATCTCTTCCCAGGCAGCCAAAAAAAACCGGTCTATTAACAGCTTTTCATTGGAAGAAATGGACAGGTGGTGGGAAGAGGCGAAAATAAAGGAAATAACAGCTAAAAAGCAGGAATCATCATCGCAATAGCGAAGTAGCAACAGCGAGGCATGATGATTTTAATTAACTTAGGAGGTTACGCGATGAACAAATCAGATCTAATTGTTACGGTTTCAGAAAAAACCGAAATGGCAAAAAAAGATGTGGAGAAAATAGTTAATGCAGTAATTGAAAGCATTATTGATACTGTGAAGAGTGATGAAAAAGTGCAGCTCGTAGGTTTCGGGACATTTGAGAGAAGGTACCGGGCTGAGCGCCAGGGCCGGAATCCAGCCACAAACGAAGAGATCACCATCCCGGCGCTGTATGTGCCTGTATTCAAGGCGGGTAAGGCGTTCAGGGATAAAGTAAAGTAACTGCCATTGCCTGTAAAATTAAGTGTATTTTGGAGGGCCGTCGCATAAGAAGACGGCTTTCCTGATCATAGTATATTTATTTCAGGCCGGGGAAAATATAGAGAGGAGCCAAATTTAAAAAGTGGTGAAAGTAAATGCTTCCTTCTCAAAAAGTGGCCGTGCTGCTCCTATGCGCTTCTTTAATTCTTTGCCCCGGTTGCCGGCGAAAACAGGAGGTTGAACCGCCGCCGCTCCCCGGGGCTCTTAAGGAGTATCAGGGCCGGGAGCCCCGGTTGAGAGTATATCAGCATGAAACAGGTGAAGTTGTAGAAATGGACTTTGAGGAATACATTGCCGGAGTAGTGGCCGCAGAGATGGATCCGGAATGGCCTGAGAGTGCACTGGGTGCTCAGGCTATCATTGCCCGCAGCTTTACCCTTCAAAAAATCAAAGAGAACGGCGGATTCCCTCAGCGCGATGCCCATGCTTCAACGGATTTCAAAGAATTTCAGGCTTACAGTGCCGCCAGGATCAATGAATCTGTTATAAAAGCAGTGGAGAACACCAGGGGCCGTGTTGCCCTTAACAATGGGGACTATATCAGGGGCTGGTTTCATGCCTATGCCGGACCCCGGACTGCGTTGGCAGATGAGGGGCTGGAGCATGAAGGGGGCAACCCCCCTTATATTCAGATTGTAAACAGTCCGGCGGAAGATATCATCCCCGGAAGTGAAAAAAACTGGAGCGCTTCTTTTCCCCTGGCCAGGGTTCAACAGGCGGTGCAGGAGATCACCGGGGAGGACCCCGGAACCGTTGAGAGCATAGTGATCAGCGAAAAAGGGCCTTCGGGAAGGGCGACTAAGATTAAAATCAACGAGACTGAGGCTCCTGCCCCTGCGCTAAGACTGGCTCTGGGGAGCACAGAGATGCGTTCCACCTTTATCGACGAAATCGAGATAGGAGAGGGAGGGCTTTACCTGACCGGCACCGGTTATGGACACGGTGTGGGCATGTGCCAGTGGGGGGCACGGGCGCTTGCCGAAAAAGGGCGCACTCCCGATGAAATCGTCAACTATTTCTACCGCGATATCACCCTGGCTGAAGTATGGTAGCTGGGGGTGATAAGTAAACGGGGAACTGAATTCCAATCAGGTTTAACTATTCGAAAAAGACTGCAGCAGGTTCTTCCGGTGAAAGAACGCGGTTGCCTTGCAGCACTCGCATGCTGTCGCCGGAGATCTCATCTATAAGCAGTATCCTGCCTGCGACTTTTCCAAACTCATATTTAATATCAATGAGCTCCAGATCTTTTGATGCAAGCTCTTTTTTGATCAGAGCGGTAGCCCGTCGGGCTGTCTCTTCCATATATTCCGTTTCCGAGGGAGATGCGATCTTCAGTGCCGCTATAACTGCAACGGTAGCAGGCGGATCGCCGCGTTCATCGTCTTTTAAGGTAAATTCCACCAGTGAGGACAGGGGCTGGCCCTTTACTGCATACTTACCGTAACGGCGCAAAAAGCTGCCCCAGGCTTTTTCCCGGCAGATTACCTCCAGGTTGAACGAGCGGGTTTTTTTCACCAGGAGACAGTTTTCATCAGAACCGGGACCAATGTAATGTGTGGGAATGCCCGCCAGCTCTAGCAATTCAAAAAAATAAGCTGAAAGGCGCAGCGATGCACCGCCCTTCCCGGCAAGACTGCCCACCACCTCATTGCCGCCCGGATCGGGGCTTACGTCTGAACCGGTTATACTGTCCTTGAAATAGAGCACAAGCTTCTCCTCTGAAAATTGATAGACATCTTTTGTTTTTCCTCGATAAAGCAGCTTCAACTGGTTCCATCCTCCTTTCCTAACCCGGGTAAAACTTTTTTCGCTACAGAGATGGCTAATCCTGCTGGCAGCTTGCCCATTTTTAAGAGTTGTAACCGGAGATGTCGTCTCTTATAACCTTTATGACATAAAGCTGGTACATACTCATATAATAAAGTGACAAAAAAGAGGCTGCAGGGGAGGAGAGGGCAGGTGGAGGAAAAATATAGTTTTCGCAGTGGTCAGCACCGGCTCGTTATTGATAACAGAGAGCAAACCGAGGTTACAGGTGTTGTTCATGTGGATAGCTTTGATGATGAAGAGGTAATCATGGAGACAGAACTGGGACTGCTGGCGGTGCGCGGTGAAAATTTGCACATCAAGCATCTAAACCTGGATCAGGGTGAGCTCTCCATTGAAGGCTATGTTCTGGAGATAGCCTATGCAGAAGAGAAAAGAACGCGCGCCCGCGGGAAAAATCTTTTGGAGAGGCTTTTCAGGTAATGCCGGTTCTTTCCGTCCACTCTGAAGCAGTTCAGCAGTTCATTGTTTTTTTGGAAGCGTTTGTACTGGGGATGATCTGCGCATTTGCGTACGACCTTTACCGGTCAGTACGGGTTCAATTCAGGCGGCTTCCCTTCGCGGCTTCTTTTATTGGTGATTGTTTTTTCTGGCTTGTCGCCGCTGCAGCTACGGTTTTATTTCTTTTTTACCGGCGGTGGGGTGAGATCTACGCTTATACTTATGGTGGTCTGGCCGGCGGTTTCATCTTCTATTTTTATTATTTCAGCAATATTTTGTTTCCCTTATGGCAAAAAGGCTTCGCCTTTCTGTTTCGGCCGTGGCAATTCCACGCCAGGGCTTCCAACAGAGAGTTTACAGAGAAAAAAGTGGGAAGAAACATCCGCGGATGCAGGATCTTTCACCCCTTCTGGCGAAAATAAGATCTAGTCGAAATCTTTTGATCCCCAGAGGGATGTGGTTTTCATCAGGAGAAGGGAGAAAGGTTCAGGGGGAAGGGTAACCCCTTTTCCCCGCCGCAAGCAGCGCAGCTATGGTATTTTCAAGCTTATAGCCATGGCGGGAGCGATTTTACTTTGTTTTTTTACGCTTGTGATAGCTGTACAGGCCTTTCAATATAACCGCTTGCTCAAAAAACTGGAATCAGCGGAATTTAAACTTGATGAATACGAATCCCGCAATGAAAAGATTTCCGAAGAGATCGCCCGGCTGCATGAACCAGGCTATATCGAGATACTGGCTCGCAAATTGTTGGGCCTGGTTCGTCCCGGTGAGATTGTTTTTCAGCTAGAGGATTGACAAAGGATTCGAAAAAGTTATAATATCTTTAGGCTTAAGTTAGTATTAGCAAGGAGGATTTTCTAGCGGTATGCCCGTAGAGGTAGGCAGCATCGTGGAAGGGGTGGTCACCGGGATCACTAATTTTGGTGCTTTTGTAACCTTGCCCGGAGGGGAAACTGGTCTGGTGCATATATCAGAAGTTGCCAACTCCTATGTCAAGGATATCCATGACCATCTGAAGAAGTCTGATCCAGTGAGAGTTAAGGTTCTTTCTGTTGACGGCAGCGGTAAAATCGGGCTTTCCATAAGGCAGGCTGTTGCCGGCTATAGTGCCCGCAGTTATCGCAGGGAAGATCGAGCCTCTTTTGAAGACAAACTTGCCCGCTTTATGAAAGAGAGCGATGAACGGCTGCAAGATTTAAAAAGGAATACTGAATCAAAAAGAGGCGGCCGGGGGACATATCGGGAGGCTTATTAAAGAAAAATATTTATGTAATGATCTTTATAAAGGCGGCGGATAAAGCAGCCTTTATTTATTTTGCACAGTTTTGCAGAATACCCGGAAGGGTATTTTTTTATTTTCTTATTTCGATTTGAATGGACCCCTGTTGCCATAAATAAAAGAGTTGCTTGCGGCATTCTCATCCAGACATTGCCGGGAACAGCGATTAATCGTTGAGCGGTATCTATAATTGTCGTAAAAAAAATTTTCTTTCACTACGGATTGTGACATACATTTCAGAGGAGCCCCTTTATAATCAGGATACCGGGACCACGGAGGAGGATGTCTGTGCGGATGGAAGGGACAACTTGTGCCCATGAAGCCACATCTACTGCCGCAGAAGGTAGTCAGGAACGGCTCAATGCATTGAGATCATTTTACCAAAAGGGAGAGGCTCTCTTCAGCGCGCCCAATATCCTGCTGGCGCTGGCGGGTTTCTTATTGGGCAGAGCCGAAATTCTTGGTGAAATTGCTCCTTTTGGAGCGGTGTTCTGGCTCATTGTATTGCGGGAAAAACCGAAGTATAGCTTCCTGGTGGCGGCGGCTGTCCTCGCAGGCCGGGCAACAACAGATGTTGGTGTTCCGGGAGCATTCATCCTCCTGGGGGCGATGGCGGTGGTCTGGTTCATGGAGGGCTTATTTCTCAAGATGTTCAAACGGAGGAGCCCCTTGCTGCCGGCAACCGCGGTGCTGGTAGCTTTGAGCCGGTTCTCTCTCCTGCTAAGCGCTCCCCAACTCCTGGATGCTCTCTTCCTGGCACTGGAGATGATCATGGGCTTCCTGGCAGCAGTGGTTATGCTGCCGGCGTTGCGCCCTATCGATTTTCTTCCGCGCAGCCGGGACAGACCGGTCGTGGAACAGGAAGAACTGCTTGCTCTTTTTCTCTTATTTTTTCTGGCCATGTTCGGCTTGAAAAATGTTTCCGCGGCAGGCTTATCCGTAGAAGCCGCCGTCTGTTACCTTTTTCTTTTGATTTCAGCCTACCTGTTGGGAGTAGGCTGGGGCGCCGCGATGGGAATAATTTCAGGGACAATACTGGGGTTGGGGAACCCCTACTTCTACCTTTATATAGGGTCCCTCTCCTTTAGCGGCTTTTGGACCGGGCTGCTTAAGCCCTTCGGCCGGTGGGGCTCTGCAGCAGGGTTTCTCTTCTCATTGCCGGTGCTTTTTCTGCTGGCCCCCGGGGAGACGCCGGGACTCTACTGGAGGGAAGGCCTGCTCTCCCTCGTTGTATTCCTGGCGATCCCGGCACAAAGGCTCCGCAAGCTGACTCTCCAGCTGCAGGGTCTGGGATTGGGGGAAAGTGAAAAAACGCAAGAAAAGACACGTCAGGCTGTTACCGGACGGATCCGGCACCTGGCAAAGCTGTTCAGTGAACTATCACTGGGCTTCGGGCAGACCACTGCGGCCAGGGAGAGCCGCGAAGAAGATGAGAGATCCTCACTGCTGGAGGATCTGATGAACCGCGTTTGCCGCTCCTGTTTGTTTCGGAGGCGCTGCTGGGAGAAGGACCTGCACAGCCATCACCGCCTGGTTCTCGACCTGTTGGAGCGCGCTGAAATAGAAGGGAAGGTGGTAATGGCTCATCTGCCTGCCACCTTTCGGGACAGATGTCATCAGCCTGAAGTGCTGGTGGAGGCGATCAACAATCTGCAGGAGCTGATGGTGGTAAACCGGTTTTGGGAGCAAAAGGTTAGGGAGGGGAAGGAGCTGGTTTCGGGCCAGCTGCAAGGCCTTGCAGAAGTAATGCATGACCTGGCCCGTGAAGTCGAAGAAGACCGGTTTCCTCCCGGCGTGGGTGGGCAGGCACCCCTCTTCAACCTTGAGATCGGTCTGGCCCAGAAAGCGGGATGGAATCAGCAGGTCTGCGGAGATTATTACAGCCTCCTCGAGTTGGGTGTAAGGGAACAGGTGATTATCCTTAGCGACGGGATGGGCAATGGACCCCGCGCAGCGGCGGAAAGTAAGGCGACCATCGTCATGTTGGAACGCCTGCTGGAAGCGGGTTTCAACAAAGAGGTGGTGCTGCGCAGCGTCAACTCACTGCTGCAGCTGCGCAGGGGTGATGAAACATTTGCCACCGTGGACATGGCCCTCATTGACCTGGTCGAAGGAGAGCTGGAACTTTTGAAGATTGGAGCTGCTCCCAGCATGATCAAGCGGGAAAAGGAGGTGTTTGCCATAGGATCACCTTCGCTTCCGCTGGGAATCATCTCCAGGATGGAGGTTGAGAGCTATTTGGAAAAGCTCCAACCAAATGATCTGCTGGTACTGGTTACCGATGGGGCCGGTGCTCCTGATGGGGAGCTTTCATGGTTGGTTTCTTTTCTCCGCATGATGGAAAACAGTCCGCCGCAAATCGTGGCCGACCGGATTTTGGAAGAAGCGGCTCGCCGTTCCGGCGGCCCCTTGCGGGACGACTTGACGGTTGCCGCCTGCAGGCTCATAAGTCTGAAGCGGTAAAGGGAAAAGAGGCTGCCGCCCGAATGAAATAAATGCAACCTTTGAACAGGGGTTCAAGGGTTGCATTTTATTTATTTTATCCCCGCAGTCTATACTATGGTAAAATAATAAGTAGAAGAAACAGGAAGCCGGAAGTCAGAGGCAGGAAAAGCTGAGCGATCATTTCCTAGGGTGCGGCAAGATAAACTACAAAAAATAGGAATCATTTTTTGCAGGTTATATGTAGAGTTGCGGCGGTGTGCTGAGTAGCGCTGCTATCCAGTGTAAAAAACCTCGCCAATTGAATGTTTGAATGATGGTATGTAATTCCATTTTGTCCTGAGTGAAATAAAGGATCTCAGGAAAGTATGCTAACAGGAGGAGTGCAGCTGGAGGTAGCTGCGTATTAATTATGCTTGTTGAAAAGGTAGCCCGCTATGTCGAACAGCACAGTCTTATTCAGGAGGGCGACCGCTTGCTTGTTGCTGTTTCGGGGGGGCCTGATTCGCTCTGTATGCTTCATATTTTGCGCGCCCTGGCGCCTCGCTACAGGCTGACCCTTGTTGTTGCTCATCTTGACCACTGCATCAGGCCTGAAGCAAGAGAGGAGGCTGAGGCAGTGAGTGCTCTGGCTGCCCACTGGTCGTTGCCTTTTGAAGGGGCCGCTATCGATGTACCCGCCTTTCGTAAGGGCCGTAGATTTTCAGCTTCGGAAGCCTCACGAGTTGTCCGCTTTCAGTTTTTGACGAAGGCGGCTAAAAAACATGGAACCCGCAAAATCGCCCTGGGACAGCAGCTGGACGATCAGGCGGAGACGGTGCTTTTTAACCTGCTCAGGGGTACCGGGCCAGGTGGGCTTGCCGGGATCCTGCCGAAGCGAACGTTTGGTCCGGTGGAGCTGATCCGCCCCCTGCTGTGTATTTCGCGGCGGGAAATTGAGTGCTACTGCCGGGATCAGGGTCTAAAGCCTGCCCTGGATGCAAGCAACCTGAAGACCGACTATACTCGCAACCGGATCCGCCTGGAATTGATTCCCTACCTGGAGGAGAGATACAATCACAATTTGAAACCCTCTCTGGCACAATTGGCCTCCATGATTGCAGCAGACCGTGCCTACCTTGAAGCAAAGACGAAAGAAATGTTTGCGCAGGTAACTCGCAGGGAAAAGGATAAACTGATTCTGGATAGGGATGTTTTCAACTCTCTACATCCATCGCTGCGCGGACGTGTCGCTTACCGTGCGCTTCTGCAATTTGTTCCGGGAAGAAGAATCGGCAGGCGACAGGTTGAACAGATAGTGGACCTGGCACAGAAGTCCGGCCCGTCGCAGGAATTGTCCCTGCCGGGCAGCGCCCGGGCGTTTCGTTCTTACGGACATTTAATCCTGACAACGGCAAAGCCGGCAAAAAAAGGGGGTTTTTCTGATAGGCCTATGCATATCCCGGGGTGTACCCAGCTTCCCGGGGGATCTTTTCATGTGGAAGCCTCTTTTATAAATCCCGGCGAATTGAACTGGCCTCCGCTGCCGCAACAGGCCTATCTGGATTACAATTCTTTGCCCTCTCCCCTACTGCTTCGTTCACGCTGGCCCGGGGCACGATTTCACCCTCAGGGTGCGCCCGGTGCAAAAAAGTTAAAAGATTTTTTAATCGATCATAAGGTTCCACGGCATCGCAGAGACAACCACCCGCTGGTGACAGCAGGCGATAAGATAATCTGGGTGATGGGAATACGCATTGGCCACCCCTATCGTGTAACAGGCAATACATCGAATGTACTGGTTCTGGAAATAAAAAAAACAATGCAGGGGAGGGGCTCCGTTGAAAAAGGAGAAACTTGAAGTGCTTCTTGATGAGCAGGTCATCGCCCGCCGGGTGGCTGAGCTGGCTGATCAGATTTCTGCTGAATACGAAGGAAAAAAATTGTTGCTTATATGTGTGCTGAAAGGCGCTGTAATTTTTACAAGCGATTTGATGCGGCGGTTAAAAATACCGGTAGAGATCGATTTTATTGCTGTTTCCAGTTATGGATCGGATACTGCTTCATCGGGCGTGGTCCGCATTCTCAAAGATCTTGAAAGCAGTATCAGAGGCAAAGATGTCCTCATTGTTGAGGATATCGTAGATACCGGGTTAACTTTAAACTATCTCCAAAAAAATCTACTTAGCCGGCAGCCGCGATCTCTTAAAGTAGTCACACTTCTTGATAAACCGGCCCGGCGTCAGGTGGAATTTATACCTGATTACTGCGGATTTGAAATTCCCGATCGCTTTGTGATCGGCTACGGCCTCGATTTTAACGAGGATTATCGCCAGCTGGAAGGAATATATGTTCTTGTTTCTGAGCCCTCATGACCCTTGTCCCTGCAGACAGGGTATCTAACCAAGGGTAGACAGACAAGCTGGCGGCAGCAAAAATTATCCGTGTTGCCTATGGATATACGGTATGTTAGAATAAAGAAGCAAAAATCTTGATCTTGCTGTGGGAGGAGGTTGGCAAGATGCAGCTGTTTAGACGCCAGATACTATTCTATCTTATTATAGCTCTGCTCTTTTTCTTCGGAATGAGGCTCCTGTACAACACCGGAACAGCTCCCGAGCAGATCTCTTATAATAATTTTATCGAGCAGGTTGAAACCAACAGGGTAAAAAAGGTTATTCTTTATGGCGATGAGATCGAGGCTGAGCTGAAAGACGGCCGGGCCGTTGTTTCAACCCGTCCGGGCGATCACAACCTGAGCGATATTCTCCTGGAGAAAAATATTGAATATGAAACCAATCCCCCGCGGGGTCCCAGCTGGTGGCAGACCGCTCTTACCTATGCCATACCCTTCCTGCTGCTCATCGGACTTTTCTTCTTTTTTATGCAACAGACACAGGGCGGTGGCAGCAAGGTGATGAACTTTGGTAAAAGCCGGGCCCGGCTTCACGAAGGTAATAGGAAAAAAGTTACTTTTAGTGATGTTGCAGGTGCTGATGAGGAGAAGGCTGAACTGGCAGAAGTGGTTGACTTTCTCGCTGATCCCCGTAAATATATCGAGCTGGGGGCACGCATACCGAAGGGGATATTGCTGGTGGGACCTCCGGGGACAGGGAAAACCCTTCTAGCCCGTGCAGTGGCCGGCGAGGCGGGAGTGCCATTTTTTAGTATTAGCGGTTCCGATTTTGTGGAGATGTTTGTAGGAGTAGGAGCATCGCGGGTGCGCGATCTTTTTGAAAACGCAAAAAAGAGCTCACCCTGTATTGTCTTTATTGACGAAATTGATGCGGTGGGACGGCAGCGAGGCGCCGGTCTGGGTGGAGGCCATGATGAACGTGAGCAGACTCTGAACCAGCTTCTGGTGGAGATGGATGGCTTTGATGTAAATGAAGGGATTATTATTCTGGCGGCGACAAACCGCCCGGATATTCTTGATCCCGCCTTGCTTCGTCCAGGTCGTTTTGACCGGGAAATAGCTGTGGGGGTGCCTGATGTAAGAGGGCGCGAAGAGATTCTGAAGGTGCATACCCGCAACAAGCCTCTTGCTGAGGGGATTAGCCTGCGGGATATTGCCCGGGCCACTCCCGGTTTTACCGGGGCCGACCTGGAGAACGTGGTCAATGAAGCAGCTCTTTTAACGGCGCGTACCGGTGGCAAGCGCGTAGGTAAAAAAGAGATCGAGGAAGCTGTTGAGCGGGTTATTGCAGGAACCCAGAAACGGAGCCGGGTGATCAGCGAATTTGAAAAGAAAATTGTTTCTTTCCACGAAGCGGGTCATGCCCTTGTAGGTTACCTGCTTCCGCATACCGATCCGGTGCATAAAGTTTCGATTATCCCCCGTGGGCGGGCTGGCGGATACACGCTCATGTTTCCTGAAGAAGATCGCTATTTCATGACCCGCTCCGAGCTCCTGGATCGTGTTACCACCTTGCTTGCTGGAAGGGTTGCGGAGAAACTGGTTCTCGACGAGATCAGCACAGGTGCACAAAACGATCTGGAGAGAGCCACATCCATTGTCCGGCAAATGATTATGGAGTACGGCATGAGTGATTCATTGGGTCCGATTACCCTGGGCCATAAGCATGATCAGGTCTTCCTGGGACGGGATATTGGCCGGGACCGCGATTATAGTGAAGAGATCGCCAAGGCAATCGATCATGAAATCCGCCGGACCATCGATCAATGCTACGAGCGGGCCAGAGAGATTCTGGAGGAAAACCGTGACAAGCTCGACCTGATTGCCCAGGCGCTTTTGGAAAAAGAAACCCTTGATGCCGGGGAGATTACCGCTCTTGTTGAGGGAAGAAGCCTTGCTGAACTTGAAGCCGGCCGCCGTGAAAAAGAAAAGGCGGATGCGGCCAGAGCTGAAGGTGCTGTCCGCCCTGAACGCCGTGGTGAAACAAAATCACCGGGAAAAACCAAAGTACAACCCTGTACCTCTTTTCAGCAAAGTGAACCTGTCGACACACCGTCCGAAGAGCCCTCCTGATGCCAATAAGGGGCTGCCCACCGGGGCAGCCTTTTTATTTTCACAAAAGAAAACAGGGGAAGGTGGTATGCCTGTGGGTGGAATTACAGAAATAGAAGGGTTTAGTGTGGGTGTTTACACGGATAGGGAGGCAGCAACGGGAGTAACGGTCATCCTTGCCGAAGAAGGCGCCCGTGCTGCTGTGGATGTGCGGGGCTCTGCTCCCGGGACCAGGGAGACCGATCTTTTGCGGCCCTCGCAGCTTGTTGAGGAGGTTCAAGCGATCCTTTTGGCAGGTGGCAGCGCTTTCGGTCTTGATGCTGCCAGTGGGGTAATGCGCTATCTTGAAGAGCGGGGCAGGGGCTATGTCACCGGTCCTCTTCGCGTACCTATTGTTCCGGCGGCAATTTTATTTGATCTTTTTATCGGCGATATGAATATACGTCCAGATGCAGAAATGGGCTATCAGGCTTGCCTGAATGCCTCGGCAGGGCCGGTTCCGGAGGGTTCTGTGGGGGCTGGGACCGGGGCTACCGTAGGTAAAATCTACGGTCCGCTGCAGGCTGTTAAGTCAGGACAAGGAAGCAGCTCCAGACGTTGCGGCAATCTTATTGTCGCCGCATTGGTGGCGGTGAATGCTTTTGGCGATGTACTTGGCCGCGGCGGCGAACTGCTGGCCGGACCGCGCAACCCTGAAACAGGGGTTATGGAGCGCACCGCTGAGCTGATGCAGGGAGGAAGCCTTTCCGGTTTTCCCGGAAATACCACCCTCGGAGTGGTAGCTACAAACGGCTGCTTTAGCAGGGAGGCACTTGGTAAAATTGCCCAGATGGCTCATAACGGGCTGGCCCGGTCGATTTGGCCGGTCCACACGATGTGGGATGGCGATATCATATTTAGCCTTTCACGGGGAGAGGTGGATGCTGATATCAGCCTGGCCGGGACCATGGCGGCGGAAGCGGTCTCCGCAGCTGTTGAAAGAGCTATTTTAACGGCTGCGTCTCTATGCGGTATCCCTTCGGCGGCGAAGCAATAAGTTTTTAAATAATTAAGTGAATGAAATAACTTGTGGCAGGAATTAAGGCGAACTTGTTGAATAGAATATTCATAATGCCGATAAAGTAGGAGGTTAAGGCAAAAACCAATTAAAATTTAAAAGGAGGTTTTTCTATGCCATTGGATCCGACCAAACATGCCGATTGGGAAATAGCCGAAGCGGCAGAGGCTACCATGAAAACAGTGTACCAGCTGCGTGATGAGCTGGGCCTGGAAGAGGAAGAACTGTTACCACATGGGCATTATGTAGCGAAGGTGGACTACAAAAAGGTTCTGGAGAGGTTGAAGGATCGCCCTGACGGCAAGTATGTCAATGTTACAGCTATTACGCCCACACCTTTGGGCGAAGGAAAGTCGACCACCACCATGGGCCTTGCCCAGGGGATGGGGAAGCGGGGCAAAAATGTTTTTGCCACAATTCGCCAGCCCTCCGGAGGGCCGACGATGAACGTGAAGGGTTCCGCCGCTGGCGGTGGGCTGTCGCAGTGTATTCCATTGACTCCCTTTTCCCTGGGGCTGACCGGTGATATCAATGCGGTGATGAACGCTCACAACCTGGCTATGGTCGCGGTAACTTCGCGGTTACAGCATGAATTTAATGCGACGGATGCTTTTCTAGAGCGCAGGGGGTTGGAGCGGTTAAATATCGATCCCCGCAATGTTGAGATGAAATGGATCATCGATTTTTGCGCCCAGGCTCTGCGTAATATCATTATCGGCCTGGGTACCAGGAGAGACGGCCTGATGATGCAGTCAGGTTTTGCTATCGCTGTTTCCTCTGAAGTTATGGCGATTCTGGCTATGGCTAAAGATCTGGATGATATGCGCCAGCGCATGGGCCGCATTGTTGTCGCTTACGATAAGCGCGGCAATCCCATCACCACCGAAGAGCTGGGCGTCGCCGGAGCAATGACCGCCTGGATGGTAGAGGCGATCAACCCGAACCTGATGCAGACTTTGGAGGGGCAGCCCACCTTTGTTCATGCCGGCCCCTTTGCCAACATCGCAGTTGGACAGTCCTCCATTATCGCTGACCGGGTGGCGTTGAAGCTCTCCGATTATGTTCTCACTGAGTCGGGTTTTGCTGCCGATATCGGCTTTGAGAAATTTTGGAACATCAAATGCCGTGAATCGGGACTGACGCCGCATTGCGCGGTGATCGTGGCGACAATCAGGGCACTGAAGTGCCATGGAGGAGCGCCGCTGCCGCTGCCGGGACAGCCCCTTGATCCTGCTTACAATGAAGAGCAGCTGGAATGGGTGGAGGCGGGCTGTGAAAACCTTATCCACCATGTCAACACAGTGAAAAAAGCAGGGATCAGCCCGGTGGTCTGTATCAATGCTTTCCACACTGATACCGAAAACGAGATCAAACTGGTCCGCCGCCTCGCCGAGGAGGCTGGAGCCCGTGTTGCTCTTTCGAAGCACTGGCAATTTGGCGGTGAAGGAGCACTTGAACTGGCTGATGCGGTTATCGAAGCCTGCGACGAGCCCAGCAACTTCCGCTTCCTTTACGAGCTGGAGACCCCGTTGCGCGAGCGCATTGATCTCATTGCCAGGGAAGTTTACGGCGCCGATGGAGTGGAGTATTCTCCCGAGGCCCTGGAGAAGGCAAAGCGGATGGAGAAGGATCCCGCTATGCAGAAGCTGGGCACCTGCATGGTCAAGACCCACCTCAGCCTTTCTGACGATCCCTTGATCAAGGGTGTGCCCAAGGGATGGAAGCTTTACATCAGAGATATCCTTACTTACGGTGGGGCCGGTTTTGTTGTTCCTGTGGCCGGAGCAATCTCGCTCATGCCCGGTACTGCGGCTAACCCTGCATTCATGAACGTTGATGTGGATGTGGAAACAGGCAAGGTTAAAGGGCTGTTTTAATAGGGAACTCTAGATCTGGCTTCTGAATTAAGTAGCGGGGTGTGCCCTATAAGGGCGCACCCCGCTTAACTTTGCCTGGAAAGTTTAAGAGGTCATCTTGAAAAGAGTGGAAACGGTTCTCCTGTTTTCTTCCTTGTCTGATGACGGCGCTTCTGCTCCCTCTCTTCTCTCCCACCTGGAGCTTCCATCAATGGAGGTACCAGGAGTCACGGTATAAATTGACCTTTACTGTGGAAGACCGCTCTTCAAGTAAGTGGCGCACAGTTTTCCAAATACCGGGGATTATTAGCTCCGGGGCAATAACAGATAAGGGCTTGAGGACAAAATCCCGCACATGCATGCGCGGGTGAGGCAGTTCCAGCACCGGGGTGTTCATGATCACTTTTCCATATATGAGCAGGTCCAGATCGATGGTCCGCGGTCCCCAGCGCTCCAGGCGCACCCGGCCTAAAGAAGTCTCAATCTGCTGCAGCCTGCGCAGCAGGCTGACAGGAGACAGAGCAGTATGGAAAGAAACGCAGGCATTCAGGAATAAGCCCTGGGGAGGTCCGCCTATCGGTGCTGTTTCGTAAAGAGGTGAAACAGCGCCGATTGATAGCTGTCCTTGTTCCAGCCTGAACAGTGACTCCTCTAGATATGAAACCCTGTCACCCAGGTTTGAGCCCAGGCTGATAAAGGCAGTGGTAATATGAGGCATCTTTTCAGAACTCCTGGTTAATGCTTTCTAAAATAAACCATTTACATTCCACACAGGTATAGCCCGGGGTCAGAAATATTCCTGCTCAGACTCTATGCAGGTGGATGGGAAGGGGATCTTTGCCTGTTTATTTCTATTACCACTCCACCTTTTACCTCAGGAATAGGAGGGTGGGGTTTGCAAATACGGATTGTTGCGCTTTCTATACCGGGCAGCGCCAGCAGGTCCGCGGCGATTCCTTCAGCCAGCGTCTCCAGGAGGCGCCGCGGCGGCCCTTCCATGGTCCGGCGGACAATTTCTACCGCACTGCGGTAATCAACGGTTTCGGATAGGAGATCCTTCTCCGGAGCAGCGGTATTGATATTGAGCTCAAGGCTGATCCGGAATTCCTGTCCCAGTCTTTGCTCTTCAGGAAGGACGCCATGGAAACCGTAGCAGGTAATGTCGAGAATCTGGATCAATGCAGCCATCTGTTAGTTTCAACCTCCATTAGATCTTCGCACCATAGCGTCAGTCATCAGAACAACGCGGCGCATCTCCTTGACATCATGGACACGGACGATATCCGCCCCTGCAGCAATTCCGTAAGCAACTGTAGCAGCGGAACCTTCAAGTCTTTCCAGGGGGGGGAGCCCCAGGGTCTTTCCGATCATTGATTTGCGTGAAGTCCCCAGTAAAAGTGGATATCCCAGCCCGCGAAAGTCTGCAAGCCGGCGCATCACAGCCAGATTCTGATCAAGATCTTTGCCGAAACCGATGCCAGGGTCGACCATGATCAATTCATCATTAATGCCCGCTGCCCTGGCAAGATCAATAGATTCCTGCAGCTCAAAAATGACCTCGGGGACAAGGTCGCAATAAGCGGTGGAATTGCGATTGTG
Source organism: uncultured Syntrophomonadaceae bacterium (assembly GCA_964464625.1). Lineage (GTDB taxonomy): Bacteria > Bacillota > Dethiobacteria > DTU022 > DTU022 > JAAZIN01. The sequence goes on from CAYXKD010000003.1 coordinate 60,796, forward strand.
CATCAGGCAGATGGGAACGTTAAAGGAAGCAATGAGCTTTCCAAGCCCTGGATCCGCTTTCAACCCCCAGATATCATTGACCATCTCTACACCTGCCTGCAGCGCCTCCCGGGCTACGGCAGCTTTATAGGTGTCGATGGAAAGGGGTGTAGAAAACGTGGGATCACTTTTCAAGGTTTCAATTACCGGCATCACCCGGGCCAGTTCCTCTGCTACGCTGATTCCGCGGTAACCGGGGCGGGTAGATTCCCCACCAATATCTATAATGTCGGCGCCTTCTCCCACCATCTGGTAGGCCCGGGCTAGAGCTGCCGAAATACTATTATATTTACCCCCATCGGTAAAAGAGTCGGGTGTAACATTCAGTATTCCCATGATGAGGGTCCTTTTTCCCAGGGGCAGGCGGTGGCTACCCAACTGCAGTGCGCTGGTGGGCCTGCGTTCCGTTTTTCTCATAAGTTCCAGGATAAGTCTGCCCCCTTCTGCAGCTTCGCTGTTGATCTCGCTCAGCCTCTCAGCAAGTCCTGTCAGTGCATTTACCGTACCTGCCAGAAGAAGGCCATCAAGTCCGATTTCTGGTTGCGTCCGGCCAACAGTAACCCCCAGAGCAGGACCTTCCCGCTCAATGAGCGGGGTAGTCGCGGATGGGAGATGGCACATTTTGATGGTGTAACAAAGCAGCGGTGAACTGTCGCTGCAGGACGGCTGGCTCCACAGATTACATGAATGATGGAGGCAGGCTTTCATTTTCAACCATCCTTTCATTTACACTAATAGAGGAGCCTTTCCCGGTGGGGCCGCCGGTCCAGGCCGCGGCAATCCTTGCGGGAGACACAGGAGAAACAGAGACGGGCCATACCGTCTGCTTTGTGCAGGGCTGAACTCAGCGGTGAACGATGTTCCCCCGGTGCATCATGCCGGTGCTGAGCTATAGCTTTCACAATGAGCTCCTGTTCACAGTGATTAAAACCGGCCCTTTCCAAAATAGAGCCTGCCAGCCTGGCACTGATGGTTGCATGATCTCCGCCGCCCTGGTATTCCTTCCAGCGTCCAATGTCATGAAGCAAGCCGGCGCTGTAGGCCATCTCCCTGGAAATAAAGCGGCACCCCTCTTCCAGCAAAAAAAGATAGGTTAATCGTGCCACCGTAAGGAAATGCTCAAAATCATGACGGCAAAAGGAGCGATCCTTTTCCAACAACCTGATGTTTTCAAGATAAAAAAGGTACTCTTTATCATAAAGAATCCTGTTTACTTTGTCCATAAATTCTCAGTCCAAAACAAATCATTCATCTTTTTTGATCAGGGCAAGGACTTCGCTTCGCGAACTGGGGTTAGTGCGGAAAAGTCCGCGAACCGCTGAGGTTACCGTCATCGCTCCAGGTTTTTTTATACCACGGATGCTCATACATAGATGTTCCGCTTCTACGACAACAACAACCCCTTTTGGCTTCAGCTCATCCATGATGATATCGGCCACATCGCTGGTGAGCCTCTCCTGGAGCTGGGGGCGACGAGCCACAATATCTGTTACACGAACCAGTTTGCTCAGCCCCACCACCCGTCCCTGGTCCGGGATATAGGCCACATGTGCTCTGCCATAGAATGGTAAAAGGTGGTGTTCGCACATGGAATAAAAGGGTATATCTTTCACCAGGATCATTTCGTCATGCTTTTCGTAAAAGCAGGTCTTCAGATGTTCTCTCGGGTTTTGCTCCATACCGGCAAATACTTCTGCATACATTTTGGCTACCCTCCGCGGTGTGGCTCGCAAACCTTCGCGGGTAAGGTCTTCTCCGATAGCTTCCAGGATCATCTCTGTAGCGCGGGCAATCTTTTCTTGATCAATCACGACTAATACCTCGCTTTCAAATATTGATCAGCGATGAAAAGCTCATCAGAAAACCGTGCAGCAGCGCACAGCTAAGAATATTTTCTGTGCGCAGGTATAAATAACCCAACACAATGGCGCTGCCTGGCGCCAGGACCAGAAGCTCCACCATGGTGTAGGGATAGGAGAGCAGCTCCGGTGAGCACAGGGCAACAGCGGCGTAATGAACCAGTCCTGCCAGAAATGCTGTAATAAGCAAGCCTGCGATGGAACCCAACTGCCTGCCGATGATGGTTTGGATATAGCCGCGCCAGATCAGCTCCCTGGCCAGGCCGGTAATGAAAATAGAAAAAATCAACGTACCAACAAACTTTATATCCAGAAAAAAATGCCGTGGCACCCCCCTGGCAATGATTATGAACATGAATGCAGTGGCAAGTGCCACCAGGTATCCGTTAAGGTGTGCATTCCGGTTAAGCCCGGTCTCCCAGAAATCGATTGTTTTCGTATAACCCATGATAAAAAGTAAGGCTATCGCAGCGATATATCCGGCGAGAAAGCTGTATTTCGGCAAAGAGGTGCAGAGCGGCAGCAGTTCACCGCCCAGCGCCAGGAACAATGCTGCGGCAGCCAGCTTCAGGGCTGTTTTTCCAGGCTTGACCTGATAAAGAGTATCCCAATAGCGGGAGGGGCGGTAATCAAGGGTGAATATGGTCATTACAAGCAGTATTATGATGATCAATATGGCATAAAGGGCCAGTGAAGCGTATGGTTTTGCCCGCTGTTCATCCAGTGCAGGCGGCAAAAAGGCGGCACCCTTTTCAGTAATAAAGTAATAGTAGATTGAGCCTGCGGAAGGAACAAAAGTAAGGGGAATTACCCTTTCCCATATGGTTGGCAGCCCGGGCTGGATCTCATAGATGCGCTCCATCCTCTGTTTTGCTTCTGCATCATCACAGGGTAAAAAGATGACACAGCCGCGGATTTCTTCAAAATCTTTTTCGTCAACAACAAGGAAAAGACCGGCGGGATTCTTTTCGGGCAGCGGTTGCCCCGATACTTTATATTTGCCGTCTGCAAGAATAATGATTCCTTCCTGTTTGTCTTCGCGGTAGAGGGGCAAAATGAATCCCCCCCCCGGGAAAGCGGCCTCCAGGCTATGAAGTTTGAAGCTCCAAGGCTCAAAGCTGTAGAGCTCCTTTATTTCATAGCTAAAGGGAGCCTCGGCAAATGTCCCGGGTATATAATAGGCCAGCAAAAAAGCAGCGGCCGCCATAATGGCAATTACTGCCAGTAGAATAATCAATGATACCAGGTAATTATGATCACTGTTTTTTCTGAGCAGTGCCATAACGGATCCTCCAAACCTGTGACAGCATCGCCTGGTACAATTCGACGGTAACAGAGTTTTTCCTGCAAACAAATACTGGTGTTATACAGCTTGTTTGCGCTAAAATTTTCAGGAAAGGTGCTTTTGTGAACGGGCGGGTGGGTTGCCTCCGGATTTCTTGAAGTAGAAGCAGGATTATCCTATGCAAGATAATATATATCTGTTATATTATAGATAATCCTGAGGTGGGGGATAAAAGTAATGCTTCTTGCAGTTGATGTGGGAAACACCAATATCATGATCGGCGTTTTTGAAAACTCAAAGGTGAGGGTTTGCTGGCGCCTGGCTACAGACTGGAACAGCACCGAGGATGAGCTGGGGATTGTTATTAAGAATCTGCTTCATCACAGCAGGCTCTCTCCCCGGGAGATTGACGCTGTAGCTATCTCCTCGGTGGTCCCACCCCTGATGTATTCCCTGGAGAGTATGGCTGAAAAGTACTTTTCAGTGAAACCGCTGGTGATCCGATCCGGTATGCAGACAGGGCTGCAGGTTCTTCTGGATAATCCTCATGAAATCGGGGCTGATCGCGTGGTCAATGCCCTGGCTGGATATACACTTTACGGAGGGCCGCTGATCATAGTTGATTTTGGCACAGCGACCACATTCTGTGCCATATCTATTAAAGGCGAATACCTTGGCGGAGCCATTGCACCGGGGATCGGTATCTCTGTTGAGGCTCTCTTTGAGAAGGCGGCAAAGCTGCCCCGGGTTGAGCTCACCCGGCCGCCCGGAGTTATCGGCACAAACACTATTAATAGTCTGCAGGCGGGGATCATTTACGGTTTTGTGGGACAGGTTGACGGTATCGTCCGCCGTATGGCTAAAGAATTCCCCCGCAAGCCCTTTGTTGTGGCTACAGGGGGTTTCGCTTCCCTTATCGCTAAAGAATCTGAGACCATTGATCGCGTGAATCCCTTTCTGACTCTTGAAGGCCTTCATATCATCTATCAAAGATCACTGCAACGTCTTTAGGTAAAGTAAAAAGGATCATCTTTTTCACCATCCATACCAGGCTGCAGTATGTTGCCAGTCTGGATCCCGGCAGCCTTTCCTGTTAACAGGCGGCTCCTGTGTAAAAATCTAGGCAAGACGCTGTTGAAAAGGTTGCAGGCTATTATGGAGCCAACCAGTTAAATAATCGGATGTTATGATGTTATATGGAACGCCTTGGGTGGTTTAACAAACTAAAGTTTTACATATTGTGCAGGAAACCATTTGTTTAAGGAGAATCTTTAAAGAAGAATCCTTATATGCATGCTTCTTTTAATGGTCAATAGTGTGAATATTACCTAGAGGAGGGTTGCGGCGTTGAAAGATGACATTACCAGGGTGGTTTTCCGGTATGTTCTCTTGCTTGTTTTGATGTACGGTTTTTACGTGATCGCGCATGGTCATCTTTCTCCGGGGGGTGGATTCGCCGGTGGTGTGGTGCTTGGACTGGGGGTACTGCTCTATCTCCTGATCTTCGATTTGAAATGGAGAGATAGATTGCGTTACCTGCCGCTCGATATAGCCGTGGTTTTTATCGGCATTGGCAGCCTGATGGAGGCAATCAAGTATTTACTGCCAACCAGTCACGGCCCAACCGGTGCACCGGGTGAACTATTTAGTGTTGGTATTATCTCTGTAGTTAATTTGGGAATTGGCTTACTGGTGGCCAGCACAATTCTAAGTGTTTTTTATTTAATGGCGGAGGGTCAGAACAAATGAACTGGGAAGCAATTATCATAAACTACCCTTACCTGGTTTCTGTTATTGTTTTCGGTATAGGCACTGTCATCGTTCTCACCCAGCCCAACCTGCTAAAAAAGGTCATCGGATTGAACATTATGACAAGCGCCGTTTTTTTATTTTACATCGCTTTTGGAAATATCGAAGGCGGTGTTGCGCCCATTCTTGATCCTGCGGCGCCTGCAGAGCTTTACATCAATCCCCTTCCCTCGGGGCTGATTTTGACGGGGATAGTTGTAGGTTTCTCAACGTCTGCATTTGCTCTGGCGTTGATTGTAAAAATGTATGCACACTACGGGACGATTAACGCTCCAGACTTTATGAAGATGAGGTAGGTGTATATTCTTGGCTAAGATGCCTCTATTTTTAATTCTGGGAGGATTGATCCCCTCCTTTGCCATGCCCGTATTTGCGCGCTGGAAAAGGGAGCTTTGTGCTCCTCTGACGGTGTTTGTCTGTGGCGTAGTCTTTGCCCTGGCTCTTTACCTTGGCGGGCAATATGTAGGCGGTGGTGAAGCTATCTATCATGCAGTGGCAGACTGGGATCCCCCCTGGGGGATTGAAATTGCCATTGAACCTGTGTCGGCGTTGATGGCAATTTTAATTGCCGGCATTTACCTGATGATCGCTCTTTTCAGCTGCAAGGCTCTGAAAAAAGAGATCGGCGAAGAAGCGCGCGGTTGGTTTTACGTGGAATTTCTTCTTTGCATGACTGCGATGCTGGGACTGGTGATTACGCACGACATTTTCAACATGTATGTTTTTATTGAAGTTGTCGGAATCAGCGCCTGTGCCTTGGTGGTCAGCAAGGGCGACCGCGCCTCCACCGAAGCCAGCTTAAAATATCTTATCCTTGCCACCATCGGTTCTGGATTTATCCTTCTGGCTATTGGCATGCTCTACATGATCACCGGCCACCTGAATATGCGTTTTGCCGGGGCTGTATTTGCCCAAAATGCAGGACAGTATCCCCATCTCATCTGGATCATGCTCACTCTTTTCGTGGTCGGCTTTGGCATTAAATCTGCACTTTTCCCGCTGCATCTCTGGCTGCCCGATGCTCACTCTTCAGCGCCCTCTCCCTCGAGCGCCGTTCTTTCCAGCCTGGTGGTAAAGGTCTATATTATCGCTCTTTTCAAGCTCTTCTTTATTGTTTTCGGCAATGAATTTTACCAGCAGAGCAATATCCGTTTCCTTCTAATGATCCTGGGCGGCCTGGCCATGCTTTTTGGATCTTTCTTTGCCTTTGTGCAGCTGGACCTGAAGCGGCGCCTGGCCTACTCAACTGTGGCCCAGCTCGGCTACATCTATCTGGGCCTGGGTCTGGGGACCCCCTGGGCTGTTGTAGCTGCATTTTTTCACCTGACGGTTCATGCTTTGATGAAAACCTGCCTCTTTCTCTGTGCCGGGGCGATTCATTACCAGACAGGAGAGAAAAAGGTAACACGGCTACGGGATATAGGATTCAAAATGCCGCTGACGGCGGCTTCATTCAGCATTGCCGCTTTTTCCATGGTCGGTATCCCTTTGACAGGGGGCTTTATCTCCAAGTACCTGCTGGCGGTGGGCAGCATGGAAGCTTCTTACGGTTACTTTATCGCCCTGATTGTCATTAGCGGCCTGCTCAATGCAGCTTACTATTTTCCCATCATCTGGGAATTTTACTTTGCCAGCGCAGGGACAATTTCTGAAAAGAGAACCTTTCAAAGGGATAGGATTCCTTTATCTATGCAACTGCCCATTGTCATTACCGCAGCTTTGATCATTGTTCTTGGTACTGCGGGGGTGCTGGCTTTCGATTACTTGCAAAATATTGTTCTGCATTTTTTAAGATAGTGGGGAGGTGCCTTAAATTGGCCGACCGTCAAAAAGATATTTTCGGAGGGGTTCTTATATTTCTCATGGTGATGGGCTTCTGGTTGCTGCTGTCGTCGAGCCTGCACTGGCAACACCTTTTGGTGGGCACCCTTCTCAGCATTGTAGTGACCATCGTATGGTCTCAGGTAAAGGTTGGTGACGGCAGACGGCGAACAACTTTCACGTTAAAGCAGTTATTTATGATGATCTACTACCTGCTTTGCCTGGCCTGGGAGGTTCTGAAAGCGAACATTATGGTGGCTTTCATCGTGCTTAATCCGAAACTGCCCATCTCGCCCGGCATGGTGATCATGCGAAATGATTTGAAACACGATCTTATGCGGGTTCTCTATGCCAACTCCATTACTCTCACGCCGGGGACAATTACTGTTGATCTGCAGGGTGATTACCATGTAGTCCATGCGATAACCGATCCTGCTGGACGCGGGGTGCTGGACTGGTACCTCTATGATCTTGCCAAAAACATTGAGGGAGAAGGAAATTGAAATGCTGGACTCCTTTTTGCAATTTCTTATTGTAGGACTTGTTGTTGTGGCTGCTTTGGCTCTTTACCGGGCCTTTGTGGGCCCATCGATCATTGATCGGATTCTCTCCATCAACCTTGTTACCTCCGAGGTGGTGGCGCTTATCCTGATCTATTCTTACCTGCACGGGAGCCCTCACTATATTGATGTCGCCCTGGTGCTTGTTCTGGGTTCATTTATTGGAACCCTCTGTGTTTTGAAACTGCTAAGTGAAGGGAAGCTCATCTAGCAGGCGGCTGGAAGGGAGGAAAAAACAATAGAGACGGTTAAAGAGATTGCGGCGATGGTGTTGATGGGCAGCGGTTTCTTTTTTTTGGCGGTCAGTGCTATCGGCTTGATCAGAATGCCTGATGTTTACAACCGGATGCATGCGCTGGGCAAATGCGACACCCTGGGGAATTGGCTGATCATCCTGGGATTGATTTTGCTCATAGGTGACATGACCTCCATAGCCAAGATGGTGTTGATTATCATTCTGGTAGCCACGATAAATCCGGTCATGACTCATCTCATTGCCAAAACATCGTACAATCAGGGCATTGACCTTCTTAAAGGCAGTTTTTACCTGGACGCTTATGCAGGTCCTGAAAAGGGTGTAGTGGAGAGGAGTGAGCAGGAAGGATGAATCCGCTGATTGCACTGCTTTTTATGGTCCTTCTTGTAAGTGCCCTGGCCATATTCTTTTTCGAAGATTTACTTTACGTTGTAGTCATTTTTGGAGCTTACAGCCTGGTCATGGCTCTTATCTGGCAACAGCTGAATGCACCTGATATTGCCATTACCGAGGCGGCTGTCGGTATTGGGATGACCGTAATCATGATTACGGTAGTTACAAAAGTAGGGAGGCGGCCGCAGTGAAGAGGTGGCACAAACATTTTTTTATTGCCCTCTCTGTTGTTCTGGTCTCTTTAATTCTGTTCATGTTTTTGCTGGCGGTAGCAGAAATGCCCCCCTACGGGCGGCCCGATAATCCCCCAATCAATGAAGTGTGGGAGCGCTATGTCTGGGAAGGGCCCGCAGAAAGCGGTGGGCTGAACATGGTCACAAACATTATCCTAGATTATCGGGGATACGATACACTCCTGGAGACGACAGTTCTTTTTACCGCGGTGATGGCTATTATGCTAACTTTAGGTGCAGGGAAAAGCCATAAAGAAGAATAGCCATCTGGCTACTACTTTTGTAAGGGGTTGAACCACTATGCCTACCGGAGCGCAGTTGCTCATCGGAGCCGTGATTTTTCCCATCGGAAGCGCTCTGCTGCTCAGTTTATTTCCGGAAAGATCAGACAAAGCACGCAACTACATGTCTGTATTTATTGCAGCTGTTACGGCGGCGATGGTTGTAATGCTGCTTGTAGAGGTTCTTGAAGGTCGCATGCATTTTGTCTCATTGATAACCATTCTTCCCGGCTTGGATCTGTCTTTCCGTGCTGATCCTTTTTCGGTGCTTTTTGGCGCCCTGGCATCGATCCTCTGGGTTTTTACGGTAATCTATTCTACCGGTTATATGGCCCATGAAAATAACCGCCGCCGTTACTTTGTATATTTTCTCATCTCCTTGGGCACCACCATGGGGATAGCTTTCTCAGCCAATCTTTTTACCCTTTACCTTTTTTATGAATTCCTGACCATATTCACCTATCCCCTTGTTATTCACACAGGGACTAGAGAGGCTCATCAGGCAGGCTTGCGATATATCGTCTACAGTTTTGTTGGTGCAGCCTTTGCCCTCTCCGCTATTGTGATGACCTACAGCCTTGCAGGCACCCTGGACTTTGGGCCTGGCGGAATCGTCCAACCTGAAGCCGGGCAAATGCTGCTCTGGCAGCTCATATTTATATGTTTCATTATCGGTTTCGGGGTCAAGGCGGCGATCATGCCTCTTCATGCCTGGCTCCCCGCAGCCATGGTTGCGCCGACTCCCGTCAGCGCCTTGTTGCATGCGGTAGCCGTGGTCAAATCAGGTGTTTTCAGCGTATTAAGAGTGATGTACTCCGTGTATGGAAAGGAAGCGCTTTCGGCATTGAATCTGCGCCTCTTTGTGCTCATACTGGTCAGCGCCACTATATTAATCGCTTCAATTATAGCTTTGAGGCAGGATGTGCTTAAGCGTCGGCTGGCCTATTCCACCATCAGCCAGCTCAGCTACATCATTCTGGGGGCCGGTTTGCTTACCTCTCTAGGCCTTTCCGGAGGGCTCTTGCACCTGCTCAACCATGCCATGCTAAAGATAACCCTCTTTTTCTGCGCGGGAGCCATCATTACAGTTACCGGCAAAGAGAAGATCAGCGAACTTGCAGGTGTAGGGCGGCAAATGCCGTTGACCATGCTGGCTTTTTCCGTTTGCAGTATTGGCATGATTGGCATACCACCGACGAACGGGTTTATCTCTAAGTTATTCCTCATGGACGGCAGTCTGGATGTAGAACTTCCGGCAATAATCGTTGTTCTTATTACCAGCGCCTTGCTTAATGCAGCCTATTTTATTCCCATTATCATTACAGCATTCTTCAAGCCCGGTAATTTTAAGCGTGCTCCCGGTGCAGAGGCACCTCTTTCCATGCTGGTGCCCATTATATTCCTGGCTCTCCTTTGTCTTGTGGCAGGTATCAAGCTGGACCTGACAGTGCCCTTTATTCAGGATGTAGTGGCTTATCTATTCTAGCCGGGCAACTATAATTATTTTCGCAAGGAAGTGATCGGTAATGAATTTCCTGCTCATCCCAGTGGTTGCACCTGTTTTTGTTACACCGCTTCTTTTTATACTGCCGGCCGAGTGGCGACGCCGGTTGATCTTTCTTTACTCAGTGAGCCTTTTTGCGGTGGCGCTTTACATTGTTTCGGGAGCAGGGGTTTTAAATGAAACATTGCTGAATTCAAAATATTTGGCACAGAGCGGCCTGTCATTTTTAACTTTTCAGCTGCATCCCTATGGAAGGATTGCCGCTTTCGGCTTTACCCTTGTCGGTTCTTTTGGTCTTCTATATGGCCTGAAACAGTTGGACGCAGCCGAACAGGCTATCTCAATATGGGCTATTGCCGCTGCAATAGGAGTTTCATTTGCGAATAATTACCTTACCTTTCTTCTTTTCTGGGAGCTGTTGTCGCTGGCGGCGGCGGCACTGGTGTATCTGAAGAAAACTGCGGAAGCTGTTAAAATGGCCACCCGCCTGCTCATCTTCCAACTGGTAGGAGGTTTTTCTTTGACTGTTGGCATTGTCCTGCAGTACTTTGCCTCCGGCTCTTTTGATCTTGTCATACCCGAGGCGGGCCTTCTATTTTTTATTATCGGCATCGGTATTAAAACGGCTTTTATACCTTTGCACTTCTGGGTTCCCTGGGGCTACCCGGCAGCCTCCTTTCCTTCCAGTGTTCTGCTGGCGGCTCTGTGCACAAAAGCCGGAGTCTACGGGGTAGCCCGCATTTTGCCGCCTGGCGAGGGGATTGCTCTGATGGGTGCCTGCATGGCCCTTGTTGGTGTCGTTTTTGCGTTAATGCAAAGCCGGCTCAGGTCTCTCCTTTCTTATCATATTGTCAGCCAGGTGGGCTACATGGTTGCCGGTGTGGGGCTGGGTTTGGCACTATCTGTAGACGGAGGCCTGTTGCATCTGGTCAACCATATGATCTACAAAGCTTTGTTATTCATGAGTGCAGGTGCAGTGATTCTTTCTACGGGAAGCGAAAGCATCCATGAACTTCACCATCCGGAGCCTGAGAAAGAAGGCCCGCCTTTGTGGCGGGTTATTCCCATTGCTGCTGCAGGTGCAATCATCGGGGCCCTTTCCATTGCCGGAATGCCTCCCTTTAACGGATATGTGAGCAAGTTTTTACTCAAAAATGGCACCCATGATTTACCACTACTCTTTTGGGTTTTGCAAATTGCTAGCGTGGGTACTGCTCTATCCTTTGCCAAATTTATCTACTTTGGTTTTATCAAGGGAAAACTGAAAGTGAAACAGCCCCTGGATCTTTCCATGCAGGCGGCCATTATTGGGCTTGCAGCCTGCTGTATCCTCTTCGGCATCTTTCCCGGATTATTAAAAACGATTCTGCCTTATCAAAGCAACCTGCAGGTCTATACAACCAGTGGGGTTCTCATGGCTGCCAGCCTGGTGGTCGGAGGCATTCTGCTTTTTGCCCTCTTCTCAAAACAGCTGGAAAAGGAAAGCCGCGCACCGGAGGAGCTTCTTGATGCGAGTCGTAAACTTAAAGGTGCTTTGCAAAGTGCTGTGCTGACCTTTTGGGCCGCTTCGCTTTCCTTTATGACAGCCCTTGCGCACTATTTTCGCTCTTTCTGTGGATCCACCTTCCGGTCTGCCTTCAAGCTGGGCCAAAGGCTTGACTATAAACCAGGTGAGTCAGGCATGTTCCTCACCGTTAATTTTAGCAATATTGATTTTGATATAACGCTGATCATGATCATACTGGGGACCATCCTGTTTGTGCTGTTTTCTTTTCAATTCGGATTCAGGGCTTTCGCAGGCTAACGCTAAAGAAATATCCATTATTACACTATTGGGAGGGTGCATCAGCATCCTTCCAATTATTTAGCTAAGCATTTACTGTCCAGCAGCTCCGATAAGCAGAATTATGTTATGTTATGATCTGATAAGAAAAATCAATTTGACTAAGGAGGAACTCACTCTATGCATTGTCTACCGGAATGCTATCCCTGTCTTGAAAGCCTTGCCCGTCGCTGCGCATCGCTGGCTGCGGTCGATCCTGGAAAACATGATGAAGCCCTTGAAGCCGCCCTGGCTTATTTAAAAGAAAATTTCTCGCTGGATATTATCTCGATATACCTGGCTGGAGAGATTCAGAGGATCATCCGTTCTAAAAGCGGGAATTCCGATCCTTTTGCAGGTGTAAAAAAAGAAGAGATTGCCCTGGCGCAGCATTATGCTAAAAAATTTGCGCCATCTGCTGGAGCATCATTGCATGAACTGGTGCAATTTGCTGCCAAGGGAAACGGCTTTGATTTTTTTCAAGATCTGAAGATGCTGGAAAAACAGTTTCAAGAACCGGTGGAATTTGCCAGGGATGATACCGCTGCACTGGAAAAGATGCTGCAAAGTTACGCTTCAGAGGGCTCAAATAAAATCATCTACCTGGCCGACAATGCGGGTGAATGCTTTTTTGATCTGCCTCTGGTGCGGTATCTGGAAGAATGGGCAGTGGTTTATTATGTAGTGAAGGAATCTCCGGTACAGAATGATCTTACCGTTATGGATCTGGCCGACATCTCCATAGGTGAGCAGTTTTCCAATATTGTTTCCACGGGGACTGATTCACCGGGATTGGATCTGGCCGGCGCTTCTTCTCAGTTTAAGAAGCTTATGGGTAAAGCCGACCTGATCCTGGCTAAGGGGATGGGGCATTACGAGACCCTCACAGAATTTGTTTTGCCACAGCCGGTTTTTTTGATCTTTCAGGTTAAATGTAACCCCGTGGCACAAACTTCCAACCTGCTGCTGAACAGCTATGCCGCCTATTTTCTGAACAAAGCAGCTCACCCTGGATTGTAAAATCAGAGCTGAGGCATCCTGCTTGCAGCGTCACCTCTCAATTAATGGAAAACCATATTTTCTGCCAGCGAATCTACACCATTTTATAGATCAGGATTCTGCTTAAATATTTTATCTTACCTCTAATCTTAATTTTATGGAGCGGAAGCGGATAGAAGGAGCTCTGCCCAAGAACCGTCTTTAAATCGCAGTTTATCGCGCAGTTTCACTCTAGAATGCTGCTTTTCCGGGGTCTGAAGAGGGCGTCGGCACCAGTTGGTCACTCTGCAAACTATTCTTATAATCAGATCACCCTTCCATAAAAGAGGGAGCGGGCAGTAGAAAAGGAGGTGAAATCATGGCGGTTACAGCAATTCCGCTCGGTTCCCGGATCCAGCTGCGTTTAAGAACCGGCTTCACTGAGGATGGTAAGCCTGTGTTGAGAACCCGCAGTTATGCTAACCTGAAGTCCTCCTCTTCCAATGAGGATCTTTACCTGACCGGTCTGGAGCTGGCTGATCTTCAGGAACACGATCTGGAGATAATACGGCGGGTTGATGAAATGGATCTGGAGGAAGAGTAGCAGGGCGCTAAAAAAGAGGACTCTGGAAAGGAGTGATCAAATGACCAGAACACTACAGATGATTTTTTTAAATGAAGAGGGACGCAATGTGACTATCTCAGTTCCTGATGCTCGAGATGACATTGAGGCGGTGGAAGTCGAAACAGTGATGTCTGATATTTTGCAGCGCAATATTTTCCTCACAACAGGCGGGGAAATTAGCGGTCTTCGCAAAGCCCAGGTGGTCTCGCGGGATGTTGAAATCCTGGTTGAATTCTAGCTAATAACCGATATTACTCTAAAAGTGGGGCTGGAAGGCCCCACTTTTTCCTGAATCAAATTCCCCTCCCTATTGGTTTGGAAATTAATCCTGTCATTCCTGCACCTTCTGACAGAAGCTAACATAATCTGTCATTAACGAAAGGATATCAAGAGGGGAATGAATCATGGATAACATTAGGATCGGCAAAAGTAACCGCAGCCGCCTTCATAAAAAGCCCAATGTTGTTGGGGTTGGGATCGGTTATCGTGAAAAAGAGGGGAGGGAAACCGATGAAAAGGCGATCATTGTTTTTGTAACCCAAAAGGTCCCATCGCACAGGCTTGGAGGTGGTGAAATAGTGCCGCGTTCTTTACAGGGAGAGTCTGTCGATGTCATTGAGATAGGGGAGGTTCGCTTAATGGGGAGTGACGTTTCACCCTCAAGGGAGGAGGATGAGAAGGCCTTTACAGGCAATCCCCTTGTGCGGCACCGTCCTGCGCCGGGAGGGGTAAGTATTGGCCACTACAAGGTGACTGCCGGAACTCTGGGGTGCGCCGTAAAGGATTCTGACAAGGGTGAGCGCTTTATTCTTTCCAACAACCACGTTCTGGCGAATTCATCTAGCGGTCAAGATGGCCGCGCTGCTCCCGGCGATCCTGTGCTGCAGCCGGGGCCCTATGACAGTGGTAGCTTAGAAGAGGACACCATTGCCCGTCTAGAATGCTTTATTCCGCTGCGCCCGACCTTGCTAAAGCCCAACTGTGCTGCAGCCCGATACTGGGAAAGCCTGGCCAACAGGATTTTCACCGCACTGCGACCTGCATATAGCCTTTGCCTGCAGAGAAGCAATAAAGAAGGTAACCTGGTAGATGCTGCTCTGGCCAGGCCGCTTCGCGAAGAAGATCTGTCGCCGGAGATCATGCTACTGGGAAAGATTAAAGGCACTGCAGAGGCCTATCCTGGGGACAGGGTTGTTTTTAGCGGTCGGACCAGCGGTGTTGTCAGGGGATCTGTTATCGCCCGTGATGTCAGCCTTAATATTATCATTGAGCCTGGGAAGAAACTATATTTTATCGATCAGCTTGTTACTTCTGCTGTTTCCCGTCCCGGCGATAGCGGCTCCCTGCTGCTGGATGAGCAAAACCGGGCAGTAGGGCTCCTTTTTGCCGGTTCGGAAAAGGTCAGTGTATGCAATCGCTTTCAAAATGTAACCAGCCTGCTTGGCATCGAGCCCCTGTCAGGCTGATTCCAGGGATTCTGGGCGAAATATAGAAATGGACTTTCGAGAAGCAGTAGCGGAAAGAGATACAGGCGATCCCAGGAACACATTTAAAAAACAAGTTACCCTGGATCGTCTGTTACCGGCCGGGCGGAAAAAGAAAATCGGCGCACAGTAAAAATAAAAATGGAGCAGCTAACATCCTGTATAAGCTGCTCCATTGCAGTGCCTCTTTTTTGCTTCTTCTAATTTACTTCTTCAACCCGGCGAGGCGCCGGTATAAAGCCTGCCGTTCAGCGGCATCCTCTTCGGCTTTCTTGAAGAGCTCTTCCGCTTTATGAGGAAATTGATGCTGTAAAGTCTTGAAACGGGTCTCAGACATCATAAAAGAGAGCAGGTCGCTGCGCGGCTCCTTTGAATCTAGTATAAAGGGGTTTTTACCTTCCTTGGCCAACAAGGGATTAAAGCGGTAAAGAGACCAGTATCCCGACTCTACGGCCAGTTTCTCTTCACGTTGACTGCGGCCCATGTTGATCCCGTGCGATATGCATGGAGAATAAGCTATGATCAGTGAGGGGCCCGGGTAGGCTTCGGCTTCGGTAAAGGCCCGGATCAGCTGTTGTCCACTGGCTCCCATGGCTACCTGAGCCACGTAGACATAACCGTACGACATCATCATCATTCCAAGATCTTTCTTACTGGTCTGTTTGCCCGCAGCGGCAAATTTGGCCACCGCAGCGGTAGGCGTTGCTTTTGATGACTGGCCGCCTGTATTGGAGTAGACTTCAGTGTCAAGGACAAGTACATTCACATCAGCCCCGGTGGAGAGGACATGGTCCAGTCCGCCGAACCCGATATCATAAGCCCAGCCGTCTCCGCCGATAATCCAGATGGAGCGCTTGGCCAGCAGATCTTTTCTGTTGTCAATTTCTTCGAGAAGGGTGCGCACTTTGCCGGAAGTCAGGACAGTTTCAGTTTTTAGCAGTTCCCTGACCCTATCAGCGGCTTCCAGGGAAGGCTTCCCCTCATCTTTAACCTCGAGCCAGCGGGTAAAGGTATCCCTAAGCGCTGCTGGCAGTTCCAGCGTAAGCGCCTCCTCGATCAATGTGGTCAACTGCTGACGTAACTGAGCTACTGCAAGGTAATAACCGTAGCCGTACTCGGCGTTATCTTCAAAGAGTGAGCTGGCCCAGGCCGGTCCCCTGCCCTCTCGATCAGTGCAGTAAGGAGTAGTGGGGGCATTGCCGCCGTAAATGGATGAACAGCCCGTAGCGTTGGCTATAAGCATGCGATTGCCGAAAAGCTGTGTGAGAAGTTTCAAATAAGGGGTTTCACCGCAGCCAGGGCAGGCTCCGGAATATTCGAAAAGCGGCCGGCTAAACTGGCTCTCTCGCACATTGTTCTTTGAAAATTCCAGATCATGTTCGGGCAGGCTCTCGGCAAACCGGAACAAAGCGTCTTCAGTTTCAACCACTTTATCAAGGGGCTTCATTTCCAGAGCAGTAATGCTGGCCCGGCAGGTATCAACGCAGTTGCCGCAGCCGGTACAGTCCAGGGGCGAAATCTGGATGCGATAGCGCAACTCTTCAGGAATTTGACCACTGGCCTTGATTGTGGTGAAACCTTCCGGTGCTTCTTCCAGCTCTGCCTCTTTTGCCAGGTAGGGGCGAATAGCCGCATGGGGGCAGACAAAGGAGCAATGGTTGCAATGGATGCAGTGTTCTGGAAGCCAGATTGGCACCTGGACAGCAACACCTCTTTTTTCATAGCGCGTTGTTCCTGTGGGGACAACGCCGTCAGGTTGAAAAGCACTTACAGGTAAATGGTCGCCCTGGAGCGCCAGCATGGGGTAGACCACATCTTGAACATATTGAGGCGCCTCCTCAAGAATGTGCAGGGCGCCGCTATCTGCATCAGCCCAGCTCTCCGGGTAGTGAATCTGCTCGATGGCATCAATGGCCTTTTTCATCACGGCAATATTTTTATCAACTATTTTGGTACCTTTCTTGCCATATGATTTCTTGATCATTTTTTCCATTTGGGCATAGGCGAGGTTTGGCTCGATAATCTCTGTTGTCTTGAAAAAAGCCGCCTGCATGATTACATTGATCCTGTTGCCCAGTCCTTCTGAGGCGGCGATACTGATGGCATCGACATTATAAAATCTTAACTTCTTCCGGGCAATGATCTGTTTCATCTCTAGGGGAAGCCGTGATTCCATATCCGAGATCTTCCATGGCGAATTTAGAAGGAATATGCCTTTCTCCCTGATCCCCTCCAAAAGGTTATATCGAGTAACATAGGAGGAATTATGGCAGGCTACAAAAGCGGGCTGCTCGATCTGGTAGGGTGATTGGATGGGTTTCGGACCGAATCGCAAATGGGAGACGGTAATGCCGCCTGATTTCTTTGAATCGTAAACAAAGTAAGCCTGGGCATGGAGATCAGTATTGTCGCCTATAATGACAATACTGTTCTGATTTGCGCCTACGGTGCCGTCAGAGCCGAGACCATAGAACTTGCAGCAATAGGTTCCGGCAGGCGTGGCATCAATCTGCTCATTTATCTCCAGAGAGCTGTGGGTAACATCATCTGTGATTCCTACAGTAAAATGGTTCTTTGGAGATTCTGATTGCACGTTGTTAAAAACAGCCTTGACCATGGATGGCGTAAACTCCTTGGAGCTGAGGCCGTAGCGACCGCTTATAATAAGAGGGCTTTGGCCGCTCTCCATAAAAACTGTGCAAACATCCTGGTAAAGCGGCTCACCTGGTGCGCCAGGTTCCTTGGTCCGGTCAAGCACGACGATGCGTTTGCATGTTGCAGGCAGCGCTGCCAAAAAATGCTCTCCAGAAAAAGGCCGGTAGAGCCGCACCTTGATCATGCCTACTTTCTCTCCCCGGACAGAGAGGTAATTGACTGTCTCTTCTACAGTATCCGAAGCTGAGCCCATGCAGACGATGACATCTTCAGCATCGTCTGCTCCGGCATAATCAAAAAGCCCGTAGCGGCGTCCGGTGAGATGGGAGACCTGTGCCATTGTTTCGGCAACAATCTCCGGCAAATCCAGGTAATAAGGGTTTGCCGCCTCGCGATTTTGAAAAAAGGTGTCCGGGTTCTGGGCGGTACCCCGCTGGTGGGGCTGTTCAGGGTTTAGCGCACGCTTTCGAAAAGCGGCGATGGCTTTCCAGTCAACCATCTTTTTGATATCTTCATAGCTGATTACTTCAATCTTTTGCATTTCGTGGGAAGTGCGAAAACCGTCAAAAAAATGTAAAAAGGGGACCCGTGATTTTATGGAGCTTAAATGGGCTACCAGAGCCAGGTCCATAACTTCCTGCACGGAAGCAGAAGACAGCAAAGCAAATCCAGTTTGGCGTGTGGCCATAACATCAGAATGATCACCAAAAATGGAAAGAGCGTGCGCGGATAGGGAGCGTGCTGAAACATGGAAAACAGCCGGCAGAAGCTCTCCCGAGATTTTATACATGTTCGGGATCATGAGAAGCAAACCCTGGGAAGCGGTAAATGTTGTGGTCAACGCTCCGCTGACCAGGGAACCATGGACCGCGCCGGCGGCGCCAGCCTCGGATTGCATTGTCGAGACACGTAAGGTTTGGCCGAAAATATTCTTCAGTCCATAAGCTGCCCACTCATCGCAGGTCTCGGCCATGTTGGATGAAGGGGTAATGGGGTAGATGGCGGCAACATCGCTTAAAGCATAAGCAATATAAGCAGCTGCGGTATTGCCGTCCATCGTTTCTGTGCGCTTGGACATTTGCATTCCTCCAGTTAGGCAATTTGTCTTGAAGTTTGCATACAGGAAAGGTTCCGTGATATATATTACTACTATCGCTTATAAATATCAACAAGCGTTCCGCCAGCCCAAAGAAAAGCCAGTTAACCCGGTACCAGGAACCGGGTCAGCTAACACTGCAGCTGTATTTTCTGTTTATGCTGCGCCGGGCTTGCCGGTCCGGGGTTACAGGCTTCCGCGAAATTGCATTGCCCGGGCGATCCGCCCGATAGCATAACAGTAAGCAGCCTGCCGTAAATCCCCGCCACATTTCTCCCCGGCAAAGCGATGAACTGCTTGAAATGTTTGCGCCATCATCGTTTCAAGACGGCCGTTAATGGTGTTCAGATCCCAGTAAAACCCTTCATTGTTTTGGACCCACTCAAAGTAGGATACAGTAACCCCGCCGCTGTTGGCCAGAATGTCTGGGACCAGCAGTACCCCCTTCTCTTTGAGTATCTCTCCGCCTTCTGCCGTAGTGGGTCCGTTGGCTGCTTCAACAACAATTGATGCTTTGATAGCGGCGGCATTTGCGGCTGTAATTTGATTTTCCAGAGCGGCAGGCATAAGCAGATCGCAATCAATTGTCAGTACTTCATCCTTTGAAAGGGGCTGCCCTCCGCTGAACCCTTCAATAAAACCTGTTTCCTCCACATGGGCCAGCAGTGCGGGTATGTCTATCCCCCCGTGATTGTAAATAGCGCCAGTAATGTCGCATACAGCGACTACCGTGCAGCCTCCTTCATAAAAGAGCTTTGCAGCTCCGCTACCGACATTGCCGCATCCCTGAATGACAACGCGCGTTTTTTCAAAGGGTTTCCCCGTTAGCCGGACCGCTTCCCTGGCGGCACAAATCAGGCCCAATGAGGTGGCTTCCTTTCTGCCCAGAGAACCGCCCAGTTCTATCGGTTTGCCCGTGGTTGCGTTCGAAAAGTTCTTACCCATAAGCATGCTGTATTCGTCAGCCATCCAGGCCATTACACGGGCGTCGGTGCCCATGTCTGGACCGGGGATATCAACCTGTGGCCCCAGCAGCGGCGCCAGCGCCCGAATGTAACCGCGGCTGAGTCTTTCTTTTTCCCGGAGCGACAACTCGAAAGGATCGCAAAGTACAGCCCCCTTGGCACCGCCAAAAGGCAGCCCCATGAGTGCGCATTTCAGCGTCATCAAAACTGCAAGGGTTTTAACTTTTTCAGGCGTCGTTTGCGGATGATAGCGGATTCCGCCCTTGAAGGGGCCCAGTGCATTATTATGTTGTGCCCGGTATCCTGTAAAATTTCTAATGCTCCCGTCATCCATCTCCACAGGAATGGCGACTTCGGCAAATAAAGCCATTGATTTCAGGCGATCAAGAATAACCGTGGAAAGGTCCATTTGCTTCGCAGATTCCTCGATCCAGTTCAATGCTGTGGCATAGGGGTGTTCCGGAATGCTGCACCCTTCAAAGCTGTTCCTCAACTAAATTCCTCCTTATAAACTGTGGGATTATTTATCTATCTTTAAGCGACTGGATGCCTCTTTCCGGGCAGCAGACTACCGTACAGAATTAATTCAAGCCTGCCTTAAAAGGATGAACTTGATTTCCAATATACTATGTTCCAGCCGGGTTAAATGTCAACCCGGTTTAGTTCCCCTCTGGCAGGATGACAGGTGATTCAGGGTGCTAAAACAAATTGTAACCGGTGAAACACCGGTTATCCGGCAAAAACCATCATATATCGCGGAAATACAGCTACAGCCTATAAAATCACGGTGTGCCCTCCATTAAAATGACATCTTTTGGAGCTATTTTCTGGGTTATTTTCCTGATCTCGAGAAGATCCTCCAGGCTTAAATCAGTTTTCAGATTGCGATAACCTATCCAGAGAAGCTTCCAGCCCAGCCTGGTAAACTGAATTTCACTTGCAGAAATCAAAAGCTGAACCACCATTTCCTCCCTGGCTGCATGGGACATTGAAGTATCATTTAGTGACAACAGCATTTCATTGCCATTAACAAGGGTTTCTGGCAGTGGTTTTATTTTGCTGCTATCTTTTTGTAGCAGATCGATCATCTCCACAAAACCGTGCAAATTAAGATCAATGAAAAACTGGGGTTTCAATCCAGTTAGGAAGTTCACGGCACTACAAAGACTGTCGCTGCGACAACCTCTTTCCAAGAGTTCTCCTATAGGACAGTTATTTCCTTCATATTCGACTCTAGCGGCGGGATCCAGGGAGAGAAGCCGGGCACATCGCCCCGGTACCAGCGTGACCACCATGAGCATCTCTGTAGCCGGTTCATTCCACCAGCGCCCGATTAACAGGAAGTGGATGCTTTCTTCAGTTTCGTCGGGTAGCGGTTTCGCAGGCACCCTTTTTGCAGGGGATCCTTTTTTGGTGGGATCTTGCTTCTCAGTAAGCTTATCTTCGTTGCAGCCTACCTTCCCGTCATTAGGAGAGGCTGCCTTTGGGGCTGGTTCTTTCCCGCTGGTACGGGAAGATATACCGTGTTTTTTCAGGTAGGCAGCCCTCTTTTCAAAAGGCTGAACATAGTCATTCCGGGAATGGGAGAGGGGCTCCTCATATTCTTCGCGTAAGTTGTCTTTCTCTATGACTGGGGTAACAAAACAAAATAACAGGAAAATAAAGCTAAAAGAAACCAGCAAAAGGAGACGCTGCTGCACAGGAACACCTCATTTATAATTTTAGATGTATCTATTTTCCCGCAGGATTGCACTATCATGCAAAGGCGTTAAATTGAACTGTACAGCACTGGATTTGCTATAATAAGCATAAGCTATTTTTTAGGAGCGTGATCGGGCAGTGTCCCCAACGATTGTTAGCATAGTGCGAACTGCGCCGCATCCCGACAAAGAGGAGATTGCCGTTGCAGTAAAGCAGGCGGTTAAACTTGCCGGGGGGCTGCCGGATTCAGTCCGGCCCGGAGCAACGGTGTTGCTGAAACCTAATCTGGTGGAGATCCCCTACACCCGGGAAAGCGGCGCGGTGACACATCCGCTGCTTTCCCGGGCGGTGGCGGAGATGGTCCTGGAACGAGGAGCCGCCCCGGTAATTGGCGATGGGGCCGGAATGGGTTCAGATACTGAGTCAGTTATCTCATTTATGGGTTACGATGATCTGCGACGCGAGGGATTCCCTGTCCTCGATTTGAAGAAGGAGAAAGTTGTACGGGTAAAAAATCCCGCAGGCACCGTGTTACCCCGCATGAGTGTGTACAAGCCTGCACTGGAGGCAGATGTGTTGATCAACCTGCCGGTAATGAAGACGCACGACCAGACCGGGGTGACTTTAAGCCTGAAAAATTTAAAAGGACTGCTTTCCGATAGCTCCAAAAAAAAGATGCACCGGCGGGCTCTGTTTCAAGGCATCCCTGAGATAGCCGCTTTTTTCAACCCTTCGCTTTCCATTCTTGATGGGATTTATGCCCAGGAGGGCGTCGGACCCGTTTATGGGGATCCTCTGGAGATGGATCTGCTCATTGCCAGCCGGGATATGGTAGCCCTGGATACGGTGGCTGGTCTCATCATGGGCTACCAGCCTGAAGAGGTTCCGGCAACATTACTGGCGGCTAAAATGGGTTTAGGGACCGCCGATCTAAGGAAAATTGAGATTGCCGGTTTACCCTGGGAATCGGTGCGGCGCAGGTTCAAGCGCAGCTCTGAATCTGATATCTTAAGGGAAATAGATGGGGGGGCTTTTTGCTTCGGCAGCGGCACCTGCAGCGGCTGTCGCAACACCGTCATCTCTGTGTTTGTGGAGCTAAAGGCGCGGGAGGCGCTTTCAGCTCTCTCCGGCAGGACCATTGTAACGGGGACCCCGGAGAAAAAGGTATTTTCGGGGAAACCTCTTTTTGTTGGCAACTGCAGCCGGAGGCCCGGCCGCCGGTACAGAAATTTTGTTCGCGGTTGCCCTCCGGAAAACAGCTGGATAATCGACCTCATACTGGATCAATACAGCTAAAAGTATTTTATTTGTAAGCCCCTGTACTCCCGGATAATTTCTGTCGTTTAAGTTTAATTATTAGCCGCTTAATACGGTGCCTCAGCGCTTCTGGATGGCAGGGGCTGCTGAAAGGTATGCCGCCTCGCCGGGATGCTTCGGCAAGGACCTGGCTGCTCCATTTTAGAGCAGCCGGGTAATCGCGGGCCTGGTGCTCGTAATACTTGGCCAATTCGACATGGGCCTCCAGGTTTTCTTTCCCCCGCTGGGCAAGCTTCTGCCACAGGGAGACTGCCTCATTCCAGTTGCCTGCCTTTTTACAAAGCAGTCCCAGCTGAAAGAGTGCTGCTTCCTCCAGCGGGCCTGCCTCCCTTTCGGCGACCTGCCGGTAATAGTATTGCGCCTTATCGTTATGTCCGGCTTCATAATAAAGCCTTCCCAGGGAGTAGCATTCTGCGGGGTGATCCGGTTTTTCAATGGCGGCGGCAACCCGGCCAAGCAGGACAGCCATGGAAAGGATATCGTAGACATTATGTTCAAATACTTTTTTTAAAAGAGAAGTTTCGCCACGGCGAAGGTAGTTAAAATATATGGCGGGGATCTCCGCGCCGGGGATATCTCCGTGCCGTTGAAATCCCAGCAGAGCCTCTTCAAGATAACCGAGTCTTCGCGAAGGGAAGCGCTCTCTCCAGAGGCTGCGTGCGCACACGAGCAGATCAAGGTGATCAGGCGGTGCAACAGGCTGCGGCATCTTTTTCAGGATCTGGCGGGTCTGAATCAAAGGAAGGTCAAAAACTTTCCCATTGAAGGTGATGAGTCCGCCGAAATGGTTTGCAAAGGCAGCAAAATGGTGTAGCATGGCTATTTCTTCGGCAGGATTTCTTAAAAAATACTGGCGGATGCGAAAAGTGTTCTCTTCCAGCCAGCCCAGGCCGATTAGAAAAACCCAGGTGCCGGTGCCGCCGGAAAGCCCCGTAGTTTCAACATCAAGAAAGAGGAAGCGGGATGGTTCGATGGACTGAAAGCTTCTGTCACGCGCCGGCAGAGAGAGGTTGCTGCCGCTGCAATTAAGCCCCTCTGCCAGGGTGTAGTCGCCGTGACGCCAGTACAGGGGGAATGAGGTCTCGCGCAAATAGCAGCATCCTGAGCCGGTCTTGCCCATACTCTCCTCCCCGGGGAAAAGGGATAATCCTCCACTAGTATCTCCACCAGATGTGCCTCCCGGCAGCCGGGCCGGGCCGAGTTCGCCCGAGCGCCGCAGCCTCTCCAGGCGGGAACGGATTTCAACTCTCATTTAACACCACCTCCAGCAGCTGTCGGGCGTAGCTCTTGCTATCAATGCCGGTTTTATGGGCAACTCCCACACAGGAGGGACAGCCTGCACTGCAGCGGCAGTTGAGGATGGCGTCATGGGCGGCACGGCAGATCTCTCTGTAGATCCCATAAAGGAGCTTGCTGTAGCCTACGCCGCCGGGAAAGCTGTCATAGAGATAGAGGGTGGGCATTCCTGTAAAGGGAGCTTTAACCTGGCTTACTGCGCGCAGGTCGCGGGGATCGCTCATAATAAAGAGCGAGGCAATCTGGGGCATAAGGTTGGCCAGCCCTAGCAGCGCTGTTTCCACAGCCGCCGGCGAAAGGCCGCCCGGTGAAGCCAGGGGGAAGGCGAGCCAGAAAGCTGTTGTATGCATCTCCGTTTCCGGAAGATTTACCGGCCCATTCCCCAGGTTTTCGTGCGTATGGAAGCGGATCTTTTTGAACATGGAGACAAGTGCGTTGACCCGGACATCGCCCCAGGCGCGCAATACCCGATTTTCTTCGCTATCGATAATGTCAAGAACCTTTAGATCCACTGAAAGACTGGCATCAGTAAAATAGTTTACCTCAACAGCGCGGACGTAGGCCTTTTTCCCGGTAAAGTCAAATTTCTCCACCTGAAATTGCCGGCCGCCGTGGATATAGATAGCCTCTTGGTGAACCAGCATGGGTGCGCTGAAGCGGTCCACCTCGCCGATAACCTTCGGCTTCGCCTCCGTTGTATCGATGATTACCACATTTTCGCGGGCGGCGCTGCGCAGCGAGATCTCCTCGGCGGGGTAAGCCTCATCCATCCAGTGATAGATCTCTTCGGAATTGTAAAGGACACCCTCATCGGCGAGAAACTGCAGGATATCCCCCACCGCAGCTCTACCGAAAGGTTCCCCGCTTTCAAAGGGCAGCTCAAAAGAGGCGCAGCGCACATGATTTGTCAAAATTACGAGGTTATCGGGATTTATAAGCGCCCGCTCCGGCGAACGCCCGAAAAAGTAGTCGGGGTTGTTGATGATATACTGATTTAGCGGTGCGCTGTTGGCTACAAGCAATCCCAGCGAGGTGCCGCTGCGCCTTCCTGAGCGCCCGGCTTGCTGCCAGGTGCTGGCGATGGTTCCGGGGTAGCCGTTGATGATGCTGGCTTCCAGCTCTCCAATGTCTATGCCCAGCTCCAGGGCGCTGGTGCTGACCACTGTCTTCACCGTACCTTCACGAAGCCCTGCCTCAATGGATCGCCGCTCCCGCGGCAGGTAGCCGCCGCGGTAGCCGCGGATACCGCTCTCTTCTCCCGGAATCTCCTTCCTGGACTGTTGCAAATAGGTCAGCAGCAGCTCCACCCCCAGGCGGCTGCGTGTAAAGATAATTGTCTGCACCTTTTGGCGGTATAGTTCTCTGGCCAGTTGCTTTGTCTCCAGTAGGGAACTGCGCCGGATGCCCAGGTCCCGGTCTACAAGGGGGGGGTTGTAAAAAATAAAATGTTTCATGGATTGTGGGGCTCCGCTTTGATCGATGAGCGTAAGGGGCTCCTCAATAAGAGCACCGGCAAGCTCTGCAGGATTGGCAATGGTGGCGGAAGAGAGAATAAAAAGGGGGCTGCTTCCGTAAAAGCGGCAGATCCGTTTCAATCTGCGGATTACATTAGCCACGTGGCTGCCGAAGACACCGCGATAATGGTGCATCTCATCGATGACGATAAATTTTAAATTCTGAAAGAGCCTCCGCCATTTTGTATGGTGGGGCAGAATTCCTGTGTGCAGCATATCAGGGTTTGTGACCACAATGTGGCCGCTTTTCCTGATGGCCTGGCGCAACCCCGGTGCGGTATCGCCGTCATAGGTATGTGTGCGCAGATCGATTTGCAACTCACCGGTGAGGGTCTTCAGTTCGACAACCTGGTCTTGCGAAAGCGCTTTGGTTGGGAAAAGATAGAGTGCACGGCTTTCACTGTCAGTTAAAAATTCGTTCAGCACAGGAATATTATAACAAAGTGTTTTTCCCGAGGCGGTGGGGGTAACCACAACGGCGTTTTCACCGCGAAAAACTGCCTGCAGTGCTTCGGCCTGGTGGCTGTAAAGCCGCACTATCCCCCGCTGTATAAGTGTTTTCCGGAGACGGGAGTCCAGAAAATCAGGGAAATCTGCATAGGCCCCCTCCCGGGCGGGCAACTCTTCCCACCGTGTAACATTGCTCATAAAATTCGAGTCATCCTGCCAGCGTGAAAGTAACTCTTCCAGAGGGGACATTTGCAAACCGCCTTTAATATAATTAGATCAATGGATTAATTTCGATGCCGCTTCAGGAAACCCTACTTCTATTAATAATTCCGCAGCAGTTTCCTGCCTGGCAGTTTTTATTGGAATCCATGCTCACTTTTATTTCCTCCAAAACATTTTTCTGCTGGTTGATGTTCAGTGCCGTCACCTGCATAACTAGCCCATGCGGTCGTTTTACAGGGAAGGAGATTTGGGTGAAAAGGTTTCTAGACAATAAGGCCAATTATATTCAGCTAAAAAGGTAAAGGCTTAGATATGCACGTTGAGAAAAAGTATATAGAGGGGGATGCCACACTATTTTCTTAATACCCGGAGCCCCTGACATGTTATTTTTATATCCTCACTACACCCAGGTTACAAAGGAGGTTACCACTATGCGCCGTGGATGTCCGTACGGCACCCACAGGGTGCTTGAAAAAAAGGGTTTGCTGCCCCAGCCTGCCTGGAAGATCGACAACACCATGAAGCTGTATGACAATGAGATCTTAATCGATGTTGATGCTCTGAACATTGATTCTGCAAGCTTTACCCAGATCAAGCAGGAGGCGGGGGATGACGATGACCGTATTGCCGAGATCATGATGAAGATCGTTGAAGACCGGGGTAAGCACCACAACCCTGTTACTGGCTCAGGTGGGATCCTCATCGGCCGGGTAGTGGAGATCGGCCCGGCCTTGGCCGGCAGAGAAGGCTTAAAAGTGGGCGATCGTCTGGCCACCCTGGTTTCTCTTTCCCTGACGCCGCTTAAGATTGACGGGATCAAAAAAATTCACAGGGAGAGCGACCGCGTGCAGATTGAGGGGCAGGCCATTCTCTTTGAAAGCGGCATCTATGCTGTTTTACCCGGCGATTTGCCTGAAAACCTGGCCCTGGCTGTGCTTGATGTTGCCGGCGCCGCCGCCCAGACCGCCAGGCTGGTGAAGCCCGGTGACTGTGTTGTAGTTATTGGAGCCGGCGGCAAATCAGGCCTTCTTTGCCTGCATGAAGCTCGCAAACGGGCCGGGGTTACTGGCCAGGTTATCGGTATAGCGCCCCGTGAGAAGAGCAGACAAAGAGCTGAATCCACCGGCTACTGCGATAAGGTAATCATAGCCGATGCCACAGATGCTCTTGAAGTGATGGAAAAAGTTAAGGAGACCACCGGCGGAAATATGGCCGATGTGACGATTAACTGTGTGAACATTCCCAACACGGAGCTTTCCTCGATTCTGGCCACACGCGATGGCGGTACAGTCTATTTTTTCAGCATGGCTACCAGTTTCACTGCCGCCGCTCTGGGAGCTGAGGGGGTGGGCAAGGACATCACCATGATCGTGGGCAACGGCTACACAAAGGGGCACGACAGGATTTCGCTGAACGTGATGCGCGAAAGTCCTGTCCTGAGAGGGATATTCGAGGAGCTTTATACCTAGAAAACGGCCCGGATTCCTGCGGGGCAAATCATAAAGGGAGGCAATGCTATTATGGAAAAAGCGATGCTTCGAGTCAGGATTAGCGTGCGCGATGTTCACTATGCCGGCGGGCTTGTCGACGGCGCCAGGCTCATGAATTATTTTGGCGATGTGGCCACGGAGTTGCTCATCCGCCGTGACGGTGATGAAGGCCTTTTCGTGGCTTACGATAATGTGGAGTTCAAAGCGCCGGTCTATGCCGGCGACTATCTGGAGATAAGCGGCTGGATTGACAGGGAGGGGAGCAGTTCCCGGCATATGCAGTTTGAGGCATACAAGGTTGTGGCCAGTGCCGGGCTGAAGGATCAGCCCTCGGCCGGTAATGTGCTCACACCACCCCAGCTGGTAGCACGTGCCAGCGGCACCTGCGTGGTTCCGAAGAATTTGCAGCGGGGCCCCCAGACGACTCCAGAAAATTAGAGGAGAAATATAGTGGAAAAACTGATTATCACTGTAGCTCTGACGGGGGCCGAAACGACCAGGGAGGATAACCCGAACCTGCCGGTGACCGCCCGGGAGATTGGCGAAGCCGTCTATGAATGTTACCGGGCCGGAGCATCGCTGGTTCACCTGCATGTGCGCGGTGAAGACGGTACCCCCACACAGGATGCTGCTGTCTTCAAAGCAGCCCTGGATGAGATCCGTGAAAGATGCGACATCATCATCCAGGTGTCCACCGGCGGCGCTGTCTGGATGAGTGCTGAAGAGAGGATTCAGCCTGTCTATCTGAAACCGGAGATGGCCACGCTTACTGCGGGGACAGTCAATTTTGGCGACGATGTCTTCTCCAACCCTCCGGAGTATCTTAAGAAATTTGCCCGGACCATGCAGGAGCAGGGGGTCAAGCCGGAGATCGAGGTCTTTGATGTGGGGATGATCAACAATGCCCGCTACCTGGCCCGGAAAGGTCTCATCGAGGAGCCCATGCATTATGACTTTGTCATGGGCGTTCCCGGTGGAATTCCGGCAAGCCTGAAAAATCTGCTGCACCTGGTGGAGAGCATCCCGCCGGAGAGCACCTGGACTGTGGCTGGTATGGGGCGACACGAACTGCCCCTGGCCACAGCGGCAATCCTTCTGGGCGGCCATGCCCGCGTTGGCTTTGAGGATAATGTCTATTTTACGAAGGGCGTCCTTGCCGAAAGCAATGCCCGGCTTGTGGAGCGGGTCGTTGAGATCGCCCGGATCCACAGCCGTGAAGTGGCTACATCCGAGGAGGCTCGCCAGATCTTAAGGCTGCCGCCGTCCAATCCGAAGTAAACTGGTGCCAGGCACCAGTTTACTTAATTCCTTTATTTTTTTCTGAGTGCGCCAGGCCTTTCCAGGTAGAGCAGCAACATGGAGATGTCAGCGGGGGTAATCCCCTCCATACGGGCTGCCTGGCCTACGGTGTAGGGCCTTGCCCTGGCCAGCTTCTGCCGTGCCTCTGCTGAGAGGTGGGCTGCCCTGGCGTAATCAAAATCGGGGGGAATCTTCTTTTCATATTGACGCGCTGCTTTTTCCACCGCCCGCCGCTGTTTTTCGATGTAGCCGCTGTATTTGACCTGATTTTCCACCTCTTCAATGCTGCCGGGAGGCAGCAGCGGAAGAGCTATCTTTTCAAAATCAAGAAGCCCGCGGTAACTGACCTCAGGGCGGCGCAGCAGTTCCTCAGCGAGGAGAGGGCGCTGCAACGGCGCTGAGCCCCATGTATTAAGTTTCCCGTTAATCTCTTCGCCCGGTTGATAACGGCACTCTTTCAGGCGCCACAGCTCGCTGTCGATAAATTCTTTTTTTCGCCTGTAAAGTCCATAGCGTTCCTTGCTTACCAGGCCGGCGTGGTATCCCTTTTCGGTCAACCTCAAGTCGGCATTGTCCTGGCGCAGCAGCAGGCGGTACTCGCTGCGCGATGTGAAGATACGATAGGGTTCCTCCACCCCGCGCGAGACTAGATCATCGATCATCACTCCGATATAAGCTTCGCTGCGTTTTAAAATGAAGGGTTCTTTTTCCTGAAGCTGCCGGGCGGCGTTGATTCCGGCGACAAGCCCCTGGGCGGCTGCCTCTTCATAACCGGTGGTCCCATTGACCTGGCCGGCAAAGAAAAGGCCGTCGATGATCTTGCTTTCCAGCGTGGGTTTAAGCTGTGTTGGCGGGGCATAGTCATATTCGATGGCAAAGGCGGGGCGCATGATCTCCACCCCCTCCAGCCCGGGAATTGTGTGCAGGAACAGCTCCTGTATATGAGGCGGCAGACCGGTGGAGATCCCCTGCAGATACATCTCGTCGGTATGGGGCCCTTCGGGTTCGATAAAGATGGGATGTCGCTCGCGATGGGCGAAGCGGATGATCTTATCTTCAATGGAGGGACAGTAGCGGGGCCCCTTGATGGCGCCGCTGTAGGGCTGCGCCCCGGCAAGATTATCGCGGATGATCCGGTGTGTATCGCTGTTGGTATAGGTAAGCCAGCAAGATAATTGGTTTTCCGGAACAGTTGATGAGAGAAAAGAGAAGGGCGGTGCCTGCGGATTGCCCTCTACTTCTCCGAGTCTGCTGAAATCTATACTTCGCCGGTGCACCCGCGGTGGTGTGCCTGTTTTGAAGCGCTGCAGGCTGATGCCGAGCTGCTGCAGGTTTTGAGCCAGTCCTACCGGGGGCTGCAGCCCTCCGGGAGCAAAATCGTGCCCCTGCTGACCGTAGAATATTCTGGAGCGCAGGTAGACACCGCTTGCCAGAATAACGCTGCGAGCCCGGTAAAAGGTACCGCTTCGGCCGCGCAAGCCGCTCACCTTGCCCTCTTTGACAGTGATTTCTTCGACCATATCTTCATGCAGCGAGAGCATGGCCTCGCTTTCCAGAACCCGGCGCATGGTCATCTGGTAGCCGCCTTTATCTATCTGCGCCCGCAGTGCCTGCACCGCCGGTCCTTTACCTGTGTTGAGCATGCGCATCTGGAGCAGGTTGCAGTCGGCGTTGCAGGCCATTTCGCCGCCCAGTGCGTCGATTTCGCGCACCAGGTGCCCTTTGCCGGGTCCGCCCAGCGAGGGGTTGCAGGCCATCACTGCCACCAGGTCCAGGTTAAGCGAAAGGAGCAGTGTGCGGCAGCCCAGCCTTGCCGCAGCCAGGGCCGCTTCGCAGCCTGCATGGCCTGCCCCGATGACGACAACATCGTATTCTTTTTCCAAGTGAGGGATGCATTCAGGTTCCACTGTAACAGCCTCGATTCCAGGGCTTCTTATTCAGGCGCATTAAATTATATCCCAGCAGAGAAGTCACTTCAACCCGGCTTGAACAAGAGACTTAGCGCAAAGCAACAGGGCACTAACATTCACCTGGTATATCCCGGTGTGGGGGCAGCTATTCTGTGCCGCGGACAATGGGGATGATCCGCCGGCTTAAACCGCTAATGACACGCAAGGAGGGGGCGGCCTGGCGGCGCTTATGCTCCGCCCGGTCTACAAGGGCGGTGATCTTCAGCACTGTGGCTTCATCAAAGCCCCGCTCGATAATTTCGGCGGGGGAGAGCATTTCATCAAGGTAATGGGCCAAAATGGGATCAAGGATGCTATAAGGCGGCAGCGAATCCTCATCTACCTGATGGGGGCGCAGCTCGGCGGAGGGAGGCTTGGTGATAGTATGTGCAGGGATAACCTCTTGGCCGTGACTCATGTTAATAGATCTTGCCAGCTCATAGACGATGAGCTTTGGCAGGTCGGCCAGCACAGCAATGGCGCCGGCCATATCACCATAAAGGGTGCAGTAACCCACGGCCAGTTCGGAGCGGTTGCCTGTTGTAAGGAGAAGACGCCTTTCCCGGTTGGCCAGAAGCATTAGAATGTCACCCCTGATGCGGGCCTGTAGATTCTCTTCAGCCAGATCCTTTTCCGGCTTGCCGGAGCGGTTGAGTCCCTGGAGGTAGGCATGAAAGAAGGGGGCGATGGGGATTGTCCGCGTCTCGATGCCTAGATTGTCAGCCAGGTCGCGGGCATCCTCTATGCTGTGAAGCGGTGAATAGTCCGAAGGCAGCAGCACCCCCAGCACCTTTTCCGGGCCTAGAGCTTCAGTGGCAAGGGCGGCTGTTACCGCCGAATCGAGGCCGCCGCTAAGCCCGAGAAGGGCCCGGTCAAACCCGCTTTTTGTAAAGTAATCTCTGATCCCCAGGGTCAGAGCACGGCGGAGGGTGTTGATATCTTCCTGTGCATCGGGATGCTCCCTCTCTGCGGGGGCAAAAAGATCGGTTGCGGGGATATAGAGGATCTCTTCGGCAAAGGAGGCAGCCCGGCAGAGCAGTTCACCGCGGTGGTTGTAAGCCAGGGAGGCCCCGTCGAATACGAGCTCATCGTTTCCGCCGGCCATGTTTGCCACGAGCAGGGCGCCGCATTGCTCTTTTGCCAGCGCGGCTGCAGTTTTTTCCCGCTCCTGCTGCCGGCCAAAATAATAGGGCGAGGCTGTCGGGTTGATAAGCAGCCTTTTACCTCCTGAAGGAGCGGCTGAATCGCCGCCTTCAGGGGCAGGGGACTTTTCCCCAACCATGATTGCCACTGTGAAGCTGTGCCACTGCTCATAAGTGCTCCCTCTTCCTGCTGAGAAATAGCTGTGTTCCTGAAAAGGAGCCCTGCTCTCCAGCACTTGTTTCGGGTAAAAGGCGGCAACTTTCCCCTCCTTTAGCAGTAGAGCGGCATTGTAAAGCCTGTCCTGATGGCGATAACATGTGCCCAGCAGCATGGCGCCGGGAGAATGTGCAGTGAGCGGCGCCAGCTGCACCTTGATCAAATCTTCTGTTTCGGCAAGAAAGCGGCTGTAGCGCAGCAGGTCCTGAGGTATGCTGCCGGTAAGAGCCATTTCTGGGAAAATTACCAGTCCGGCTCCCCTGTACCGCGCTTTTTCATAAAAATGTCTGATCCCGGCGGCATTCTGCCGCAGAGCGCCTGTAACAGGGTTTATCTGTGCAATAGCAAAAAGCATCTCTTTTGCTCCTGAATAAAAACTCACGGAAACTCTTATCCCCCGCGAGCTGCTTTTAAATAGATTATTCTGGCAGCATTATAAACGCAGGTTCCTTTTAAGTCAAGTTTGCTCCAGTTCCCTAGATGGGGATGGCTGTTACCATTGGGTTAAGTGAAAGCGGTTGCCGCTGATATTTTGCTCTGTTACAATATAACTGATCAAATGTTGACATTTGCGCCAATGTTTGACCGCCGAAGTTTTAAATTAAATTTGAAGGGAGCATTAGATAATGGCGAATAATAAAAAACCGCCGGTAAAGCGAACCGTTGTTCCTGCAAACAAAAACAAGGCCAGGGTCGAGGGAGAGACGGCGGATCATTCAAAGGGTGATCCGGTTATTGAGAAGACACCGAAGCAAAGGGCCGCCACCATGCGTCTTCTTGCGGTATTGTTCTGGCTTGTTGCCATCGCCAGTGAAGTGGTAGTGATCCTTCTCTTTAACGGGACCCTCTATATTCCAGGCAATGAGATGGTCTACATGATCGCGGGTATTGCACTAATCCTTATTTTCGTGGTCATCGGTTCGCAGCTCTGGAAAAGGGCCAACCGCATCGATCCTGTATCCAAGAAAAACAAGCTCAAATTTTACCTTTGGAACCAGATGGGTTTGATTGCTGCCGTTATCGCATTCTTTCCGCTTGTTCTTCTGCTGCTCCAGAACAAGGAGCTTGATAAAAAGACGAAGCAGGTTCTAACCATCATTGCTGTGGTTGCATTCCTTGTTGCCGGCGTTTTCTCCATCGACTATAATCCTGTTTCTTCAGAAGACCTGGAGCAGGCCATAAGCGACTCCCAAATTCTTAGCGATGGAATGGTTTACTGGACCCGCTGGGGTAAAAAGTACCATTTTGATGTCGACTGTTATACTTTAAGCAGGTCGGCTGTGATCTATGAAGGTACGATCGAAGAGGCCTTTGAAGCTAACAGGACCTCTCCCTGTTCTATCTGCGCCGTGGCTCATCCCGGTGGCGGAGAAGAAGAGGAAGAATAACCGGAGCCACTTTGCGTAATTAAAAAATCTCCGCGGGAATTGTCCCCGCGGAGATTTTACCTGTCACTAATAAACAGTGCTGCTTAAAGATCAATAATGGAGAACACGGGGCAGTTTCTTAGCCTGTTCGATCCATTTTGTTACTTCGCTTTCGCCGGGTACGCGGCGCGTAAGCTTCTTCGAAGCATTGACCTCCGCCATTGCCTTGGCTAGATTGGCGGGGTTACGCTGTGCCAGTTCTGGCACTGTGTCTACACCTGCAGCCTCCAGGAGTTCAGAATATTCAGATCCAATACCATCAACGCGATAAAGATCGACCATATTGGCCCACGTAAGGATTCTTTTTGCAGACAGGCCGGTTTTTTCGGCGAGTTCCTTCCGCTCTTTGGGTGTCCCCGTTGCAGCAAGCAGCCCGTCGGTATCTTTGATCCCCGCTTCCCGCAGCTGTTTGCCGTACACTTCGCCAATACCCTCCACATCTTCGATTTTATAATTCGCCATTTTTCTCATCCTTATGGTAGTCACCCCTGGGGTGCTGTGCAAATTTATAAAAATAGCCTTAACGGTTGTCGTTTCGTGCTGTTTATGGATTTTTCTCAAAAACCCTTTTGTCGGAAAAATTATAAGCACTATTGGTAGGAATGTCAATTTTAATTTTATAATGTATTTTGTAGCTTTAACTATCTCTTAGCATGAATACCCTGATATCTTACTTTTTTATGGTATAATGATGGTCTAAATCCAAAAAGGAGGAGGCGCAATCAGGTGGATCTTTTATCGATAATTACAGATCAGTTAAGCGATCCCAAGGTGCTGGAGCAGTTGGGTAGCAAAGCCGGGGCGAAGTCAGATCAGGCCGGGCAGGTTGCTCAGGCCGCTCTTCCGCTGTTGCTAAAGAGCCTGCAGCAAAATGCCAGGACCCCGGAAGGGGCTAAATCTTTGAACAAAGCGCTCGAAGAGCATCAAAATGATCCCGTAAAGGACGTTGCCGGCTTTTTAAAGGGAGTTGATACTGCAGACGGGGCTAAGATCCTGCAGCACATTTTTTCAAAAGATAACGAGAAGGTGCAAAAAAACCTGGCCAAGAAATCGGGTTTGGACGTAAACCAGGTGGCAGGATTGCTGACCCAGTTGGCTCCCCTTGTACTGGGAGCGCTGGGCAATCAGAAAAGAGAAGAGAGTACCCAGGGTGACCTTGGCGGTCTCCTGGGTAATCTTATCGGACGATTGCTTAAATAACATCTCAACATAATCGGCATCATGAAAACAACGGACTTCAGCGCCTGCCGGCCAAAGTCCGTTGTTTTTATCTGTATGCCCTCTCCAGCTCCTCCAGCAGGCCGGCCAGTGTTTCATTGGCATCTCCCAGGCAGAGGCGGATATGGGGCATCTTGTAAAGCGGGTTTTCCACCCCCGAATATCCCGGGTTTAAATCCAGATTGTAGATGAACACATGTTTTGCTTCCTCCACGTTCAAAACAGGCATGCCGTAGATGGGCGTACCCTCCACGGTATTGGCCGCCGGGTTCGCCACATCGCAGGCGCCGATGACAATGGCCAGGTCCGTTTCAGCAAATTCGGGGTTGATCTCATCCATTTCGCAGAGCCGGTCATAGGGGACATCCACCTCTGCCAGCAGAACATTCATATGGCCGGGCATCCTGCCGGCAACGGGATGGATGGCAAACTTGATCTCCACATCCTGCGCCTCCCAGAAGTCGAGCAGCTCTTTTACTTTCCGCTGGGCCTGGGCCAGGGCCATGCCGTAACCGGGAATAATGATCACTTTTTTTGCTTCCGCTAGTATCCGATCATAAGGGGGCTCATCATCAGCGCCGCTCTCCTCTTTACTTTCTTCCAGAATCTCCTGCTCTCCTTCCTCTTTGGGGGCTGTGTACCTGGCAATGGAACCGCTGAAAACATTGGCCAGCGAACGGTTCATGGCGCGGCACATGATCTGGGTCAGGATCAGACCCGAGGCTCCGACAATGGCGCCCACGGCTACGAGCAGGGGTTCACCGATGGTAAAGCCGCAAATCGCCCCGGCCAATCCGGAAAATGAGTTGAGCAGGGAGATGGTGATAGGCATATCAGCACCGCCAACACGGATGGCAAAGAGGACCCCGTAGAGCAGGGCAAAGATTACAACAGCAATGGAAAGTGTTGCAGCGGGCACCAGGCCAGTGAAAAGAGCGCCTACAGCAAGTATTAACATCAACGCGATGGTCCCGTTGGCCAAAAATCTGTGTCCTTTTAAGATAACCGGCTGCTGGGCGATCCGCCGGTCCAGCTTTAAAGCGGCGATGATGCTGCCGCTTAAGGTAATGCCGCCGACGATAAGCGCCAGCTGGCTGCTGACCTGGTTGAAAAGCTCCATGGCAGCATATTTATCCAATATTTCAATCAAAGCCACCAGAGCCGAGGCGCCGCCGCCCAGGCCGTTGAGCAGCGCTATCATCTGGGGCATCTTCAGCATTGTTGCTTTTAAAGCCAGGAAGTAGCCCATGAGGCTGCCCAGGGCCACAGCTGCCCAGAGAAGGGGGAGGCTTATAATATCCTGGGACCACAATACAAGGATTACAGCAGCAAACATACTCAGGGCACTAAGGCGGTTCCCCCAGACGGCGCTTTTTGGCGAGCTCATCCACCTGATTCCCAGGAGGACCAGCGCGCCGAGTATGATGGAAACAGCAATATAGATTTGTTGCTGCATAGGTGGTCCTCCTCTCTACTGTTTGAACATTTTAAGCATCCGGTCTGTGACTACAAAACCGCCCACAAGGTTAATAGAAGCCAACATGATAGCCAGAAAACCGAGCAGGCGGCTTCCCACAGCTGCTGCCGCAGCGGTGGAGACAAGTGAGCCCAGGATAGTGACCCCGGAGATGGCGTTGGTGCCAGACATAAGGGGGGTGTGCAGCAGCGAGGGCACCTCTTTGATCACTTTGTATCCCAGCACAGCGGCAAGGATAAAAATAGCAATTAATAAAAGGGGGTTCATTTTTATGCATTCAACCTTTCCCGCGTGATTAATCGAGGCCCATTGCTTCTCTGGCTCCGGCATGTAAAAGCTTGCCTTCTTTGCTGACAATGGAGGAGGCAATGATCTCATCTTCCAGATCAAGTTCGATGCGACCATCCTTGATGAAATAGGCAATGTAGTTGTAGATGTTTCTGGCAAGCATGAGCGTGGAGCTGGCCGGGATCAGCCCGGGGATGTTTTTGGTGCCTTCAATGCTCACGCCGTATCTTTCGATGATCTCGCCGCCCTGGGTAAGCTCGCAGTTGCCGCCCTGGTCAATGGCCACATCAATGATGGCTGATCCCGGGTTCATCGACTGGACCATTTTTTCTGTGAGCAGTATAGGCGCCAGTTTGCCAGGAACAAGTGCCATGGAGACGATGATATCCGAGGCGGCAACGGTTTCGGCAATGGCTTCCCGCTCTTTGAGCAGCCATTCCTGCGGCAGATGTCTGGCGTAGCCGCCTTCGCCCAGGGCTACTTCCTCGGGAACGCCTGTATCGACAACCTTAGCTCCCAGGCTTTTGGCATGCTCCAAGGCATCGGGGCGGATATCAACAGCGGTAACAACGGCGCCAAGCCTTTTAGCCGTGGCTACTGCTTGCAGTCCGGCCACGCCGGTGCCAAGAACAAGCACATTTGCCGGCTTGATCATCCCTACCGCCGAGCCGATCATGGGCAAAAACCTGGAAATGCGGTTAGCGGCCATGAGCACTGATTTGTAGCCGGCAACGGTGCTCATGGAGGTCAGGGCATCCATGGACTGCGCCCGGGAGATCCGGGGAATGCCTTCCAGGGTCAGTCCTGTTACCCCCTGATCCACAAGTTTGTTCACCATGTCATGGTTGGCGGGGGCGGCAGGGTGCAGAAATGTGACGAGAACCTGCCCCCGGGGCATCATCTCCA